>CAZJBJ010000071.1:0-18199 GCA_964544295.1 uncultured Bifidobacteriaceae bacterium
GCGGGTAGAGGAGACCGTAGGCCTCGTCGCGGAAGGTGAGGGCGGACTCCTTCAGGTGCACACCCCAGTCCCCCCGGATCGCGGGGTCGTTCTCCTCCATGCCGTGGTCGGCCACGAGCACGAACGCGGTGTCGTCGAACATCCCGGCCTGTTCGACCGCGGCCAGCACCTCCCCGACGCGCGCATCGGAATCGCGGATCGACGCCGCGGCGATCTCGGAGTGGGGGCCGCCTTCGTGCATGGCGGAGTCGGTGAGGGTGAAGTTCACCCAGAGGAACCGGGGCCGCGGGTAGGACACGTCGCGGTAGTGGCCGCTCAGGATCCCGACCGCCTGTTCGACGCCCATGTGATCCACGATGGTGGACCACGAGTAGTCCTTCGACGGGCGTACGAACCGTTCGGTGGAGTGCGGGAGCCCGATCGGGTCCTCGGGGATGGGCGGGATCTCACCGCGCCGGAAGAAGTCGAACGTGGAGTAACTCGCGCCGACGTCGCACGGCTCGTTGCACGACGCCGTGAAGACGTCGTCCCACGTGCGATGGATGGCCGTATGGATCGATTCGGTGCCGGGCGCGAGCGTGTCCATCGCCGAGGGCCAGGTGGCGGCCGAGTTGGTGATGATCTGGCGACCCTCGGCGCGATCCCACCACGCGTTGTTGAGGATGCCGTGGTGGCCGGGATGCCGACCGGTGATGATCGAGGTGTGGTTGGCGAGGGTGATCGTCGGGAGGCTGGCCATGGCACCGTGCTGATATGCGGTCCCCATCGCCATGAGTCGCGCCACGTTGGGCGCCTCGCCGCGGGCGGCCATGTCGTAGAGGACGTTGGGGTTCGTGCCGTCGAACAGGAAGCCGACGACGTGGTTCGGTCGCCCGCCGTCGACGTCGAGCACGTCGTGGCGCACCTCGCCGTTCTGACCGAACAGGTAGGTGCCGTCGTCGCGCGGCGCCGCGCCGAGGAGGTGGAGCACGGTCGGCGCGACGTCGACGAGCCGCGCACTCCGGGCCACGAGGCCGTCGTTGCGCACACCCTTCCCGGCGATCACGAACGGCGCTCGCGCCTGGACCACACCGAGTGATCCGTGCTCGCCGCGGTGGCCGCCCTGGTCCTCCCAGTTGTGCGCGGCCGAATGGATCACGCAGAGGTCGGGGGCGGACGGGTGGTCGAAGAGCTGCGCGATGGTGTCGTAGGCGTGTGGGTAGGCGTTGACGGTCCGATGCGGGTAGGCGTTGGCGCGCTCCTCCGGGAGCGGCGCGAACTTGTCGGTCGACTGGTCCGCGAGGGGATCGACGCCGGTGGAGCCCAGGCGTTCGTATCCGGTCTCGGTGCGTCGGAACGAGACCGATCCATCGTGGGTGCGGGCCTGGTAGTGGTCGCCGTGGCTCGAGAGCACCATGTCGACGATCGGCTCCAGGCTCGGATCCAGCAGGACCTCGAGCGCCCGTTCGGCGTCGGCCTCGAGTTCGGGGGCGATCCGGTGCGGCGTTGCGGTCGGTGGCGTCACGCCCGGCAGCGTACCGAGCGGGAGCCGGGCCGTCACCGCTCCCGGCGGAGTCGCCGCAGCTCCCCCAAGGCCCGGAGGTCCTTGTCCCGTGCGCTCGTCTCCTTCGACTCGATCAGATCGTCCAACGACGCGACCCATATCTCGCGATCGGCGACGAGCACCGGGATCGCGGACCGGATGAGCGTGTCGTACCCGCCCGGGCCGTCGATGGCGAACAGAATGTCGAGCGGACCGGCGGTCGTACTGAACTGCCAAGCCGTGCGGCTGCGAAGTACATCGCGGGAGAAGGTGAAGCCCGCCGCCTCGGGTGGCGCGCCGTCAGCCGCGAGATCGCGACGAGCGGGATGAGCGAAGACCTGTGCATCGAGTTCGACGAGCGCGGTGCAGAGCCGATCGAGGTTGTCGTCGTCGAACGCCGGTACGGCGTCGGCGTCCTGGGTCAGACCCGTGTATCCGTGCGCGACCGCGGCGAGTCCGCCGACCAGGACGAACCTGACCTCGTGGGACGAGAGCGTCGCGAAGATGCGAACGGCATCGAGCGGCCGCGTCGAGCTGGTCCAGACGGTCACGTTCGATCATCACGCGATCGGGCGGCCGCGTGCGCGAACTCGGATGCGGACCTGATCGCGAGGAGCCGGCCGTGGAGGTCGAGATCACCCCAGCTCGCGCGCCGGGACCAGTCGATCGGTGCGACGCGGATCTGCAGTTCCTCACCGCAGCCCGCGACCAGTCGTTCGAGCAGGTCCAACGTCGGCTCCATGCGCCCTCGTTCGATACGGGCGACCGTCGACGGCGAGATCCTCGTACGGTGGGCGAGTTCGCGTTGACTCAAACCTGCCCGTCGTCGAGCCTCGCGACAGATCACGTACGCAGCGGACATGTTGCAAGCATATATGCGTGCAGATGCCGCCGAATCTCGCCACGGAGAGCAGCGGGGCTTCGCTTGGCCCGATCTGGTGGGCGCGAGTAGTGTTCCCTCCCTTGTGTACGGCCCGTTGTGGTCGCGCGCGCCCGGCTCGGGGAGTTCCCGAGGCGGGCCGGACGTCGAGAGAGTGGATCTGTGCGGACTTTCCATCCCAAAGAAGCTGACATTCACCACGGCTGGCACGTGATCGATGCCGAGGGCATCGTGCTCGGCCGGTTGGCCACCGAGATCGCCCACCTCCTGCGCGGGAAGCACAAGCCGGTCTTCGCACCGAACGTCGACGTGGGCGACCACGTGATCGTGGTGAACGCCAGCAAGCTGGACATCTCGTTGCGCAAGTCCGAGGACAAGCTCTACTACCGCCACTCGGGGTACCCGGGCGGCATCCGCTCCGAGAACCTGGGTCATCTCATGGGCCGCAACCCCGAGCGCGTGATCAAGCTCGCGGTGCGGGGCATGCTCCCGAAGAGCCGCCTCGGTCGCGCCCAGCTGAAGAAGCTCCGGGTCTACTCCGGACCCACCCACCCGCACGCCGCCCAGGAACCGCAGCCGCGGGCCCTGCCGCAATCGCCGAGGAACGCCAAGTGAGCAAGCCCTTGATCCAGACCACCGGCCGTCGCAAGGAAGCGGTGGCCCGTGTCCGGCTCCGCCCCGGCACCGGCAAGATCGTGATCAACGGTCGCGAGATCGAGAACTACTTCCACATCGCGACCCACCGGATGGCCGCGACCGACAGCCTGCGTCTGACCCAGACTGCCGATGTTTACGACGTCGACGCCACGATCCGCGGTGGTGGCATCGCCGGCCAGGCCGGTGCCCTGAGCCTCGGCATCGCCCGGGCGCTGGTGGCGCTCGACCCCGAAGCGCGCCCGGGTCTGAAGAAGGCCGGGCTGCTCACGCGGGACGCTCGTGAGAAGGAACGGCGCAAGTACGGCCTCAAGAAGGCCCGTAAGGCGCCGCAGTACTCCAAGCGGTAGTCGAGCGTTCCTCGCGCGCGATGGCGCCGCGTTTCGGTACCGACGGGATCCGCGGTGCCGCAGGTTCCGAACTCACGACCGAACTCGTCCGCGCGCTCGGACGCGCTGCCGCGGTGGCGCTCGGCACCGACGTCCCGTTCCTGATCGCACGCGATCCGCGCGCGTCGGGCCCGGACCTGGAGGCCGCGATCTCCGCCGGGATCACCGAGGCGGGCGGTTCGGTGCAACTCCTCGGGATGTTGCCGACGCCGGGGCTCGCGGCCGCGTGCGCCGCCACCGGTGCGGCCGGCGTGATGATCTCGGCCAGCCACAACGTGTACTCCGACAACGGCGTGAAGCTGTTCGAACCCGGCGGGCGCAAGCTGCGTGACGAGACCGAGGCTGCGGTCGAGACCGCACTGGCAGACGCCTTGGCGGATCCGGCGTCGGTTGTGGCCACCCCCGGCTCGATCACGCCGGGTTCGATCAGGGAAGTCACCACCGCGGCCGATGCCTACGTGGCCCACCTGACGGCCGCGGTCGGCGGTGGCACCCCTTTCGCGGGCCTCGCCGTCGTCGTCGATGCGGCCAACGGCGCGGCATCCGAAGTGGGGCCGCGCGCGTTGCGTGCGCTGGGGGCCACGGTCGAGGTACTCCACGCGGCACCGGACGGGACCAACATCAACGACGGGTGCGGTTCGACCCATCCCGAGGTGGTCGCGGCAGCGGTCCGCGAGGCGGGCGCCGATATCGGTCTGGCCTTCGACGGCGACGCGGACCGGCTGGTCGCGGTGGACGCGAACGGTGCGATCGTCGACGGCGATCACATTCTCGCGATCCTCGCCCTCGACCTGCAGGCCCGCGGACGGTTGCGCAACGACGCGATCGCCACCACGGTGATGGCGAACCTCGGGTTGATGCGCGCACTCGAACCTCGCGGCATCGACGTGATCGTCACCCCCGTCGGCGATCGGCACGTGATCGCGGCGATGGAGGATCACGATCTCGTCCTCGGCGGCGAACAGTCGGGGCACATCATCGAATCCGAGTACTCGGTGACCGGCGACGGCCCGCTGACGGCGATCCTGCTCGTCGACGCCATGGTGCGCTCCGGCCGGTCGCTGGCCGACCTGGCGAGTGTGCTGACCAAGTACCCCCAGGTCCTTCGCAACGTGCGGGTCGCCGACCGCGACGGCCTCGAGTCGGCGACCGAGTTCTGGGCGGCGGTGGCCGCCGTCGAGGGCGAACTCGCGGGAGAGGGCCGGGTGCTCGTCCGGCCGTCGGGGACCGAGGCCCTGGTGCGGGTGATGGTGGAGGCCGCCGCGGCGGACGCCGCGCAGCGCCATGCCGACGACCTCGTGGACGCCTTGACGGCCGCCCTCGGCGCGGGCTGAGTCTCGACCATCGGGGCGTTCACCCCCGGAAATCACCCCGGTAGGCTGGAGGCCTCATGTGCGGCATCGTCGCGGTTCTGCGCCGCCCTTCGGATCGGACACCCCCGGACCTGTCGGCGTTGGCCGACATCGCCGCCGCGGCCACCGCGGACCTGACCCGCGCCGCCACCGGCGCGCCGAGTTGGATCGAAGACCTCGAGGCGGCCGCGCATCACCTCGGCACGGTGGACGCGCTCCTGCGGGGCGGCGCGGGCGTCCGGGCGTTGATTGCGGACCGCGCGGGCGCGACCCGGCTCCTCGCCGAACTCGACCGGCAGGCGGGGCTCATCGCCGAGTTCGATCTCGCGCTCGACGGTGACCGGGCCGTGGCGGCGGCCGCGGCGGGCGAACCGCTGAACGCGGCACTCGCGAGCGTCAAGGACAATCTCTGGTCGGTGCGCACCGATCGCGTCCGCACGGCCGCAGCGGTGGCCGAGTTCGCCCGGGGGGTCGATGCCGCCGCGCTGATCGACGGATATCTGTCGATCCAGGTGGCACTGGCCGCGATCGACCGGCTCGAAGTCCGCGGCCGGGACTCGGCGGGAATCGAGATCGTGGTCCGCGACCCGGCGCTCGCCGACGCCGACGCCGAGACGCTCGCCGAGTGCGCGGCCCGGACCGACGATCTCCATCGTTCGCGATCCGTACGCGTCGTCGACGGAGCCCGCTGCTTCGTCTACAAGGCCGCCGCCGAGATCGGTGAGCTGGGTGACAACGTCGCCATGCTGCGCGCGGCGATCGGGGCGGACGACCTGTTGCACCGCACGCTGTGCAGTCCCACGGCCGAAGTGGTCGTGCTCGGCCACACGCGGTGGGCGAGCGTCGGCATCATCTCCGAGGCGAATGCGCATCCGCTCGACCAGGCCGAGATCAGCCGGTTCGGGACGTCGTACGCGGCCGCTGCGCTCAACGGCGACGTCGACAACTACGCGGAGCTCGTGGGTCTGCACTCGCTCGACATCGCACCGGAGATCACCACGGACGCGAAGGTGATTCCGGCGCTGCTCGCGCGGGGCATCGACGCCGGTCAGGACCCCGTCGACGCGTTCCGGGACGCAGTCGCCACGTTCGAGGGATCGGTCGCGATCGGTGCGCACACGAGTGCGGCGCCGGGCCGCGTGTTCCTCGCGCTGCGCGGCAGCGGACAGGGCATCTACATCGGCATCGCCGAGGACGCCTTCGTGGTGGCGAGTGAGCCGTACGGGCTGGTGGAGGAGACCCGCACCTACCTGCGGCTCGACGGGGAGACCCCGGCCAACCCCGCCAACCCCGGCGGGAGTCGCGGCCAGATCGTCGTGCTCGACGCGACGCGGGCCGGGGATCGCGACGGGGTACAGCGGTTCGCCTACGACGGCACCGTCGTCCCCGTGACCGCCGCGGACTACGTCCACGCCGAGATCACCACGCGCGACATCGACCGGGGCGACTTCTCCCACTTCCTGCTCAAGGAGATCACCGAGGCGCCGCAGTCGTTCCGCAAGACCCTGCGCGGCAAGTTGCTCGAGACCGACGGCCGGCTCCACGTCGAACTGGGGACCGACACCATCCCCGCCGATCTGCGGGATCGGCTGGCGGCGGGAACCATCGGCCGCGTCATCGTGATCGGTCAGGGCACCGCCGCGGTCGCCGGCCAGAGCCTGGCCGGTGCGCTGACCCATGCGATCGGTCCCGCCCACCCGTTGCGGGTCCAGGCGATGCTCGCCACCGAGCTCTCCGGGTTCGGGCTGACGCGCGACATGAGCGACGCGCTCGTGGTGGCGATCTCCCAGAGCGGGACGACGACGGATACGAACACGACGGTCGATCTCGCCCGCGCGCGGGGTGCTGCGGTGATCGCGATCGTCAACCGCCGCAACAGTGACCTCGTCGACCGTTCCGACGGCGTGCTCTACACCGCCGACGGGCGCGACGTGGAGATGAGCGTCGCGTCGACGAAGGCGTTCTATGCGCAGGTCGCCGCCGGGTTCCTGCTGGCGACCGCCCTCGCCGAGGCACTGGGCGTTCCGGCCGGTAACGACGAACTGCTGCGCGGTCTGCGCGCGTTGCCGGACGCGATGGTCGCCGTGCTCGGTCAGCGGGAAGTGATCGCGCGCGCGGCCCACGCCCACGCGCCGTCCCGGCGCTACTGGGCCGTCGTCGGCAACGGCGCGAACCGCATCGCCGCGCACGAGGTCCGGATCAAGCTCTCGGAGCTGTGTTACAAGTCGATCGCGTGCGACGGTACCGAGGACAAGAAGCACATCGACCTCTCGTCGGAGCCGCTCATCCTGGTGTGTGCCGCCGGACTCACGGGCTCGACGGCTGACGACGTCGCCAAGGAACTGGCGATCTACCGCGCCCACAAGGCGGCCGCGATCGCGGTCGTGTCCGAGAGCGACGACCGGTACGGCGCGGCGCTGGATGTCATCCCGGTACCGCGGGTCCATCCGCAGCTGGGTTTCGTGCTGAGCGCGATGGCCGGGCACCTGTTCGGGTACGAGGCGGCGTTGGCGATCGACGGATCCGCCCGACCGTTGCGGGAGGCTCGGGCCGCAATCGAGGCGGCCGCGATCGGCGCGGACCTCGACGCCCTCGCGGACGAGCTCCGTCCGTTGGCCGGCCAGTTCTTCGACGGCCTGCGGGCCGGTCGCTACGACGGATCCCTCGAAGCTGGGACGGCTGTCCACCTGGCGAGCGTGTTCCGGTACGCGTCCGGGTTGCTGCCGCTCGACGCGTACAGCGCCGAGCACGGAACCCTCGGCACGCCGGCGATCGTCGCCGACGACCTCACCGTCGCCCTCACCGACGCGATCGAACAGCTCACCCGCCCGGTCGATGCCATCAAGCACCAGGCGAAGACGGTGACCGTCGGGATCTCGCGGTCCGACGAGACGCTGCTCCACGTGCCGCTGGTGCAGGCGGTGCTCGATGCCGGGACCCCGCGGGACGGGCTCACCTACAAGATCCTGCGCACGCTCGTGGATCTCGACCCCGCGGTCACCCGGGTGCTCGGGTACACGCGCTACCGCATCGACGGTGACCCGGATTCGACGGACGCGGTGATCAGCGTGGTCGATCGGGGAGGGATCGCGGCGACCATGACCTCGCGCGCCGACTCCGATCCCCGCCTGCGCGGCACGAAGCAGAGTGTCGCCGCCGAACGCCAGGTGTTCGTGACTCGGGGGCGCGTCGACGACCGCATCGTGGCGATCGTGCCGGAGGTGAAGGGCGCAGCCACCGTCGGGCTGACCCTGTTGCACCTGGAACTCCCCGAGCGGCTCGCACCGGACGTCGCCCGGGGTGTGCTGAGCGGGTATCGCCATCGGTATTCCGCCCTCCGCGGCGCGGTCACCGAGACCGAGCCCGAGATCGACGACGCCGTCCTCGGCACGATTCCCGTGGTCGACCTGTTGACGCTGCCGATCGCGTCGCTGGCCGATCGGTGGCGGCGATGACCGCACGGGCGTGATCCCACCGGTCGACGGGGTCCGGGGGGTCGGGACCGACCTCGTCGAGATTCCCCGCTTCCGCGCCGCGCTCGATCGGCGACCGGGGTTGGCCGCGCGACTGTTCAGCGACGCCGAACGGACCCAGGCGGCACGCGCCGCGGACCCGGTGCCGCGGCTCGCGGCGCGCTTCTCCGCCAAGGAAGCGGTCATGAAGGCACTCGGGGTCGGTCTCGGCGACATCGACCTGCACGACGTCGAAGTCCGCAGCCTGCCGTCGGGGCAACCCGAGCTGATCGTGCGGGGCCGGGCCGAGGCGCTCGCCGGGTCCGCCGGGGTGACCCGCTGGCACGTGAGCCTCACGCACACCGACACGATGGCGATGGCGATGGTCGTCGCGGTGGGTACTTCGGAATGATTCGGGTCGTCACGCCCGCGGCGATGGGCGCCGCCGACGCCCGCACGATCGCCGCGGGGACGCCCGAGTCGCAGCTCGTGCACCGGGCCGGTCGGGCAGTCGCGTGGCGGGTGCGGGCGGTGGCGGGTGGCGTCTACGGCCGTCGCGCCGTCGTGGCGTGCGGAAAGGGGAACAACGGTGCGGACGGTCGGGTCTGCGCCGCGGCCCTGGCCGCATGGGGGATGCGGGTCGCGATCGTCGACGTCGGCGGCGCCTCCCTGAGCGCGGCCGAGCACCGTGAACTCGCCCGGGCCGACGTGATCGTCGACGCGATGTACGGCACCGGGTTTCGGGGCGCGCTGGCCGGCGCGGCTGCGGCCGTGGCGGAATGGTGCGCGGCGTCGAGTGTGCCTGTGGTCGCCGTCGACATTCCGTCGGGGGTCGACGGACTCACGGGCGCGACCTCCGGCGTTGCCGTGCCGGCCGACCACACCGTGACCTTCGCCGCGCCCAAGCCCGGCCTGTGGTTCCACCCCGGTCGCGCGCACGCGGGCACCGTCACCGTCGCCGACATCGGCATCGATCTCGGTCCCGACGACGGCGTGGGTGTGGTGACCGCGGCCGACGTCGGCGCGTGGGTTCCGCGGCCGGCGGCGACGGTGCACAAGTGGAGATCCGGCGTGCTCGTGATCGGTGGCAGCGCCGGCATGAGTGGCGCGCCGCTGCTCGTCGCGCGCGCCGCGATGACGCTCGGCGCCGGGATCGCCTGGGCTGCCATTCCCGGTCGGGCCGCCCAGTTCGCGTCCGGGAGCGAAGTCATCACCCTCCAGGTCGGCGACGACGACGCCCACCATCTCACCGTCACCGCGGTCGCGGACCTCGTGGCGCGGAGCCGTCGATTCGGCGCGGTCGTGCTCGGCCCGGGTCTGGGCACCGCCCCGGCGACGGTCGAGGCGGTGCACGCCCTCGTGGCCGATCTCGACGTCCCGATCGTGCTCGACGCCGACGGCCTCGCCGCGTTCGAGGATGCCCCGGAGGTGCTCGCGTCGCGCGCGGCGCCGACGGTGCTCACACCCCACGACGGCGAGTACGCCCGGTTGACCGGAGGGCCGCCGGGAGCGGACCGGATGGCGGCGACCCGTGACCTCGCCGACCGCACCGGCGCCGCGGTCCTGCTCAAGGGGCCGACGACCGTGGTGGCCGATGCGGGCGGCGCCGTCCGGCTCAACCCCACCGGCGGGCCGGCGCTCGCCACGGCTGGATCCGGCGATGTCCTCGGGGGAATCATCGGGGCATTCCTCGCACAAGGGATGAACCCGACGGACGCCGCCGCGAGCGCGGCGTTCGTGCATGGCCGAGCCGCGGATCCGGCCGGGCATACTGGACTCCTGGCCGGTGCGATCCCGGCGCGCGCCGCCGCGGCGCTGTCCCAGATCCACGACCTTGCCCCGGAGGCCTGAATGCCCGCATCGACCCCCTTGCAATCGGTGATGAGCACGAACGTGGTGGTGCTCCGGCCGGACCAGACCCTGGCGGAGGCGGCCGACGTCCTCGCCGAGCACGGGATCGGCGCGGCACCGGTCGTCGGTGATTCCGGTGAAATCGTCGGGTTGTTGCGGGACGAGGATCTGCTCGCGACCGAAGCTCGGCTCCACGTTCCGACGACCATTGCGATCCTCGGCGTCGATTTCACCCTGCCGAGTCAGATCCGGCGCTACGACGACGAGTTGCGCCAGGCGATCGCGTCGACGGTCGGTGGTGCGATGGAGACGGACTTCCGCCAACTCGGCACCGATGCGACGGTCGAGGACGCCGCCACGCTGATGCACGAATCCGACGTCACGCACGTCGTGATCGTCGACGACGCCCGTCCGGTCGGGATCGTCGCCCGCGGGGATCTCGTCCGCTTCCTCGCGCGGAGCACGTGAGCACGTACCGCCCCACCTGGGTCGAGATCGACCTGGCGGCGATTCGTCACAACGTCGCGTCCATCTGCGACATGGTGGCGCCGGCGGCGGTACTCGCAGTGGTCAAGGCCGACGCCTACGGGCACGGCATGGTGCCGGTCGCCCGGGCCGCGCTCGACGCGGGGGCCGCGGCCTTCGGGGTGGCGCTGGTCGAGGAAGGCGTCCGGCTCCGCGACGCGGGCATCGACGTCCCGATCCTGGTGCTCTCGGAGCCCGCGGCCGCGGGCGCAGCCGAGGTCGTCGCTCGCGAACTCACACCGGTCGTGTACACCGAGGCCGGGATCGACAGCCTCGCCAAGGCGGTGGCCGACGCCGGTGCCGCGCCGCTCGGCGTGCACCTGAAGGTCGACACCGGGATGCACCGGGTGGGCTGCGCGGGGGAGGACGTGGTGCGTTTGGCCGCGCGCATCGTCGACCACCCCGAACTCAAGCTCGACGGACTGTGCACCCATTTCGCCGTCGCCGACGAGCCCGATCGCGCCTACACCGTGGCGCAACTGGATCGGTTCGCGGCCGCGCGTGAGTCATTGGCGGCCGCCGGTATCGACCCCCCGATCCTGCACGCGGCCAACTCGGCCGCCGCGATCAGCTATCCCGAATCACGGTTCCACGTCGTGCGGGTCGGGATCGCGATGTACGGCGTGCAACCGGCCGCGGGCGTCGGCGTCGATCTCGATCTCGTGCCCGCACTCACGCTGCGTTCGCGAGTCGCCCACGTGAAGCGGGTCGCGGCCGGAGAACGGGTGTCGTACGGCCTGCGGTACGAACTCCCACGGGACGCGACGATCGTGACGTTGCCGATCGGCTACGCCGACGGTGTTCCCCGCAACCTCGGTGCCACCGGGGCAGAGGTGCTGATTCGCGGCCGGCGGGTGCCGATCGCGGGCACGGTCACGATGGACCAACTCCTCCTCGACGTCGGTGATCTCGCGGTGGAGGTCGGCGACGTCGCCACGTTGATCGGCACCGACGGTGACGAGTGTGTGCGCGCCGAGGACTGGGCGGAGCGGATGGGAACCATCGGCTACGAGATCGTGTGCGGGATCGGTCCGCGCGTGCCGCGGGAGTACGTCGGATGAACGCGTGGAAGCGCGCGACGGTCGCAATCGGTGCCGTCGGTGCGCTGGTCGGACTCGGCATGGCGGCCGAGCGCGCTGCCGCACGTCGACTTCGCGGTCATGCCCACGAGGACCACCCGGGTCCGATCGTGGCCGCGTACGAGCGCACCCACCGACTGCCTGCCCACGACGGGGGCGAGATTTTCGTGGTCGAGCGCGGCGACGGTCCGGTCATCGTCCTGTCGCACGGCGTCACGCTCTCGGTCCGCACCTGGGCCAACCAGCTCCGGGATCTGTCCGCGGCCGGATTCCGGGTCGTGGCCTTCGACCATCGCGGCCACGGTGCGTCGACCGTGGGCACAGGCGGCCACACCATCGAGAATCTCGGTGCGGACATGCGCAGCGTGATCGAAGGCCTCGACCTGCACGACGTCGTCATCGTCGGCCATTCGATGGGTGGGGTGGCGGTGCAGTCGTTGTGTATCCACCACCCTGAGTTCGCGAGCGAACGCCTGGCCGGGATCGTCCTGCTCTCGACGCTCGCCCGCAGCATCCTCGCGGGCAAGCACCGGCTGGCCCACGCGACCACCTGGATCGCCGATCGGCTGCCCGACGGCGCCGAAGTGCTCCGAGCGCGCGACCTCGGCCTGCTCATCTCCCGCGTCGGGTTCGGACGCGACCCCGATCCCCGGGACGTCGAAGCCACCCGGCAGATGATCCTCGACACCGATCCCGTCACCCGTCGACAGGCCACCGCCGCGCTCGCCGACCTGGACCTGACGCCGCAACTCGCGGCGATCACCACGCCGACGCTCGTCGTGTGCGGGACGGCCGACGTCATCACGCCGCTGGGTGAGTCCCGCCGGATCGCACGGTGCATTCCCGGGGCGCAGCTCGAAGTCCTCGACGGGGGCGGGCACATGCTCATGCTGGAGCAGGCCGGTCGGCTCGACGCCGTGATCGCCGACTTCGCGGATTCCGTGCAGGTCCGGACCCGGAAGCCCGCCGCCGTCCTCGGACAATCCGGGTAGTGCGATGACCGGCGCATTCGCGTCGTTCGACGCGTTGCGGACCGAGGCGCTCGCGTGCACGCGTTGCCCGCTCGCCCCGACGCGGACCCAGGTGGTCTTCGGCGTCGGCGACGAACACGCGGACCTGATGTTCGTCGGTGAGGGTCCGGGGGCGGACGAGGATCGGACCGGTGAGCCGTTCGTCGGCCGCGCCGGGAAACTCCTCACGTCGCTGATCGGCGACATCGGATTGTCCCGCGCGGACGTGTACATCGCCAACGTGGTGAAGTGCCGGCCCCCCGGGAACCGGGATCCGCACCCGGTGGAGATCGAGGCGTGTCGTCCGTACCTCGAAGCCCAGATCGACTTCATCGCGCCGAAGGTGGTGGTCACGCTCGGGAACTTCGCGACCAAGTTGTTGCTGGACACCAAGGTCGGCATCACGAAGCTGCGCGGGACGCAGCAGGCGTTCCGCGACGGGGCGACGATCGTGCCGGTCCTGCACCCGTCCGCGATTCTTCGCAACGGTGGCGCCGCGCTGGCGCAGGCCCGGGCCGACTTCGTCGTCATCCGCCGGACCCTCGCGGCGGCGTCCTGATGGCCGAGTGGTCGTCGATCACGACGAGTGCCGGGATGACGCGCTCGGTCGGCACCGCGATGGCCGGGGAGCTCGCGGCCGGTGACGTGCTCGTGCTCTCCGGCGATCTCGGTGCGGGCAAGACGGTGCTGGCCCAGGGCATCGGGGCGGGGCTCGGGGTCACCGAGCCGGTGGTCAGCCCGACGTTCACGATCATGCGCGAGTACGAAGGCCGGATCCGGCTCCATCACCTCGACGTGTACCGGTTCGACCGGCTCCAGGAGGCGATCGACCTCGGTCTCGACGAGCGCTTCGACGAGGCGGTCACCGTGATCGAGTGGGGCGACGGTGTGCGGGCGGTGTTGCCGGCGGACCGGCTCGAGATCACCCTCGAGCTGCTCCCGCCCGACGAAGCGGACGACGACACCCGTCGCATCACCGTTGCCGCGCTCGGTGCCCGCTGGGCCGCCCGGTTCGATGCCCTTCGTGACGCGCTGGCGGCGGCGGGTGGCGACGTGCCAACGGCCGGCGAGGCACGCTCGTGAAGCTGCTCGCCATCGACACTGCAACGAGCCACATCGGCGTCGCACTGGGTGACGGAGGACGGGTGCGCGGCGAGGTGCGCATCGACGGCGGTCGCCGCCACGCCGAACAACTCGTGCCGGCCATCGACTATCTGGTCGGCGAGGTCGGCATCGGGCTCGACCAGCTGAGCGGCATCGCGGTGGGTCTCGGCCCCGGTCTCTTCACCGGGCTGCGAGTCGGGGTCACGACCGCGCGCACGCTGGCCCAGTCGCTCGAGGTGCCCATCGTCGGCATCGCCAGCCTCGATCTCGTGGCGTACCCCTGGCGGTTGACGAACCGGTGCGTCGTGGCGGTCATCGACGCCCGTCGGCGCGAGGTGTTCAGCGCGAGGTACTGGCCGGTGCCCGGTGGGTTGCAGCGGGACGGCGACTACGAGGTGGGCGCGCCCGAACAGGTGGCGGCCACGATCGTCGCCGGCGGGACGGAAGTGCTGCTCGTCGGCGACGGTGTCGACGCCTACCCGGATGCGTTCCGTGATCTCGATCACGTGGAGACGGTGGGTGCCGCCGCCGTGCCGAGTGTGGCGGCGTTGGTGGAGTTGGCCACGGCGCGCTTCGAGCGCGAGGAGTTCACGACCGCGCACGAGGTCGTCCCGCTCTATCTCCGCCAGAGCGACGCTCAGATCAGTTGGGACGTGAAGTGACCGCGACCGAGCCACCCCCGGCGGCGGTCACGATCGTGCCGATGCTGCGCAAGCACGTGCGCAGCGTCATGGCGATCGAGACCGTCGTCTACCCGCGACCGTGGAGCGCCTCACTGTTCCTGTCCGAGCTCGCCCTGCCGTCGTCCCGGGTCTATCTGGTGGCCAAGGCCGGGCGCGTCGTCGTCGGGTACGCAGGCATCATGTGGGCGCCCGACGAAGCGCACGTGACCACGATCGCCGTCGATCCGGAGTGGCGCCGGCACCATGTCGCCACCCGACTGCTGCTCCGCTTGGCCCGCGCCGCCATCGAACGGAACTTCGCCGCCCTGACGCTGGAGGTACGGATCAGCGCGCACGGCGCGCGCGATCTCTACCGCCGATTCGGCTTCACCGCCGAAGGCGCCCGGAAGGACTACTACTCGCACCCCACCGAGGATGCGATCGTGATGTGGGCGCGCGGGATCGACACCCCGGCGTACGCCGAGCTGCTCACGGGCCTGGAACGGCGCGTCGAGCACGCGGAGTCCCGATGATCATCCTCGGCATCGAGACCAGTTGTGACGAGACCGCGGCCGCCGTCGTGGTCGACGGCGTGACGATCCGTTCGAGCGTGGTGTCGAGCCAGATCGAGCTCCACGCCCGCTTCGGGGGAGTGGTGCCCGAGATCGCGAGCCGCGCCCATCTCGAGGTGATCAACGGCGTGATCGGCGACGCGTTGGTCGAAGCGGGTGTCGGCTTCGCGGATCTCGACGCGGTCGCGGCCACGCACGGCCCGGGCCTGGCCGGCGCGCTGCTCGTGGGCGTCAGCGCAGCCAAGGCGATCGCGCTCGCGGCGAGGATTCCCTACGTCGGGGTCAACCACCTCGAAGGTCATCTGCACGCGGCCTGGTTACAGGACGCCCGGGTGGAACTCCCGTTGGCGGTGCTGTTGGTCTCGGGTGGCCACACCATGCTCGTGGCCGTGCGCGGCGACGCCGACTACGAGGTGCTCGGTCAGACGGTCGACGACGCCGCGGGGGAGGCCTTCGACAAGGTCGCGCGGTTGCTCGGGCTCGGGTACCCGGGTGGCCCCGCGATCGATCGGCTCGCGACCGAGGGCGATCCGGTGGCCATCCGGTTCCCGCGTCCGATGCGCGACGACGGACTCGACTTCTCGTTCTCCGGGCTCAAGACCGCGGTGTTGCACCAGGTCCGGCGCAACCCCGGTGGGGACGTCGCCGACGTGGCCGCCTCCTTCCAGGCCGCGGTCGTGGACGTCCTGCGGGCGAAGCTCGATGCCGCCGCCACCGCGATCGACGCCCGCACGCTCGTGATCGGAGGGGGCGTGGCGGCCAACTCCGGGCTGCGGGCGGCCATCGCCGAGTTGGGGGCCGAGACCGGCCGGCCGGTGTTGATCCCGCCGCGGGAACTCTGCACCGACAACGCCGCGATGGTGGGCGCGACCGCGTACTGGCGGTTGCGGACCGACGGTCCGACCGGCCTCGACGACGGGGCGATGCCGTCGCTCGGCCTGCCCACCCGGGGCCCCGAAGGCAGCGCCCCAGCACCCCCGCGCTGACGCAACCGGCGGAGTGGGCGATTTTGCAGTCGCCGGGGCCGAGTGCTACCTTGCTTTAGCAGTCCCATACCCCGAGTGCTAACAGGTCCGCCGTCGGCGTGGCCTCACCACGACGGGTCCCCGAATCCCCCGAATGTCGACACACCTCCGGCCCCCGAGGGCCGGTCGAGGAGGCCACCGATGAAGCTCGTACCGCTCGAGGACCGCATCGTCGTCCGTACCGCCGAGGCGGAGGAAACCACCGTCAGTGGGCTGGTGATCCCCGACACCGCGAAAGAGAAGCCGCAGCAGGGTGAAGTGCTGGCGGTCGGCCCGGGTCGGCGCGCCGAGACCTCCGGCGAACTGGTCCCGCTCGACATCGAGGTGGGCGACACGGTCGTCTACTCCAAGTACGGCGGCACCGAGATCACGATCGACGGTGAGGACCTCCTGATCCTCGCGGGCCGGGACATCCTCGCCAAGGTCGAGAAGTCCTCGGGGGCCAAGAAGAAGAAGTGACCCCCCGCCCTCCGGGGCGACGAACGTCTGACGAAGCGACGCCGAATCGGCGTCGCTTCGTCGCGTCTGGGCCGTTCGGCCTGGCGCCGCGGGTCCGATTCGCCCTACGCTGCGCGGGCATTTTGTGACGTTCGGTCAGTTGACCGGGTGCAGGGCCGGGTGGAGGGAAAGAACCGTGGGCTTGTTGAAGTCCCGGAAGGACGCCGCGGGAGAACTGAAGCGGTACGTCGACGCGGTGGAACACGCGCCCGACTCCGACGACGTGGATGAGGACGAGTTCCTCGATTCCGACGGTGTCGACGCCACCATCACGATGTCGATCGAGGCGCTGCAGGCGCAGGTCGCGGCGCGCAACGCGCGCATCAACGCGGCCATGGCCGCGGCGGCGAGCACCTCGGCCGAGTCGGAGGCGGCGGTGGCGGCGGTCCAGCAGCGCCACGCCCGGATGCTCGGAGAGATCCTCGTCCAGCGCGGCGTGCTGAGCTCGGAACAGCTGGTCGCCGCGCTCGACGGCCAGGCCACGGCCGGGCAACGTCTGGGTGAGTACCTGGTGGCGACCCGGGTGCTCACGGAGCGTGACCTCGCCGGGGTGCTCGCCGAGCAGTTCGGGCTCGAGGTGATCGATCTCCGCCACAACTTCCCCGACCCGGCCGCGGTGGCCGTGTTCCCCGAGGCGCAAGCCCGCGCGTGGGGCGCGATCGTGCTCCGCCGGACCGACTTCGGTTACGACGTCGCCGTCGGCGATCCGAGCGACCCGACCATCGCCGATCGGCTGCGCGAGACGCTGCGCCAACCGGCCAAGTTGTTCGTCGGCGGCGTCGGTGAGATCCAGCGGGCGATCGACGTCGCCTACCGCACCACCGCGAACGTCGACGAGCAGGTCCGGGTCTTCCAGGCCCGGGAGGAGCAGCGCCGCTCGGGTGAGAACGTGCCCACCGCCCAGGTCGACGAGAAGGCGCCGGTCGTCCAGGTCGTGAACCTGCTGCTGTCCCAGGCCGTAGGCGAGCGCGCGTCGGACGTCCACATCGAACCGATGCCCGACCGGGTGCGGATCCGGAACCGGATCGACGGCGCCTTGCACGAGGTGTTGAACCTGCCGCCGGGCATGGGCCCCGCACTGATCAGCCGGATCAAGGTCATGGCGAACATGAACATCGTCGAGCGGCGCCGCCCCCAGGACGGTCAGATCGAAATCGAGGTCGAAGGCGTACCGCTCGACGTGCGCGTCTCCACCACGTCCACTGTCAACGGCGAGAAGTGCGTGCTGCGCATCCTCGACAAGCGGCGCGCGCTGTTCGGCCTCGCCGACCTCGGCATGCCTGCGGAGACCCTCACGATCTTCGAGAGCATGACCCGCTCGCCCTACGGCATGGTCATCTGTGCGGGCCCGACCGGTTCGGGCAAGACCACCACCCTCTACGCGTCGCTCACCCAGATCAACCGGGAAGAGATCAACATCATGACGGTGGAGGATCCCGTCGAGTATGTGTTCCCGACGGTCAACCAGATCCAGATCAACGAGCAGGCGGGGATAACCTTCGCCGGCGGGTTGCGCTCGATCCTGCGGCAGGACCCCGACGCCATCCTCGTCGGAGAGATCCGCGACGTCGAGACCGCGCGCATCGCCGTGCAGTCGGTGCTCACCGGCCACCTGGTGCTCTCG
>CAZJBJ010000072.1:0-18190 GCA_964544295.1 uncultured Bifidobacteriaceae bacterium
GAGGGGGTACCCCTGACGCTGCGCCCGTTCGGCACAGGACGCGAACAACTCCGCGGAGAGGTCCTCCCGGACCGCAGCCGGCAGCGCGAGCCACGCGGCCTTGATGCGCCCGCGGTCCGACGAGATGTTCAGTGCGTCACGGAGCACCTCGGAGTGCGCGGCGACCACGCCGGCGAGGTAGCCGTCGGGCACGAGGTTGGGCTGGATGACGGTGACCTTCGGCAGGACGTAGGGCAGGAACGCCACGTAGCGCGTCTTGATCTCGTCGAGGACCGCCCGGTCGGACCGGCGGGGACGGCGGGCGAGCAGCGGCATGGGGGAAGTCTCCCCAGCCGCCCGGCCCGCCGTCAAGGCTGCGGTGGCTCAGGCGTAGGCCACCTGACAGAAGCCATGGTTGCAGTAACCCCCGGGGTGCTTGGCGAGATACTGCTGGTGGTAGTCCTCGGCGTAGAAGAACTCGCCGGCGTTGGCGATCTCGGTCGTGATCTCGCCGAACCCGGCGGCGGTGAGCTTGGCCTGGTACCGATCCCGGCTGGCGACGACGGCGTCGTGCTGGGCGGAGGAGTTCGTGTACACCGCGGAGCGGTACTGGCTGCCGATGTCGTTGCCCTGGCCCATGTACTGGGTGGGGTCGTGGTTCTCCCAGAACACCGCCATCAGGTCGTCGATCGTGACCACCGTCGGGTCGAACACGATCAGGACCGCCTCGGTGTGACCGGTCATCGAGGTGCAGGTCTCCTCGTACGTGGGATTCGGCGTGGTGCCACCGGCGTAACCGACCGCGGTCGAGTAGACGCCGTCGAGATTCCAGTAGAGACGTTCGGCGCCCCAGAAACAGCCCATGCCGACGACGAGGGTGTCGAGGCCGTCGGGCCAGGGACCGACGAGCGGCCGGCCGTTGACGAAGTGGGCGGGCGGGACGGGCATGGGGTCCGGTCGGCCGGGGAGGCACTGCTCGGGCGACGGTGGCGGTGCGGGCAGTCGGTGACGCATCACGATCTCCGTTTCGGGGCCGGGGGGAGCGGGCTACTTCCGTCTCGGAGAGGAGCCGGGTGTTACAACGCGACGGATCAGGAGGCGACGACGCGGACGATCACGCGAGCGCGGCGCAGACGGCGAGTTCGTAGATCTCGCGCAGACGCGTGAACGATGCCGGCCGGTTGTCCGGTGACAGTTGGGTGTTCACCGAGACGGACACCGAGCGTCGACCGTCGCGGCTCGCCGCGATGAACTGTGTGTACCCCGGAGTGTTCCCGGTGTGGCCGAACACGGTGCCGCAGCGCGTCGAATACCGGAACAGTGCGAGGCCGGCACTGTTGACGCCGGGACCGCGCGGCTCGGAGCTTCCCGGCCGGAACCGGAACTGGGCGGCCCGGGTCGGCGCGTCGACGAGCGCGCCCTTCACGTACGCGCGCACGAAGGTGTTGGCGTCCGCCGGCGACGAGACCATGCTCCCCGACGCCCAGGCCCAACCGGCCGCGAAGAGGTTGGTGACGTCGTCCGGCGGGTTGGGCGGGTCGAGGTCATACCCCCGAACCGTCGGCGTCGAAATCGCCGAATCGACCGGGAGGCTGGTGCGGGTGAGTCCGAGCGGTCCGGTGACCTGGTCGGTCATGACCTCGGTGTAGGGGCGGCCGGTGGCCGATTCGACCATCAGCGCGGCGATCACGTTGTCGGAGTTCGAGTACGAGTACCGACTCCCCGGCCGAAACTCGAGCGGTTCGTCCTCGACGAACCCGAGGAGGGCCCGCGGGGACGGTGCCGTCTGGAAATCGGCGAGCAGCGCATCGCGAAACTTCTCCGACTGGCTGAAGTCGGGAATACCGCTCGTGTGGTGGAGGAGCTGGGCGAGCGTGACGCGCGACCAACGAGCCGGCAGGTCGGGACGGCGATCGCCGATCGTGTCCGTGAGCGCCAGTCGACCGGCCGAGACCGTCGAAAGCACCGCGGCTCCGTTGAAGGCCTTGGACACGCTGGCGATCCGGAGGTAGTCGTCAGGAGCGATCGTTGCCGCCGTGGTGGTGTCGGCGACGCCCTCGGTGTGGAACTCCACGTTGCTACCGCGTTGCACGACGACCGCGATGCCGGGTGGACCGGTTCGGCGGGCCACGATCGAACCCAGCGCCCGATCGAGCGCCGCGTCGGCCGCCCGAGGCGTTGGGCGAGCCGAGTCACGAGCCGGCGCCGCACTGCTGCTGCACGCAGTCAGGGCCAGGGCCGCGACGAGCGCCGCCGCCCCGAGCACCGTTGCGCCACGACAAGGGAACCGCATGGGTTCGACCCTATCGGCGGGTCGGCGCGGACCGGCGGACCGTCAACTGCGCTCGGCGAGTTCGCGGAACTCGTCGGCCACGCCGGATCGGTCGCGCAACATGGTCGGGACGTAGCCGACGGCGTCGGATCCGAATCGGGCGCGGGCGGCGTCCATGGCCCGATCGAGCTCCCGCCGGGCCGCGCCCGCGACCGAGCCCGCATGATCGGCGGCGTCCGTGGACGACAGCGGCAGTTCGAGTTGGAGGGGGAGCTCGGGGACGAGGTTCCCGACCGAGATCGCGAGCAGCGTGATCTCGGTGTGTTCCGGGTGATCGGCGACGGCGGCCTGCGCGAGCGGGACCGCGAGCTCGACGAGGGTCCGGGTCGCACTCACCGGCGCGCGCACCGTGATCGACCGGGTCACCGACGCCATACCGGGAAACCGCACCCGGACGGTGACCGTGCGCCCGGCCCGCTCCTTGGCTCGCAGTCGGGCTGCGACCCGATCGGCGAGGTGACCCAACACCGCGCGGTACAGGTCGTCCGACGCGACCCGACGCCCGAGGGCCGACTGGGCGCCGACCGACCGGGCCCGCCGCCGGGTCTCGATGCGGCGCGGGTCGGAGTTGTGCGCGAGATCCGAGAGCTTGGTACCGGCGGCGTCTCCGAGGAGGCGGGTCAGCGCGTCGGGCCGGGTCCGGGCGAGTGCGCCGATGGTGTGGATGCCCTTGGCCGCGAGCCGCGCCCGGGTGGCGGGTCCGACGCCCCAGAGCAGTCCCACCGGGAGGGGATCGAGGAACGTGCGCTCCGTGCCGGCGTCGACGACGACGAGACCGTCGGGTTTCGCGACCTGCGACGCCACCTTGGCGAGATGCTTGGTGGTGGCGACGCCAACCGAGATCGGGAGCCCGACCTCGTCACGGACGCGACGCCGGATGGTCGCGGCGATGGTGGTGGGACTCCCGAACAGATGGACCGAGCCGGCGACGTCGAGGAAGGCCTCGTCGATCGAGATGCGCTCGACCAGCGGGGTGAAACTCTCGAGGATCTCCATGACCTCGTCGCCCAACCGCTGGTACTCCCGGAAGTGGCCGCCGGCGAAGACGAGGCCCGGACACAGCTCGCGGGCACGCCAACCGGCCATCCCCCCTCGCACCCCGAAGGCCCGAGCTTCATAGGACGCGGCGAGGACGACGCCACCGCCGACCGCGACCGGGAGGCCGCGCAACGCCGGATCGAGCAGCTGCTCCACGGACGCGTAGAAGGCATCGAGGTCCGCGTGGAGCACGGTGGCGGTCGGTGCCATCGTCCCACCGTAGCCGAACAGGTGTTCGTGTTGCATCGTGGGAATCGCGAACCTGCGAGCATGCGGGGATGACCGATCACCACACCTTCGACGCCACGTATACGAACGACCGCGCCCACGTGTTCCACTCGTGGTCGGCGCAGGCCCAGATCCAGCCCGTGGCGATCGCCGGAGCCGAGGGCTCGTGGATGTGGGACTACGACGGTCGGCGCTACCTCGACTTCAGCTCCCAGCTGATGAACGTGAATCTCGGGCACCAGCACCCGCGGCTCGTCGCCGCGATCCAGGAAGCGGCCGGCCGGCTCTGCACCATCGCCCCGATCCACGCGAACGCGGACCGCAGCGAGGCGGCGCGGCTCATCGCCGAACTCGCGCCGGCCGGAATGAACAAGGTGTTCTTCACCAACGGTGGCGCCGAGGCGACCGAGAACGCGATGCGGATGGCGCGCCTGCACACCGGACGTCACAAGGTCCTGGCCGCGTACCGCAGCTATCACGGCTCCACGTCGGGGTCGATCTCCGCCACCGGAGATCCCCGTCGCTGGCCGTCGGAACCGGCGGTGGCCGGCATCGTCCACTTCTTCGGGCCGTACCTGTACCGCTCGTCGTTCCACGCCACGACCGAGGCCGAGGAGTGCGAGCGCGCGTTGACCCATCTCGAGGAAACCGTGATGTTCGAGGGGCCCGAGAACATCGCCGCGATCATCCTCGAACCGGTCGTGGGGACGAACGGCATCCTGGTTCCGCCGGACGGTTACCTCGCCGGCGTGCGGGACCTGTGCGACCGGTCGGGGATCATGCTCATCGCCGACGAGGTCATGGCCGGGTTCGGCCGGTGCGGGGAGTGGTTCTCGATCCAGCGGTGGGGCGTGACGCCGGACCTGATCTGCTTCGCCAAGGGAGTGAACTCGGGGTACATCCCGCTGGGCGGCGTGATCATCTCGGATCCGATCGCCGCGACGTTCGCCGACCGCGTGTACCCGGGTGGACTCACCTACTCCGGCCATCCGCTGGCCTGCGCGTCGGCCGTCGCCTCCATCACCATTTTCCGGGACGAAGGCGTGATCGACCAGGCCCGGGCGCTCGGCGACGCGATCGGTCCGGCCCTCGACAAGATCGCGGCGAAACACCCGTCGGTCGGGGAGGTGCGAGGGCTCGGGGCGTTCTGGGCGATCGAACTGGTGAAGGATCGCTCCACCCGCGAAATGCTGGTGCCGTACAACGCGAGCGGGGCGGCCGCCAAGCCGATGGCCGACCTCGCGGCTGCGTGCAAGGCCAAGGGGGTGTGGCCCTTCACCCACTTCAACCGCCTCCACGTGACCCCGCCCCTCACGACCTCGCTGACCGACCTCGAGACCGGCCTCGCCGCGATCGACGAAGCACTCGACGTCACCGACGCGTCCGTCGTCTGATCCGAGCCGAAGCCGCCGACCTCATGACCGCACTCGATCCGCGCCCGTCGGGCTCCATCGTGGACCGGCCGATCCGCCTCTTCGCGTTAGTCGGCGGCGCGACGCTGTTGACGTCGATCAACTTCTCGTTGATGTTCATCGCCTACGGACACATCGCGGAGACCTTCGACGCGGACGCGACGACGGTGTCGTGGGCACTGACCGGGTTCTCGATCACCGCGGCGGCGCTGTTGGTGCCGGCCGGCTGGATGGCCGACCGGTTCGGCCGCGAGCGGGTCTTCATCGGCGGCATCGCCGCATTCACAGTGGGCTCGGGTGTCGTGGCGTGGTCGCCGTCGGTCGGGGTGTTGCTGGCCGGTCGCGTGCTCCAGGCGGTGGGGCTGGTCGCGGAGTCCAGTGCCGCGCTCCCGATCCTGCTCGACGCGTTCCCGCTCTCGCAGCGGGCGACGGTCGTCGGCGGTCTCGGCGCCACCGGGGGCGTCGCCGCCGCCCTCGGTCCCGTCATCGGCGGTGCGCTGGTCGACGGCATCGGTTGGCGCGGCACGTTCGCACTGAACGTCCCGATCGGCATCCTCCTCTGTGCGCTCGTGATCTGGCGGCTCCCGCTGCGACCGCCCCGGGCCCGGTCCACCCCGCCCGACATGATCGGCGTCGCCGCGCTCGCGCTCGGGATGGGCGCGGTCGTGTTGGCGATCACCGAGGTCCACGACTGGGGCGCGGCGGACCCTCGCACCATCGGGGCCTTCGCCGCCGGTGTCGGGCTCCTGGCGACGGTGATCCGCAGGTCCCGCCGCCACCCGGACCCGGTGCTCTACCTCCCGCTGTTCCGCGACGCGTCCTACCGACGCGGCGTCATCCTCAACCTGTTGATCGCGGGGACGTTCGCGGGGACGTTCTTCGCGTTCATCCGCCTCCTCACCGATGGCTGGGGACTCAGTACGTTCGAAGCCGGCGTCGCGGTGGCGGTCGTGCCCCTGATCGGCGGGCCGTTGTCGTTCGTAGCCGGACGCATCGCCGATCGCCACGGACCCCGCTGGGTGATCATCCCGGGTTCGATCATCATCGCCATCGCCGGGCTCCTGTTCTCGCTCAACGTCACCTCGCATCGCGACGTGCTCGGACTCTGGTTGCCCGTCGGGATCATCTACGGCGTCGGCGTCGGACTCGCGCACGCCGCGTGCAACGGGGCCGCACTGCGGACCGTCACCGCCGATCGGCTCGGGATCGGCGGTGCGATGTCGCGCATGGGGATGGACTTCGGCGGGATCGTGTCCGTGGCGGTCGCGGTGGCGCTCGTGAGTTCGGCGTCGGACCCGATCGCCGGGATACGCGTGGTCACCCTGCTCGTCAGTGGCGTGTGCCTGCTCGGTGCCGTGCTGGCCGTCCGACTCGATGCGCCACCCCGCGCGACGCGACCGGCTCCGACGACTACAGCCAGTCGCGCCGTTTGAACGACCAGTAGAGGAACCCGGAGATCCCACCCATGAGCCCGGTGGAGATCCACACGCCCCAGTACCGGGCGAAGCCCGGGTAGGGCACGTTCATGCCGTAGTAGCCGGTGATGAGCGTCGGGACGGCGATGATCGCCGCCCAACTCGTGACCTTCTTCATGATCTGGTTCTGCCGGAAGTCCCGTAGGCTGAGATTCGTCTCGACGATGGTGCTCACCAGATCGCGGAGCGCATCGGTCGATTCCGTCACTCGCAGAATGTGGTCGTACACGTCCTGGAAGTAGGGGTGCATCGCGTCGCCGACGGTGTCGTGCTCACGCCGCATGAGACTGCTGATCGCCTCCCGCATCGGCACCACCAACCGGTGGAACTGCACCAGCGCTCGCCGCGTCCGGAACCATTCCCGCTGCCGGTTCGGGTCCAACGGCTCGTCGGCGAAGAGCCCTTCACTCACCTCGTCGTAGTAGTCGTCGAAGGCCTGCACTGTGTCGAAGTACCCGTCGACGACCTCGTCGAGCAACCCGTACAGCAGGGCGCCCACACCTTGTTCGACGAGGTGGGGCGAGCGATCCCAGTGGTGACAGACCGGGTCGATGTCGAACCCCTCACCCTTCCGCACCGTGATGAACCAGCGATCGCCGATGAACGCGTCGACCTCGGTGGTCCGGAGTTCGCCCGCCCCGGCATCGAGCGTGACCGCGTGACACGACAAGAACAGGTGGGTGTCGTAGTAGTCGACCTTCGGTCGCTGGTGGGCGCCGAGCGCGTCCTCGACGGCGAGTTCGTGCAGGCCGAGTTCGTCACCGAGCGCCCCGAACTCGGCCGCGTCGGGCTGACACAGGTCGACCCAGACCATCGTGCCCGGCACGGCCAGGTGATCCGAGACCTCGGCCACCGGGAACTCCGACGCGACGACCGTGCCCTCGCGCCACGCGCGGGTCCGGACCTGGCCCATTCAACGACCTCCGTCGATCAGTGCGAGGGCCCCACCGAGGAGCCCGACCGTCATGGCGTGCAGCGTGTCGCCGACCTCGACCGGGGCCAGCCCGGCACACGCTCGCGCGTGGGTTCCTTCGAGGATGAGACCGAGTCGGTAGCCGGCCAGCACCCGGAACCAGATCAGGTCCGACAGATCCCGATCGGTGTGCTCCGCGTAGTACCCGATGACGTCGTCGATGCTCGGCAGCCCCGGCGCGTCGAGACCGACGAGCGTGCCGACGTCCGCGTGCACCGGCCAGGTCGCGAGCAGGTGGCCGAGGTCGAGGAGCGGATCGCCGATCGTGGCGAGCTCCCAGTCCACGATCGCGGCGAGCGCGCCCGAGTCGGGTCGGAACAACACGTTGGCGAAGTGGAAATCGCCGTGGATCAGGCCGGCGCGGACCTCGGCGGGACGGTGGGTGTCGAGCCAGGCCCCGACCGCGTCGACCCCGGGGATGTCCGGCCCGGGATAGCCCTCGAGTTCCGAGTAGCCGTCCAGCTGGCGCCGCCACCGACCGACCTGACGCTCGGCCCAACCCTCGAACCGACCGAGGTCGGCGATGCCCCGGGCCGCCGGATCGACCGCGGTCAGCGCCAGCAGTCCGTCGGCCATGCCGAACCCCATGGCGCGTTGCACCGCGGCATCGGACGCGTGGGGCTCGGGCAGCCCGAGCGTCGGGTTGAAGCCGGTGACCGGCTCCATCAGATAGAACGCCGCGCCGAGCACGTCGACGTCGCCACACGCGGCGATCAGCGCGGGGTGCGGGACGTCACTGCCGGCGAGCGCGCCGAGGATCCGGGCCTCCCGACGCATCGTCTCGTCACTGTTCTTCCGTTTGTGCGGCGGCGGCCGCCGGAAGACGAACTCCCGACCGCCCCGCGTGAAGCGCAGGAGGACGTTCTGGGTCCCACCGGTGATCGGGGTGACGTCGAGCAGCGGACCGGCCTCGAGGCCCTGCTCGTCCATCCAGGCGGCCAGGCGCTCCAGGTCGACCAGATCGGCCGTCGTGGTCATCGGGTCTCAGCCGAGCGCGTCGTAGGTGACGCCGGTGAGTTCCGCCGACACGTCCCACAGGCGGGCGGCGGCCTCGGGGTCCTGCGCCCGACGGGTCCGCCCGACCCGCTTGGGGTGGCCCTGCTGCTCACCGAAGCCGTCGGGCCCGAAGTACTCGCCGCCGACGACGTCGGGATCGGTCGCCGCCCGCAGGGTGGGCAGGGCACCCATGGCGGCCGACTGCATGAACTTGTCGATGAGGGGGCGGGACTTGTCGGCGATGGAGTTGATGATGCCCCCCGGGTTCTCGTGGCCGAGGTTGGTGCTCGCACCGCCCGGATGGGCGGCGACGGCGATGGCCGACGCGCCCGCGCTCGTGAACCGACGCTGCAACTCGAGCGTGAAGAGGAGGTTCGCGAGCTTGCTCTGGAAGTAGGCGCGCCAGGGTCCGTAGTTCGACTCGAGTTGCAGGTCGTCGAAGTGGATCTTGCCGGGTCGGTGACCCTGGCTGCTGATCGCGACGACGCGTGCGTTCGCCGTGGCGAGGAGCGGACCGAGGAGTCGCCCGGTGAGTGCGAAGGCGGCCAGGTGGTTCACCCCGAGTTGCATCTCGAAGCCCTGCACCGTGCGTTGATGGGGGAGGGCCATCAACCCGGCGTTGTTCACGAGCACGTCCAGCCGATCGTGCGCCGCGACGAACTGCTCGGCCGCCGCCGCGACGGAATCGAGATCCGCGAGATCGACCGGCAGCACCTCGAGGGCCGCGTCCGGGGCGGTCACGCGGATCCGTTCGACGGCGTCGTCCGCCTTGGTGCGGTTGCGGCACGCCAGCACGACCCGGGCGCCGTGCTCGGCGCACGCACGCGCCGCCTCGTACCCGATCCCGCTGTTCGCGCCGGTGATCAGCACGACTCGCCCGGTGAGGTCGGGGATTTCGCCTTCCGTCCACTTGTCAGCCATGGCTCGACCCTAGGGTGCCGTCCGCCAGGCAGTCGACGGGATCGCGGCCGTCGAGCACGCCGAGGTATCCACCGAAGCTCGCGATCGCGTCGTGCACGGCGTAGCCGACCAGTTCCTGCGCGGCGCGGGGGAGCCGAGCCGCCACCTCGGGCGGGGTCCCCAGGTAGTTGTTCTCCTCGGTCCGGAGCCACCCCAACGTGTACGAGAGATGGACGGCGCGTCGCCACCGATCCGTGGTGTTGGCCCCGCCACCGTGGAGGGTGGACCCGAGGTAGATGACCGCGCTTCCGGCCGGCATCTCGGCGTAGGCGATCTCCTCGTCGCGGGGCGGCCGGCGGGGATCCCACCGATGGCTGCCCGGGACCACCTGGGTCGCCCCCATCTCCTTGGTCACGTCGACCAACGACCAGATCGACGCCACCTGCAGCTCGGGTCGTGGGCGCGGGACGTGGATCCAGACGTCTTCGTCGTAATGGAGGTACTGCTCCTCGGACCCGGGACCGCGGTCGAGGATCGACGCGATGTTGAGCTGGTACCGCGCGCACGACGGCAGGAGGATCGCGTCACAGATCGCGAGCATCGTCGGATGACACAGGACGTCGGTCGCGAACGTCGGCGACTTCCCGGTGATCGAGGAGACCTGCCGGGTGCGCTTCCCGAAGAACTCCTCGAGGAAGGGATTGATCTGCTTCGCGGCGGGGTCGGCGGCGGCGACGTACGGATCCACCTCGGCGTTGATCGCCGCGATCGTGGAGTCCGGCAGCAGCCCCTCGACGATGACCGCACCGTGCTCGCGGAGTTCCCCGAGGATCGCGGCCGGGGTGGTGGTCCCGCTGGTGAGCCGGGGCAGCGTGGCGGTGCCGGAATATCGCGTGGTGCTCATGGCTTGATGTTCTCACGTGCCGTGCCGACCCGCCCGGTATCGTGCGCGCCCCGGATCGCCGACCGATCGGACTTCCATGACCACCGAGTACGACGTCGAGTTCTTCTGGGATCCCGTATGCCCGTGGGCCTGGTTGACGTCCCGGTGGGTCGCCGAGGTGGCGACGCTGCGTGACCTCACCGTCGACTGGCGGTTCATCAGTCTCCGGCTCGTCAACGCGGCGAAGGACTACGAGCGCGACTTCCCACCCCGGTACGTCGCGGGCCACGGGTCCGGCCTGAAGCTGTTGCGGGTCGCCGCCGCGATGCGAGCCGACGGTCGGCGCGACGAGATGGGCGCGTGGTACACCCGCTTCGGCGGGGACATCCACGTCCGGCGGCTGCGCGAGGAGATCGTCGACCACTACGAAGCGGGCTTCCCCGACTACCTGCGTTCGGCGGGCGTGCCCGAGCAGTACATCGCCGCCGCGAACGACGAACGGTGGGACGCCGAGGTGCAAGCCGACACCGACGACGCACTGTCGCGGACCGGGGCGGACGTCGGAACGCCGATCATCAGCTTCCGGCGCGACGGCGAACTCAACTCGTTCTTCGGACCGGTCATCAGCCGGGTGCCACGCGGTGACGACGCCCTGCGCCTGTGGGACGCGGTGTGGGAGGTCGTGAGTTTCCCGGGCCTGGCCGAGATCAAACGGTCGATCCGCGAGCGACCTCAGTTGGCGGATTCGCTCGGCTGAACACTCAGGCCGGGTTCGGCGCGAGCAGTTTCGTGCGGAACAGCTCCAGCACCTGGTCGAGCGCAGCCCGCGACGGTTGACCGGGCTCGTCGATGAGGTCGCCGGTCAGCACCGAGTGCGCCTTGCCGAGTGCGCTGTCGGGGTGACCGTCCTCCTGGCGGAGTTCGACGGAGACGAAGCCGTCACCGAGGCGTTCGCGCAGCAACGCGAACCGTTCGGCGGGGACGAACGGATCGCCGTCGAAGCGCAGGCCGAGGACCGACAGTCCCTCGTTGGCACAGCGGTCGCGAACCGTCGCGAGGTCGGCGTCGCTCGTGTCGATCGAACGCTTGCGGGACTTGGACAGGCCGAGGGGGAGCGACGGCTGTGACAGGACCGGCGCGAGGACGAGCGGGTCGACCGCCATCGCAAGCGCGAAGCCGCCGGTGAAGCACATGCCGACCACGCCGACGCCGGGTCCACCGGCGCGTTCGTGTTCCTGGTGGGCTAGCGCCCGCAGCCAGGCGATCACCGGTGACGAACGGCCGATGGCCAGTGACGTGAACTCGCGCGAGATGCAGACGTTCGTCCACGTCCGGAGCATGTACCCGGCCTGGGTGAGCTTGGAGCCGGCGAACGGGTCCCGACCCGCCTCACCGAAGAGGTTCGGACACACGACGGTCAGGCCGAGGGCGGCCACGCGGTCCGCGAACCCGAGCACGTACGGCGACATGCCCGGCATCTCGGTGATGACCATGACCACCGGTCCGGTGCCCGTGCGGTAGACGTCGTGGGTCGCACCGTCGTGGGTGAAGGAGAACTTCTCGAACGAGTCGAGGGTGCCCCGGGGGGCCCGGGTGGGGGAATCGGTCATGGGTGCCTCCGGTCGGGGAATCGTCAGTCTGGCGGATCGGACGGGGTCGCCGGGCGAACCACCGCGGGACCGGCCGGTGGAGCCCAGCGGGGTTCGCGGCGCTCGGCGAACGCCCGCGGCCCTTCCTCCTGGTCCGGGTGCCCCCACATGCCGACGAGCTCTCGGGCGCCGGCCCGGCAGGCGTCGGTGAGGCCGAGCTCGAGCGCGCCCCAGAGGGCCCGCTTGGTCGCGGCCATGGCGGCGGGGGAGTTCCGGGCGACGGTGCGCGCCAGCTCGTCGGCCCGCGCCCGCAGTGCCGCGGCATCGGCGACCACCTCGGAGACGATGCCGAGCTCGTAGGCGCGCGTTGCGTCGATCCGTTCGTGACGTCCGAGCAGGGCCATGCGGGTGATCGCCTCCATCGGCGACTGCCTCGCCAACGCGATCGTCTCGAAGGCCGACGCCTGTCCGACCGACACGTGCGGGTCGAGGAACGTCGCATCGGCGGTCGCGATCACGATGTCGGCGTCAGCGACGAAGTGCAACCCGCCGCCGGCGCACACACCGTTGACCGCGGCGATGACCGGCTTCCACACCGAGTTGTGCCACGCCGTGAGTCTGAGGGTTGCGTCCCGGGTGCGGCGGGATTGTTCGCGCAGCGCGTCGCGGTCGGTCGCGAGCTGGCCGACGTCGAGCCCGGTCTGGAAGGCACGGCCGTTGCCGGTGTTCACGATGACGCGGACGTCCGGGTCGGTATCGAGTTCGCGCCACGCCGTTTCGAGCTCCGCGAGCATCGTGGCGTCCATCGCGTTGGCGGCATCCGGGCGGTCGAAGACCAACCAGCCGACCGGCCCGTCGCGGTGGACGTCCAGCGTCGTGAACGCAGTCATGTCCGAACCTCGTCAGTCGGGCGTGACGATCGCGAAGCTCGCGTCGAACGCGTCGAGGTTCCCGACGAACCGTTCGAGCCGACTCCGGTCACCCGTCACCGTGAGGTCGGCCGGGTCGAGCTGGTCCAACGTCGTGGTGCCGCTCGCGAGGCACGCGAGCGCCAGATGGTCGATCTCGAGCGTGATCTCCGCGTCGGGATCATGACGGCCCGGCGTGCCGTGGATCGCACCGTGTTCGAGTCCGACCAGCCAGCGTTCGTCGCGATCACGCACCGTCAGGTTGATCCGCAGCCGTTCGTCACCGACCCGGCCGCCGTCGAGCCGGACGCCGATCAGGTCGATCAACATCTCCGTCGTCATCGCCCGCAGCATGTCGAGACTCGACGCCATCGCGCCGTGCAGTTGCGCGGCGCCGTGGCGGAGTTCCTGCGCCCCGGTGAGGTAGAAGTCGCGCCACGGCCCCGACTCGCTGGCGTAGCCGAGCTGTTCGAGCACGTCGGCCTGGAGGAGCTGCGCCTCCCGGTGCTCGGGTTCGGCGAAGACGACGTGGTCGAGCACCTGCGCAGCCCAGCGGTAGTCGCCGTCGGCGATGCACGTGCGCACCCGCTCCAGGACGGCATCGGCGCCGCCCATGAACTCGACGTAGCGGGTGGCGGCCGCGACCGGTGGCAGCTGGTGCAGATGCGCCGGGTTCCCGTCGAACCATCCGAGGTAGCGCTGGTAGACGGCCTTGGCGTTGTGACTCAGCGTGCCGTAGTACCCACGCACGTGGAACCGGTCGTCCAACCCGGGCGGCGGACCGAGCGTCTCGGCGATCTCCAGCGGCGTCTCGCCGTGGTTGGCCCGGCGCATCGTCTGGTCGTGGATCCACCGGTACGCGTCGCGTTGTTCGGCCATGAACCGGCGCGCGGCCTCCTGGCCGAACCGCGGCCAGTGATGACTCATGAACACGATGTCGGTCTCGGCCGCGAAGAGCTCGATCGACTCGTTGATGTACTTGCTCCACGACAGCGCGTCGCGGATCTGCGCGCCGCGTGGCGTGTAGACGTTGTGGAGGGTCGCGCTGCAGTTCTCGGCCATGCACAACAGTCGGCGGTCCGGCAGGAAGATGTTCATCTCTGCGGGCGCCTCGGTGTCGGGCGTGTACTGGAACCGCAACCGCACCCCGCCGATGACGAGTTCCTCGCCGGTGTGGGTGATCTCGACGGTCGGCGCGATCAGGCCGGTCGTGCCGAGGAGCGGGATCGCCTTGCCGAGGCCGCAGTCGACGTGGCCCAACTCGTCGCCGGGCAGTAGCCGCCCGTACATGTAGCTCGCGCGGCGCATCATCACCGCGCCGGCCACCACGTTCTCACTGATGGCGGCCTCGAGGAACCCGACCGGGGCGATCACCTGGACCCGACCGGCGGCGACGTCGTCGTCGGTGATGACGCCCCGCACCCCGCCGAAGTGGTCGATGTGACTGTGGGTGTAGATCACCGCGACCACCGGCCGGACCGGCTGGTGCGCGTGGAGCAGGTCCAGCGCGAACGCGGCGGTCTCACTCGCGGTCAGCGGGTCGATGACGATCCAGCCGTCGTCGGACGCGATGAACGTGATGTTCGACAGGTCCACCCCGCGGACCTGGTACACGCCCTCGGCCACCTCGAAGAGGCCGTGGATCGCGTTGAGCTTGGCCTGCCGCCACAGCGACGGGTTCACCGACTCGGGCGCGTCGCCGTCGATGAACTCCCAGTCCTGCGGGTCCCACACGGCATGACCCCAGCCCGGGTGCGTGGCCGGCCCCGGGAGCGGCGCGATCCGACCGCGAGTGGCGTCGGCGAAATCTGCGTCGGTCACGGGCAGCATCGCCGCGAGCGCGGCATTGCGGGCCGCGGTCGGCGCGCTGGCCGGCTTGCGATCGGTCGTCTCCATCGTGCCTCCCCAGGCGTCGGGGAGGACGCTACGCGATCGACGCCGATCGGAGGTGGGCCGCGAGAGGGTCGTCGGACTCGAAGGCCTCGTGGCCGGGGCCCGTCCAGAAGGCCAGCAACGTCGCCGCAGCCGCGAGATACAGGCGGGCGGCCGGTGGGTCGGCGGCCATCGCGTCGAGACACGCCAGCGTGTACTTGACCAGGTGCGCGTCGTGACGCACGACCACGCGGGAGACGATCTCGGTGCGGATCCCGTCGAACTCGTCCGGTGTCGCGTGGAACGCCCGCGCGGCGGCGGGCCGCATCCCGGCCACCAAGGAGTCGGCGAAGCTCCCACCCGGCGACTCCAGGATGACGCCGGCGGGGAGCGGCTCGGATGCCAGGGCGGCGAGGAAGCCGGTGAGGTAGGTGGACGCCACCGCCACCCCGAGCGACGGATCATCCAGTTGCGGCGCGATCTCCACCGCAGCCTGGGTCATCGTGAGCGCGTGCGACCACCCGTACGGCGCGTGCTCGGGCGCGCCGAACACCATGGCCCGGGCCGCCGCCCGCAGCAACACCGGCCGCGCCTCGGCGGGGCTCACGCCGGCGATCGCAGGTCCGAGCAACTCGGGGGCGACGGCCTTGTCGACCTGATGCATCAGCGGGAAGATGAACGTGCTGCCGGGAACACCGAGCTGGGGGACCGCGCCGAGCACGGCCTCCAACGCGGCCGGGGAGCCACCCGTGCGCGGGCGACCGTCGATCCAGGTGAGGTGCAACTGAGGGAAGCGGGCGAGTTCGCGGGCGAGCGGTCGCAGGAGCGCGGCGTCCGCCTCACCCCGGGGGGAGACGCGGGGGAGCAGGTACAGGAAGATCGCGGCGTGGCCGGCCGCGGCGAGGCTCGGGAGCACGGCATCGCCGATCGTGCCCGCAAGATCGGCTGCGGCCACCGTCCGGGCCACGCCGGTTGCGCCGGTGTCCGCCGCGTCGAGATCGGCAGTGCTCAACGCCGCGACCAGATCGGCGACGTACCGGGCGGGCGACTCGTCGTCGGCCGGGTCGTCATCGGGCGATTTGTCGTCGGCGGGTCGGGCGCCGGGCTCGAACGGGGCCTGCGCTTCGTACCGGTCCACGAGCGACGCCAGGCGGAGCCGGGCCGGCGAGCGGGCCTCGGGCGATGCCCAGGGGAGGAGGGCGGCCCGGGCGAGGACTTCGAGTGGCGCGTGCAGGATGAAGGAATCCGCATGATCCTCGCGGGGGACCCGGACCCGGCGGGCGACGCGGCGGATCAGGTCGGCGTCCGACGCGACCTCACCGCCCAAGGTCTCGTAGGTGCGGACAACGGACTCGGATCCAGTATCGGAGGCGATCATCCGTCGATAGTAGAAGTTGAAGTAAACTTCAGGTCAAGCTTCTTTCTGGGGAGATGATGGACGACGAACTCCTGACCATCGGGATGGTGGCCGACCGCACCGGCATCGCCGCGTCGGCGTTGCGGTACTACGAACGCGAAGGACTGATCTGGTCGGTGCGGACCGACGGTGGTCAGCGTCGGTACGAACGGGACATCCTGCGCCGGTTGGCCTTCATCCGGGCTGCCCAGACCGTCGGTCTCGGGCTCGACGAGATCCGTGCCGCGCTGGCGACGCTGCCGAGCGAACGGACACCGACCAAAGCCGACTGGGATCGCATCGCCCGCGCCTGGCGGCCCCGGCTCGACGCACAGATCGACGCGCTTGTCCGACTCCGCGACCAACTCAGTGAGTGCATCGGCTGCGGCTGCCTGTCCCTGCGCGCCTGCGCGCTCTACAACCCGGGCGACGGCGCGGCCCGGCTCGGCTCCGGTCCCCGGTACCTGTTCGGCGACCGACCGTCCGATCTCGTCGACTGAGTGAACCTGCCAGACTCCGGGCATGAGTGGATCGGTGGAACTCACCTACGACGGTCCGGTGGCGACGATCACCAACCGCAACCCGGAAGCGCACAACGCGTTCGACGACGACATGGACGCGCAGCTGTTCGCGGCGCTGGCCGAACTCCGCGGCCGACCTGACGTCCGGGCGGTCATCTGGCGCGGCGAGGGCAAGTCGTTCTCGTCCGGACGGGACGTGTCCTCGATCGGCAATCTCAAGGTCGACCTGAGCCACCACGAACTGATGCGGCGCGGACATCGCGGCATCCAACAGATCTGGGAGATCGACGCGCCGATCATCGTCGCCCATCACGGCTGGACGATGGGCGGCTCGTTCCAGCGGGCGATGCTGTGCGATGTGCGCATCGCCGCCGAGGGAGCCCGTTTCCGCCTTCCCGAACTCACCTACGGAGTGATCCCCGACACCGGCGGGATGGGTGCGTTGTTCCAGATCGCCGGTCACGGGCTCGCGAGCGAACTGGTGCTCACCGGTCGGGTGTTGAGCGCCGAGGAGGCGTGTACCCACGGGATCGTCGCCCGGGTCGTGCCCGCCGACGAACTCGACCAGACGGTCCGCGAGATCGCCGACCAGATCGCGTCGATGCCGGCGGTGTCGGTGAAGATGGCCCGGTCGATCATCCGCCATCTCGCCCAGCCCGGACTGCGCTCGTCGATGGACGAGGAGATGATCGCTCAGACCTTCATCAGTCGCAGCGACGACATGGCCGAACTGCGCGCCGCCCGCGCCGAGGACCGTCCGCCGCACTACACGGGGAGCTGAACCCATGACCGAGACCTACCCGGGCCTGCCCGCGCCCCCCGCCGTCGGCGCATCCGCCCTCCCGTCCGACACGTACGCGGGCACCACGGTCGTCGTGACCGGCGCCGGCACCGGGCTCGGCAAGGCCATCGCGAGCGAGTTCGCCCGCCTCGGCGCCGACATCGTGATCGGTTCCCGCAAACCCGAACACCTCGACGCCGGACGGGCCGCGATCGAGGCGATCGGCGCACGGGTGCTCGCGACCGAATGCGACATCCGCGAGGCCGATTCGATCGCGGCATTGTTCGACGCGGCCGAGGCCGCCTTCGGCCTGCCGGACGTGCTGGTGAACAACGCGGCGGCGAACTTCCCGGTCCCGGCCGAGGACATGTCGCCGAACGCCTGGCGCACCGTGGTCGACATCACGCTGACCGGCACGTTCCTGATGAGTCGCGAGTTCGCGCGCCGCCACCTCGCGGTGGGCGCGCCCGGTTCGATCATCAACGTCGGCGCCTCCTACGCCTGGACGGGTGGTCCGGGGTTCGCCCACTCGGCGGCGGCCAAGGCCGGCATCAAGAACCTCACCGAGACGCTGGCCGTGGAATGGGGGCCGTCGGGGATCCAGGTGAACGGGCTGGTGCCGGGGCTGTTCCCCCATGCCGACATGACCGCCGACATCCAGGAGAACCTCGCCCGCACGCACGACAAGGACCCGTGCCAACCGGCGCTGCGGGTCGGTCAGGTGCAGGAACTCGGCTGGGCGGCGACGTTCCTCGCCTCGCCGTACGCGCGCTTCATCTCCGGTCACACGCTGGTCGTCGACGGCGCGAACTGGCAACGGCGCTCACTCACGAACCCGCCCGTCGTCCCCGTCCGCGACCAGATGGGCCGCGACCCGTTCACCTTGTAGGTGGCGTCGGCCGTGGCC
>CAZJBJ010000073.1:0-17830 GCA_964544295.1 uncultured Bifidobacteriaceae bacterium
AATCGCCAATATGCTCCCGCGATGGCGCGCCGGTCCCTCGGGGGGAACTTCGCCCGCCTGTGGACCGCCGGGACGATCTCGAACCTTGGCGACGGCGTCATCCTCGGCGCGCTCCCCCTCCTCGCCCGCTCCCTCTCCCGCTCGCCGACGACGGTGGCACTCGTCACGGCCGCGGGCAGCCTGCCGTGGCTGCTGTTCTCCCTGATCGGCGGCGTGATCGCCGACCGGACCGATCGCCGTCGCACCATGGCCGTGGTCGACGCGTTCCGGTTCGCGGCGATGGGACTGCTCGGCTTCGCGCTCATCGCGGACCTCGACTCGATCCCGCTCCTCGTCATCGTCAGCTTCTCGCTCGGGATGGGCGAGACGGTGTTCGACAACGCGTCTCAGGCGATCCTGCCGTCGCTCGTCGCCGAGGACGACCTCGAGACCGCCAACAGCCGGCTCGAGGGATCCCAGATCGTCGCCAACCAGTTCGTGGGCCCACCGCTCGGGGCGTGGCTGTTCACCGCCGCGATTGCCGCCCCGTTCCTGCTCGACGCGGCGTCCTTCGCCGCCGCCGCCGTCCTCGCGCTCACCCTGCGCGGCTCGTTCCGGCCCGAGCGCGACGCGACCGCGGCCGCCACCGTCCGGTCCGACATTGCCGAGGGATTGCGCTGGCTGTTCGCGCACCGGCTCCTGCGTTCACTCGCCATTGCGCTCGGGGTCATCAACCTGCTGGGAGTGGCGGCGATGACGATGCTGGTCCTGTACGCGAAGGACGTGCTCCACCTCACGAACGTCCAGTTCGGCATGCTGTTGACCGCAGAAGCCGCCGGCGCGGTGCTCGGCGCGTCGATGGCGCCCCGCATCTCGCGGCGGGTCGGCCCCGGCACCGCGATGACCCTCGCGATCGCGGTCGCCGGTGCCTCGATGCTGGTCCCCGGGCTGTGGGCCCAGCCCGCCGCGGTCGCCGCGTCCTTGGCCCTCGGCGGATTCGGCGGTCTGGTGTGGAACGTCCTCACCGTGTCGCTCCGCCAGCAACTCATCCCCGACGCGCTCCTCGGGCGGGTCAACAGCGCGTACCGACTGCTCGGGTGGGGCACCATGCCCGTCGGCGCCATCGCCGGCGGGTTGATCGCGGCGGCCTACGGGTTGCGCGCGCCGTTTCTCGTGTCCGGAACCCTCGCCATCCTGCTCGCGCTTTGGATCGCGAACCAGGCGACCAACCGATCGATCGCCCGGGCCCGTCGGCGTGCGGCCGCCACCAAGGCCGACGCGGCCGAGACGGCTAGTGCGGCATCAGACGATCCGCGATCCGAGCCAGGCTCGTGAGATCGGAGATCTCGTCGGCGAACGCGGGAACGTCGACGACCACATCGGGCCGGCGCGCCAACTCGTTGCGCAACTCGGCCTCCCGGTGCGCCACGACCGCGTAGTTCTCGAACGAGACCCCGATCGTCGTGAGCACGCGGATGATGTCATCGACGTCGCCGGCCGCGCCGATGTCGCGACCGAGTTCCAGGTCCGCTGCGATCGCGGCCGCGTCCCGTCGCAAGGTCTGCGCAGCCTCGGTCCCGGCCACCGAGAACAGCGCCTGCGGGAGCGTCTTGTTCAACACGAGCGCGCCGAGGTGGAAGTCGCGCCGCACCAACTCGTCGCAGAACCGCTCGCCTTCGCGGAGCGGAGCGTCTTCCAGCGTGGTCACGACCGCGAAACTCGTCCGCTTGTCGTGGAGCAGTGCCTCGACCGCCCGGGACCGGGTGACGAACCCGTCGTACATGGACTGGAAGTTGAGGAAGAACTCGGCGATGTCCTGGAGGAACTGACTGCCGAGCAGACGATCCGCCACCTGGTAGAACGGCCGGCTCGCCATCGTCAACATGCGGGCGCCGCGCTTGCCCCCGACCCGGTACGGCGCGGTCAGCCACCGCAGCAACCGACCCCCGAAGAAGTCCGCCATGCGGGCCGGGGCATCGAGGAAGTCGAGCGCGTTCCGGGTGGGCGGCGTGTCCACCAGGATCAGGTCGTACCGGCCGGACTGATGGATCTCGAACAGTCGTTCCATCGCGACGTAGTCGTGGCTCTGCACGAACCGACTGGTGAGGTTGTCGTAGAGGCGGTTGTCGAGAATCCGGTACGCGGTCTCCTCGTCGGGCGCGTGACGCAGCACGATGGCGTCCCAGCTCTGTTTGGTGTCGAGCATCGCCGCCCACAGCTCGCCGCGCGGCTCGAGGCCCGCGGCGGTGAAGGCCGAGTCGGGGACCCGCCGCTCGATGTTGCCGATGCTCTCCACCCCGAGGGCGTCGGCCAGCCGCTTGGCCGGGTCGACCGTGACCACCAGCACCTTGCCCCCGAGGCGGGCGGCGGCCGCGAGCCCCGCCGCCGCGGTGACCGACGTCTTGCCCACGCCGCCGGAACCACAGAACACCATGATTTCCTTGGTCGCGAGCAGCGGTTCGAGGCTCGGCGCGCTCACAAGCCCAACTCCGCGGCCAGCGCGTCCGCAACCAACGCGGTCTCCCGCCGCCCCTGGGACCGCGCGAACAGGTACGGCACGAACATCAATGGCAGGTCGACGTCCTCGCGGAGCCGTTCCAGGTGCGGCACGCGACTCCGCCGCATCGACACCGCGAGGCGCGCCGCGTCGAGCACCGCGCCCACGCCCGGACCGGCCCGTTCCGTCAACCGGTCGACCGTCGGCGGCTCGGCGAGGACGTCGAAGAGCGTCTCGTCGGCGTGGGTGAACAGCTCGGGGAGCACCCGGTTGACGATGACCGCGCCGAGGGGGACGTGCAGCTCACGACGGGCCCGACCGACCAGATCGATCGTCTCTGCCACCGGCATCTCCTCCGGCGTGGTCACCACGTTGAGCGCGGTCACCGCCGGGTCGGAGAGCAGCTCGCTCATCCATTCGGTCTGACTCCGCACCGGGCCGACCGCGACCATGTCCGCGATCGCGTCGGGCGCACCGAGCTGGGCGATCACGTGCCCGGTGGCCGCGGCGTCGACCACGACCAGGTCCCAACCGGCCCGACCCTCGATCGACTCCCGCACCTCCCAGCAGATCTTGCCGATGGTCAGGATCTCGCGCACCCCGGGCGCGGCCGTGGCCACGAAGTCGAGCGCCCGGGCCATCGGTCCGAGCCGACCGAGGATGGGGATCTTCAGGTTCAGCTTGATGTACTCGGCGAGGCTCGCTTCGGTGTCCATCGCCATCAGCGAGATGCCGGGCATCACCTCACGCGGCGTGAAATCGATCGGCGCGGTCTCGAACCGTTCGGCGATCGTGCCCTTCGCGTCGACATCGACGACGAGGACCCGCTGGCCCTGGTCGGCCGCCACCAACGCGAGTGCGGCCGCCATCGTGCTCTTCCCGACGCCACCCTTGCCGGTGACGACGAGGAGTCGGCGCCCGAGCAGATCCGATGGCATCCGTCGGCGCCGGTCGGCCTAGAGGCCGAAGCCGACCTTCCGGCTGTCGTCGTCGGTGATGACTTCGACGTACGCCACCTTGTCGGCCGGGACCCCGACCTTGCGACCCTTGCCGTCCTCGAGCCACAGGAACGACGATCCGGCCGCCACCGCGGCCTCGATCGAACTCACCACCGAATCAGGGTCTGCCGTGGTCTCGAGCGTGAGTTCCTTCGGCGTGTGGATGACACCAATACGGATTTCCATGCCTGAACGGCCTCCGGGCTGAGCGGTTGGTCCAACGATGACGCGGCCCGTGATCGTAGGCGAGGCCCCTAGCGCGATCCGGTGTTGGCGGCGTTCTGCCCGAAGCGGGGCCATTGCCGCAACCGCGAGCTCGGGGTGGGGGTGTGCCACACGAGCAGCACGCCGTCCCGGCGCACCACCGCGAGCTCGGCCGTACCGTCGCCGTCCCAGTCGCCCAGGCTCGGCGTCCCGACGAGCCAACCGCCGGTCAGCTTGGGCCAGCCCGGCGGGACCGTGCCGTCGGGGCTGACCGCACTCAGGGTGTACACGCCGTTGCCGGCCACGACGTCGGGCCGCCGGTCACCGTTCACGTCGGCGATCGCCGGGGTCACGAAGAACGCGAGGTCGGGCGTCTCCCGCGGGAAGGCCGGCCGCATCGTGCCGTCGGTCGGATCCCAGGCCGCGAGCTGGTCGTCGGACGGGAGCTGGAGATCGGGCGTCGCGGTGTCGAGCAGCCGCGACAACCCGGACACCGGCGCGGCGACGTCGAGGTGATCGCGGGCGCCGAGCTTGCCCACACTCGGACCACCGAACGCCGCCAACATCACGCCGACGTCGTCGGAGTTGCGCAGGGCGCCGGTGCCGGTCGGATCGTTGGCGAACAGACCACCGAACCAGTGCAACGGCACGTCCTTGCCGTCCACCTGGCCGAGCGCGGACCGACCGTCGGCCCCGAACACGTAGACGGGACCGACCGCGGCGGCGACCGCGATCTCCGGACCGGGGTGCGCGGGGATCAGCTCCCCGACCGCGGCCTGGGCCGAGACGCCGTTGCCGATCAGCGGCAACACCTCCCGCTGGAACATCCCGACCTTCACCGGCCAACCCGGCAGGTAGGCCTGGGCGTCGGGGTGGGCGGGATTCGGGTTGGGGTTCGTCGCGTTGCGACCCTCGGGCGAGATCGCGTACTCGCGCGAATTCCCGGAGGTACCGGGCAGGCCACCGAACTCGGGGGCGTTGAACGGCTCGTCGTACTCCTCCTGCGCCCCCACGATGATCTCGGGCCGGCCGTCGCCGGTGAGGTCCGCGAGGGTCGGGGTCGCGATGAGGTTCCCGCCATCGTTCACCCCCGAACCGGCGGTGAAGGTCACCTTGTGCACCAGCCCGTTGACCGCCTGGACCTTGGCCGGATCGACCACGAGCACGGGGAAGCCCGCGACGCGGGAACCGTCGCCGTGCCACGCGTACACGTGACGGTCGAGCGCGGCACCGACGAGTTCGGGGCGACCGTCGCCGTCGAGGTCGGCCGCGGCCAGCGAGTTGGCGAACCCGCGCTGGGTGCGATTGGTGCTGTCCTGCGCGATCGGGCTGTCGAGCGAGAACCCGAACTCGGTCCGCACGTTCTCGAAGCCCGGGAGTTCGACGCCGAACCGGTCCCACGCGAAGACGCGACCCTCGAGGTCCCCCACCGCGAGGTCGGGGGAGCCGTCGCCGTCGAGATCGGTGATCACCGGCGCGCCGACCATGATCGCGCCGCGGGCCGGGACGATCCCGTCCTCCAACGCGGTGCGGCCCGTCACCCAGTAGGGCGCGACGTCGGTACGAACCGGGAACCCCGGCAGTTCGGAACCGTCGCTGCGGTACGCGTGGATGCGGCCGTCGTCGGTGGCCAGGATCATCTCCTGCCCACCTCCGGGTTCGAGGTCGGAGAACACCGGGCTCGACGTGCCTGCGCCGCGGACCCGACGCGGCATCCCCGCGACCAGGTCGGGATCGTCGTGGACGAAGACCTGCTTCTGGGATTCGCCGGTCAACCCGTCGGTGGCGCCGCCGATTGCCGTGGTGACGACCCGGATCCGGACACTGAACTTCTCCTCGTCGGTGCGGCCGGTGGTGGGGTCCGCGGGCGGACCCTGCGCGCCCGCGAGCGCGGCCGCGACGGTGGCGAGATCCAGCTTCGCCAGCGTGCCGTCGCGGGGTTGGACCCGGCGTTTCTCGTCGATCACGTGCCACGGGTCGGTCCCCGGGTACGGCGGCGGTTGCATGCCGACCGCCCACTCGACGCGGTAGGTGTAGGCCCGCGCTTTCGGCGCGCCCACGTGGCCCTTGATGCGCAACGTGCCCGTCGTCGGCAGGACGTCGAACCACTGCGGGTTCGTGAGATCGGCCTCGGGCGGGATGTGGTCATCGCGCACCGCCTTCAGGAGTTCGTACGCGTTGAGCCGGCCGTAGCCGTGGGTGCCGTCCCACCCTGCGGTCGTCGGGTACCGGACCGTCGAACCGGAGAGGAAGTCGTTGGCGGGGTCGACCGCGTTGGGCGTCGAGAAGTCCACGTCGTCTGCGGCGGTGCGCACGAGTTGGAGGATCTCGTTGGTCGACAGGTGCAGCCCGCGGTCACGCGCCTCGCTGACCACGAGACCGGCGACGCCGCTCATGATGCCGGTCGCCTCCGACGAGCAGGACGAGGACGGGACCGAGATGAACGTCCGTCCGCCGTAGTTGGTGCAGCCGTTGAGCGCGAGGTAGCTCCTGGGTGAGCCGGTATCGCGCACCGAGTTGACCGTCAGCGTGTGTTCGAGCGCGCCCGGCAGGTTCGGGTGCTTGCTCGCCTCGTCGGCCATCGACGCGATCACCGGAACACCGCGGGTGTACGCGGCGTCGATCGCCTGCTGCGCCTGGCGTGGGTTGTTCAGCCCGCCGAGCGCTTCCTGGATCACCGCGGCGTCCGAGTCGAGCCCGAACAGCACCCCGGCCGCGAACCGACCACTGTCGGCGATGAACGAATCCCCGACGCGCACGGGGATGAAGGTGCAGTTCGGACACGTCCCGACGTCGCCGGAACCGTTCGCGGCGGCGGTCGAATCCTCCGCCTCACCGGTGCCGTGGCCGTAGTTCACGGTGTCGAGCGGGTTGTTGTCGCCGTAGAGGAAGTCCCAGCCCGAGATGTCGTCGACGTAGCCGTTGTGGTCGTCGTCGACGCCGTTGCTCACGGCCGGATCGAGGATCAGGTCCTCGGGATCGGCCAGTCCGTTGCCGTTGCGGTCGGCGATCGCGCCGAAGTCCGCGATCGAGAACCGGCCGTCGCCGTTGCAGTCGCCGCTCGGTACGGCACACGGCGGGCGGAGTTCACCGCGGTTCAGGTACGCGCGGTTGGCGAGGTCGGCCATCGCGCCGGCGTCGCGCCACTTGATGCCCGAGTCGAGGACCGCGATACGCACATCGGGTCGACCCTGCTGGATGCCCCAGGCCAGGTCGACCGCCGAGCCCTTCTGGCCACAGAGGTGATGGGGTGACGTGGCGACCGCCGGGTCACGCCGACTGGTGCGCTTGTAGTTGTCGCGATCGAACTCGGCGGGCAGGGTGGCGGGTTCGTCCGCCGCGCCGTACCGCCAGTTGGTGCAGTCGAGCGGCGCTCCCGCGGTGGCGCTGACCGTCGGCCGCAGCGCCGTCGCCCCGCTCGTCGCCATCGGGACGACCGTCGCGACGATCCCGGCGACGATTATCCATCTGAACGTCCGCATCAGCCCCCCGAACTACGCGAAACGCCCAAGGCTAGGCGCTCCCCCACGAACTTGCGTCAATAACCCCGCGGATCGACGGGGTTATTGACGCAAGTTCGAGATCGCGGGTCAGGTCAGGCGGTCGATGTCACACCCTCCGGGTTGAATGCCCGACATACACCAGATCATGGCGTTCGCGGCGGCCAACCACGGGCTGTTCCAGATCCACCACGCCTGGATGTTCGGCCTCACCGAGGACGTCGTCCGGGCGGCGAGACACCGCGGCGAAATCGTCCGGCTCGGTCACGGCGTCTACCGATTCGCAGCTGTGCCACCCACGTGGCGATCCGAACTGCTCGCCGCGTGTTGGATGGGCGGGTTCAGGGCGTTCGCCTCCCATCGATCGGCTGCCGCGCTGTACCGCCTTCCCGGCGGCCGTCGAGAGCGGCCCGAGATCACGTGTGAACGCTGGCGCCGCGCCCGCCACTCCGACGTCGAGGTCCACGAGCTGCGCGGTCTCGACCCCGACCTCGACGTCGTCCTCGTCGACGGAATCCCGACCGCGTCGGTTCCTCTCACCCTGATGGGCCTCGCCGCGGTCACGCCATCGGTCGCCGAGCTTGCGCTGGAGAATGCACTCCGGCGCAAGCTCACGACGCTCGCGGAGCTCGACGAGTTCCTGGCCCGGCTCGGTGGCCGGGGCCGGCGTGGTGCGGCCCGCCTCCGGAGACTCGTGGCCGTCCGCATGCACGTGCGGGGCGACTCGGACAGCGTGATGGAGACGATGCTGTTCGCCGCACTCCGCCGGCACGGCATCCCTCTCCCCGAGCGCCAACTCAAGGTGTTCCATGCCGGTCGGTTTCTCGGCCGGCTCGACGGCGGGTGGCCCGAGGTCCGGGTCGGCTACGAGTACGACTCCGACGAGTTCCACACCGGACGCGTGGCGACGGCCGCGGACTCGGCCCGTCGTCATCGCATGACCGCGGCGGGGTGGGCGATCATCACCGTCGTCAAGCCCGACATGCGCGCCGGCGGCTTCCTCGCGTGCCGAGCGATCCACACCGTCCTCCGCGACCGCCAACTTGCGTCAGAAACCCGGCCGATCGACGGGGTTTCTGACGCAAGTTCGAGGGTGGGTCGGGCTAGAGGATCTTGAGTTCGGGGCGGTAGATGCGCTTGGGCTGGATGGCGTCGATCTGTTCGGCGACGGCGACGAAACACTGGGCTGCTTCGGACTCCGGGTCGGTGACCACGATCGGGTGACCGTCGTCGCCGCCTTCGCGCAGCGCGGACACGAGCGGGATCCGGCCGAGCAACGGCACCTCCAGCCGGTCGGCCAGCTCCTGACCGCCGCCCGCGCCGAAGATCTCGTACGACACACCGTCGTCGCCGCGGAACCAACTCATGTTCTCGACGACGCCGATCACGTCGAGTTCCACCTTCTCGGCCATCGCCGCGGCGCGTTGCGCGACGGCCTGCGCGGCGGGCTGGGGTGTGGTCACGATCACGACCTCGGCGCGCGGGAGGAACTGGCTCATCGACAACGACACGTCGCCGGTGCCGGGGGGCATGTCGATCACGAGATAGTCGGGCTCGCCCCAGGCGACGTCGGTGAGGAACTGTTCGAGCGCCTTGTGCAGCATCGGCCCCCGCCAGATGACGGCCTGATCCTCCGGCACGAAGAACCCCATCGAGAGCAGCCGCACGCCGTGGGCCGACGGCGGGATCATCTGGTTGTCCTCGGTGAGTTCGGGCCCGCCCTCGACGCCGAGCATCCGCGGCATCGAGAAGCCCCACACGTCGGCGTCGATCGCGGCGACGTCCTTGCCCATCCGGGCGAGGGCGACGGCCAGGTTGGTGGTGACCGACGACTTCCCCACGCCGCCCTTGCCCGACGCGACCGCGATCACGCGGGTCTTGGCGTGGGAAAACGGGTTCTCTCCGGGCACTGCGACTCCAACCGGCTCGACATCGGATCCGCCCGGAAGGCCGGCAACGGCGCAGGCGGGCATTTCCACTACGGACATAGGTAGAATACCGAACCATGTCCGGCTCACCCCTGCTCGACGCCGATGAGTTCAGTGCGGCCGTCACCGCCGTCACCAACGCATTCGGCGATCCCACCCGCCGCGACATCTACCTCCTGATCCGCGATTCGGAGACCGGCGTGACCGCCGGCGAGGTCGCCGAGCAGTTCGACCTGCACCCCAACGTCGCCCGCCACCACCTCGAGAAGCTGACGGCCGGGGGCTACCTGGTGGTCGCGGTCGGTCGGGGCGACGGCGAGACACGCGCCGCCGGGCGACCGTCGAAGCGCTACCGCGTGTCCGAACTGGACCACGCGCTGAACTTCCCACCCCGACGCGACGACCTGCTCGGCACGCTCCTCGCCCGGGCCCTGGAGATGCTGCCTGCCGACCAGGCCGAGCTGCTCGCCGAGGAAGTCGGGTTCGACTACGGCCGCGCGCTGGCGTCGCGCATCGCCCCCACCGAGGGGCACCGCACCGTCAAGGCCGCGCTCGCCACCGTCGCCGACGCCCTGACCGCGCACGGCTTCGCCGCGCACACCGAGTCGAAGGGCAGCGCCCTCACCATCGTCAACGAGCACTGCCCGTTCGGCGAGGCGGCGACGCAGTTCCCCCACGTGGTCTGCGCGGTCGACCGCGGCATGATCCGCGGTCTGATGTCGGGTCTCTACGGCGACACGCAACCCCACTTCGAACTCACCCGACCCGGCGGCGACGATCACTGTGTCGCCCACGTCTGAGCCCGAGGCTCCGCCGCGCACCTATCTCGATCACGCGTCGGCGTCGCCGCTGCGGCCCGTCGCGTTCGACGCGATGCTCCCGTACCTCCGGGACCACCACGCCGATCCGGGTCGGGTGCACTCCGACGGTCGGGTGACCCGCGTCGCGATCGAGACCGCCCGCGAGCAGGTCGCCGGACTGCTCGGCGCCCGACCGCGGGAGGTGGTGTTCACCTCCGGCGGCACCGAGGCCCGCAACGCCGCCATCTTCGGAGCCGTACGCCGCTCGCCGGAGGCCACGCAGGTCGTGACCACCGCGGTGGAGCACTCGAGTGTGCTCGACGCGTGCCGGAGGGAACCGGTGGAGACCGCGATCGTCGGCGTGGAACCGACCGGCCGGGTCGACGCGGACGCGGTCCTCGACGCGATCACGCCCGCCACCGCCCTGGTGTCGGTACAACTCGCCAACCACGAGGTCGGGATGCTCCAGCCGGTCGCCGCGATCTGCGCCGGGGCGCGGGACCGGGGGGTGCTCGTCCACGTCGACGCGTGCGCGGCGACCGGCGCGCGCCCGGTCGACTTCGCCGAGCTCGGGGCCGACCTCCTGAGCGTGACCGCGCACACCTGGGGCGGCCCGAAGGGAACCGGCGCCCTGCTGATCCGGCGTGGGTTGCGCATCCCCCCGTTCGTCGTCGGTGGCGCCCAGGAGCGCGACCGGCGTGCGGGCATCGAGAACATCCCCGCCATCGTCGGCTTCGGCGCCGCCGCCGCGGAGCTGGCCAGGACACTGCCCACCGAGATCGACCGGGCGCAGCAACTCCAGACGCAGCTGCTGGCCGGGCTCGCACCGCTGACCGGCATCACCGTCCACAGTCGGGCGGGCGCGGGCCTGCCGACCATCACGTGCTTCGGCCTCGATGGGGTGGAGGCCGAGCCGATCCTGCTCGCGCTCGACCAGCGCGGCATCGCCATCCACTCGGGCTCGGCGTGCTCGTCCGAGTCGCTCGAACCGTCGCCGGTCCTGGAGGCGATGGGGGCCGACGCCGACCACGCCCTGCGGGTCAGCACCGGCTGGTCGAGCACGACGGCCGACGTCGACCGCCTGCTCACCGAACTGCCCGGAATCATCGACCGCCTGCGAGAGTTGAGAACCTCATGATCCCCGTCCAGCGTTTGAACCACGCCGTCCTCTACGTCCGCGACGCCGAGGTGTCGGCGAAGTTCTACTGCGAGGTCCTCGGCTTCGAGGTCGTCGAGGCGCTGCGGGGCGCGGTGTTCCTCCGGTCCTCGGGCACGAGCAACCACCACGACCTCGGCCTGTTCTCGGTCGGGCCGAACGCCCCCGGGCCCGAGCGCGGCCGGGTCGGCCTCTACCACCTGGCCTGGCAGGTCCCGACGATCCACGACATCGCCAACGCCCGCCTCGAACTCCAGCGGGTGGGCGCCTACACCGGCGAGAGCGACCACGGCGTGTCGAAGTCGGTCTACGCCCACGACCCCGACGGCAACGAGTTCGAGATCATGTACGAGGTCCCCCGGGCGCAGTGGGGCGAGTACGAACACCACGCCGTGGTACAACCTCTCGACCTCCCCGCCGAGATCGAGAGATTTGGATGAGTTCGAACTGGTCCGACCTGTCCGCCCGCCTCCAGAGCGCCCTGGCGCTGAGTGCGCCGCCGATCGCGATCACGTTCTCGGACGCCGCGCCCGAGGGGGTCGCCGCGTTCGACGCGCCGATGCCCGACCCGCTGCCCGACGGTCGCACCGGGCGCGTGCCGGCCGGGTGTGTGTTCTGGATCCACGGCGCCGAGCGCACGTTCTCGACGGTCAAGGCCGACCACGGCAACTGCTCGGTCGGAAGTCTCACGCACGGGTTCGCGACGCTCGACGAGGTCGCCGGCAACGGTGATGTCGCTGCGCTCCTCGAGACGGGTTGGGTCACGATGGACGTCGTCCCCCAGATCCCCGTCGTCACGACCCGCCCGGGCGCGGTGACCTACGGACCACTCGCGGAGACGCCCGTCGAGCCGAGCGTCGTGCTGCTCCGGGTGAACGGCAAGCAGATGATGGTGCTCTCCGACGCGGTGCCGGGCCTGCGCATCGAGGGCAAGCCCCAGTGCCACATCGTCGCCATCGCGCAGGAGCAGGGCGAGATCGCCGCGTCCGTCGGGTGCGCGCTCTCCCGGGTGCGGACCGGGATGCCCGCCACCGAGATGACCTGCGCGATCCCTGCGGCCAAGGTGGCGGAGGTGATCGACGCGATCGAGACCAACGCCGTCGCCGACGCCGCCGTCGCCCGCTACGCCGGCGAGGACGCCCTCCGCTTCGCCTGACCTGCCCCGGCCCATCCGAACTTGCGTCGATAGCCCGGCCGTTCGACGGGGTTATCGACGCAAGTTCGAAGAGATCTACTTCTTGGCGGCTTGGTAGTAGGGGTTGGTACCACCGGCGTGGTCGGTGACGTCGACGACCTCGGTGATCTCGGGCACGCCGTCGATGATCGCCACCTCGATGCCCTGGGACATCGTGGTCGCGGCCATGCCACAGCCCTGACACCCGCCACCCATCCGCATGTACGCGATCGAGTTCTCGACCGCGACCAGTTCGGCGAATCCGCCGTGCGCCGCGATCTGCGGGTTGATCTGCACCGCGAGGATCTCGACGACCTTGGCGACGACCGGGTCGTCGAGGTCGAGGTCGGGCATCGGGCCCATGCCCGGCGGGGTCGGGGCGTTCGGGTTCTGCAGCACCATGCCGCCACCGGAGAGGTCGAGCGTGGAGCCGCGGATGTTGTCGACGTGCTCGGCCGGGACGACGATCGTGAGGTCGTCACCGTGCTGGACGGCGTCCGCCTCGGACGCCTCGGTGATCTTGCGGAAGTACATGTCGTAGGTGAACGCCGTGCCGGTCGCGCCGGTGACCTCGATCCAGAGCGCCAGGGTCTCCGGTTCGGGCTCGCCGCCTCGGACCTCCAGCACGCGGTCACGGGCCGCGTCGGAGAGCGCGAGGAGTGGGACAACGGAGTCAGTCATGTGCACCATGATACGACCCATGCCCCGGGTCCTCCTCCTTGTGCCCACCGCCACATATCGGGCGCCCGATTTCGTCCGCGCGGCCAAGGACCTCGGGATCGAGCTGATCGTCGGATCCGATGTCGAACCGCCGTATGCCGCGCCCGGCCGGGCGCTGGCGCTCCCGCTCGACGATCCCGACGCCGCCGCGACCGCCATCGAATCCCTCGACGGTGACCGGGCCGTGGACGCGGTGGTCGCGGTCGACGACCAGGGGGTGATCGTCGCGGCCGCTGCGGGCAAACGGCTGGGCTTCGCCCACAACCCGCCGGACGCGGTCGCCGCGACCCGCGACAAGGCCGCACTCCGGGCTCGGCTCGCGGCCGCGGAAGTGCCCCAACCGCGGTTCGGCGCGTCACCCAATGACGTCGGGTATCCGTGTGTGGTGAAGCCGACCGGCCTCGCCGCGAGCCAGGGGGTGATCCGCTGCGACTCCCCCGCCGAGTACGACGCCGCCGTTGCCCGCATCCGCGGGTTCTGGTCCGGTGAGCTCATCGTCGAGGAGTACGTGCCCGGGGTGGAGGTGGCGGTCGAGGCCATCCTGCGCGCGGGTGAGCTGACCGTGCTCGCGATCTTCGACAAGCCCGATCCCCTCGTCGGCCCCTACTTCGAGGAGACGACCTACGTCACGCCGTCGCGACTCTCGGCCGCGGTGCAGGCGGGCGTGACCCGACTGGTCGGGCGCGCCGCGGCCGGGCTGGGCCTCACCGAAGGTCCCATCCACGCGGAGGTGCGCGTCGACGGCGAGCGGTGCACGCTCATCGAGGTCGCGGCCCGCACCATCGGCGGCCTGTGCGGTCGCACGCTGCGGTTCGGCGCGGGGATCTCGTTGGAGGAGGTCGTCCTCCGGCACGCGCTCGGGATGGACTTCGGCGACCTGCGACGCGCGACGACGGCATCGGGCGTGATGATGCTGCCGATCCCGCGTGCGGGGACGCTCCGGGCCGTCGAACATCGGGATCGCGCGCTCGCGGTGCCGGGCGTCGTCGACCTCGACATCACCATCCCGATCGGCGCGCCCGTGGTGCCGTTGCCCGAAGGCGATCGCTACCTCGGCTTCTTGTTCGCGACCGGGGCGACGCCCGCTGCGGTCGAGACCAGCCTCCGAGCCGGGACCGACGCGCTCGGTATCGTCATCGACTGATGAACGTTCTGCTGGTCTCGACCTACGAGTTGGGGCACCAACCGATCGGGATCGCCGCCCCGGCGGCGGCCCTCGCCGAGCGCGGCCACACCGTCCGCCTGCTGGACCTCGCGGTCGACGAGTGGGACCCGGGTCTCGTGCGTTGGGCGGACCGGATCGCGGTCTCGGTCCCGATGCACACCGCGACCCGCCTGGCCCGCGAGATCGCGCCCCGCGTCGATCGTCCGTTCGCGGCCTTCGGCCTCTACGCCGGCATGTGCACCGGCTTCGCGACCCCGCTCGTGAGCCGGGACCCGGTCTCGGCCGTCGTCGGTTGGGTCGAGGACGACCCCGCGATCAGCGTCCCGATGCCCGTCCCCGCCCGGGGTCAGCTCCGCGCGCCCGACCAGTACGCGCACCTCCTGCGCGACGGTCTGCGGCACCCGATCGCCTACGTCGAGGCGTCGCAGGGCTGCGCGCACCGATGCCGGCACTGCCCCGTCCCCGTCGTCTACGACGGGCGCATCCGCATCACCGATGTCGCCACCGTGCTCGCCGACGTCGACCAGCAGGTCCGCGCCGGCGCCCGGCACGTCACGTTCGGCGATCCCGACTTCTTCAACGGCGTACACCACGCCCGCCGGGTAGTGGAGGCGGTCCACGCCGCGCACCCGACCCTCACCTTCGATTGCACGGTCAAGGTCGAACACATCCTGCGGGAGGAAGTGATCTGGCCGTGGATGGCCGAGCACGGCTGCCTGTTCGTGATCTCCGCGTTCGAGTCGGTGAATGACGCGATCCTCACCGAGCTCGACAAGGGCCACACCGCCGCCGACGGCGCCCGCGCCATTGCGATCCTGCGTGCCGCCGGCATCGAACCCCGCCCGACGTGGCTGCCGTTCACCCCGTGGTCGACGGTCGCGGACATCCGGGCGATCCTCGAGTTCGTCGCCGAGCACGACCTGATCGGCAACGTCGACCCGGTGCAGTTCTCGATCCGGCTGCTCGTCCCCGAGGGATCGCTGCTCGTCGGACGCATCGCCGGACTCGGTGCGTGGAATCCCGACGCGCTGTCCTACGCCTGGACCTCACCGCTCGACGATCTCGCTCGCGAGTTCGCGACCGTGGTCGAAGCCGGCGCCGACGATCCGCCGGGCGACGTGTTCAACGCGCTCCGCGCGCTCGTCGACCTCCCGCCGATGTCGACGTCCGAGGTGACGGACGCGCCGCGGCTCAGTGAATCCTGGTTCTGCTGCGCCGAACCGACCGCCGCCCAACTCCACGCGATCTGACGGATCAGTCTTCCCTGGTTGCACTACTCTGTAGTGCGTGAGCACTCCCCTGTCGATCCGATTTCCCGACGATGTCGCCGCACGCGTGCGACACCGAGTGGCCGCCACCAGTGAACCGACGTCGGGTCTCGTGGTCAGACTCGTCGACGAGGGGATGCGCATGGCCGAACACCCCGGCATCGTCTTCCGGGACGGCCCCACGGGACGCCGGGCGGGACTCGCCGGCGGGCCCGACGTGTGGGAGATCATCGCGGTCCTGCGCGACTACGCGGCCGGCAACGGGAAGCACGCCGTGCGACGGACGGCGGAACACCTCGCGATCTCCGAGGTGCACGTCCGGGTGGCCGAGAGCTACTTCGCCGCGTACCCCGACGAGATCGACGCCCGGATCGAGCTGAACCTCGACGCCGCGCAGCACGCGGCTGACGCCGCCCGACGGCGCGCCGACCTCCGCGCGTGAGGCTGCTGATCGACGAAATGTTCGCGGCCGCCATCGCCGAATCCCTGCGCGACGCCGGTGTCGACGCGGTTGCGATCCAGGAAGTACCGGAACTGCGAGGCCTGCCTGATGATCAGGTGTTCGTCCACGCTCAACTCGAACGCCGATGGGTCGTGACCGAGAACATCGCCGACTTCGTCGCCGTCGAACACGCGTGGCGGGCGGAGCAACCGCGGCCGCACCACGGTTTGATCTTGGTCCACCCCAAGGCGTTCCCCCGCCATCACCGCGGGGCGATCGGTCGGATCGCCAGCGCGCTGCAGATCCTCGCGGCCGACACCACCGTCGAGCCGGGCACGATCCTCTGGCTCGACGCGCCGCACGGCTGACGCTGCCTGTGCTCGAGTCCGCTCAGACCTCGACGGTGTGAGTGATGGAGTCGGCCTCCGTCCCAGCCGACTCCACCCCCACTCCCTGCACATGCATGTGGACCGCATCCGCGGTGACGGGCACGGGCGCTACCGCGTGACCCTCGACGTTGAGGTGCGGCAGGATCCGGTCGAGCCAGCGGGGCAGCCACCACGTGGCGTTCCCGAGCAGCTCCATCGAGGCGGGCACGAGCAGCAGGCGCACGACCGTCGCATCGACGAGCACCGCCGCGGCCATGCCGATGCCCATCATCTTCAGCGTCGGCTCCGGGCTCAGCACGAACGAGAGGAACACCGAGATCATGATCAGCGCGGCGGCGGTGATGACCCGGGCGGTCTTGGCCACACCGATCGCGACGGCCTCGCGGCTGTCACCACTCTTGAGGTACTCCTCCCGCACCCGGGAGAGCAGGAACACCTCGTAGTCCATCGACAGACCGAACAGGATCGCGAACATCATCAGCGGGATGAACGCCACGATCGGCACGGCCTGATCGATCCCGATGAGCGAACGGCCCCATCCCCACTGGAACACCGCCACAATCACGCCGTACGCGGCACCGATCGAGAACATGTTGAGGATGGCCGCGGTCAATGGAACGAGTACCGAGCGGAACACCATCATCAGCAGCAGGAACGCGGCGAGGATCACCGCGCCGATGCAGAGGAGCAGTCGTTCGCCGACGCGGTGGTCGACGTCGATCAACGTGGCGGTCTGCCCGCCGACGTAGACCTGCCCGGCGAGCACGGTGCCCGCGGTCGCTGCCGGGATCGTCGTGGATCGCAACGTCTTGACCACTGCCTGGGTCGACGCGGTGTTGGGCGCGGCCTTCGGTGTCACCAGGATGATCGCGGCGTTGTTGGTCGGGCTCGGGATCGGTGGCGAGACCGACGCCACGCCGGGCACCGTCTCGATGGCGCCCGCCAGCTTCTCCACCGCGGCGATGCTCGACTCGGTGTTCTGGGCGGTCGGGGTCGGGATCGCCATCGCCACCAGGAGCGGACCGTTGGCGCCGGTGCCGAAGCCCTCGGTGATCAGGTCGTACGCCCGGCGTTGGGTGAGCGAGGTGGGCGCGTCGCCGTCGTCGGCGAAGCCGAGCTTCAGGTCGATCAACGGCGAGGCCAGGATCGAGAGGATCACCAGCGCGGAGACGAGGTGCACCCACGTCTTGCCGATGCCGTCGAAGAACGCCTTCAGCGCCATCGTCATGCCCATCGAGATGACGCCGAGGAGCCGCCACTTCGAATACGAGAGCGCGAGCGCGTGTGCCTCCGGAACGGGAAGCATGATGTGGAGCAGTGAGTCGATGGTGAGATAGCCGATGACGCTGAGGCCGAACCCCCCCACGAGACAGAACCACGCCGCGTTGGCGAGCACCGCGCCGGCGGCGTCGTACCGGCGCTCGGCGTAGCGACGCGCCGTGTACGCCTGCGTACCGACGCTGATGGCGCTGAGCGAGCCGCCGAAGAGCCACACCATGAGGAGGGAGGGAAGGAGCGCCGCCTGGGCGTTGGAGTCCTCGGGATGCGGCAGCCGCGAGAAGAAGAGAACGTCAATCTCGTTCACGAGGCTCTGCGAGAGCATCGCGATC
>CAZJBJ010000074.1:0-17807 GCA_964544295.1 uncultured Bifidobacteriaceae bacterium
CGCCGATGTCGATCAAGGTCGCGTGGTCCGCGACGTTGCGGCCTTCGACGAAGTAGGCCTCCATGAGTCGACGTTCGAGCGGCCATTGGAGATCGGTGTCGTGCGCGCTCCAGACCAGCCGATGCGCGTCGAGCGTGTTGACCCGAAGCGCCCGGTCGAGGCGGAGTTCGAGACCGACGTCGGCAGCCGCTGCGCTGATGCGGTCGATGATCGCCGCCGCCCGATCGGGGCCTCCGAACTTCCTGGCGTAGGCCGAGAACACCGTGGTCGGCTCGGCCGGCGCCCGGGGATCGAGTTGGTACGCCCGCCACGTCGTCTCGATCTGGTCGCCGTAGGGCGATCGGTCCACGGCGGCGGCGAACTGGTGCTGGCCGATGTAGCACCACGGGCAGACGATGTCGGAGTAGATCTCGACGAGCACGCGCTCACCGTACAAGGGATGAGATGCGGGACGATTTGGGCGGTATTGGAAAACTTGGGGTTCATGCCGCGTCCATGAGCGCCGATGCACCGAGGGTATGCACTGGACCAGCGATCCCCGGCGCGCCGCACAGTACGCGGCCTATGCGTTCGCGGTCGTCGGCGTGATCACGATTCTCGGGGCTCTCGGGAACCGGGGCGTCTACGAGGAGGTCGGTGGCTCGACCAACTGGATCCTCGTGGCCGGGACCGGTGCGCTCGTCGTCGCCGGCTTGATTCCGCTGCTGCCGTGGGCGCGGTGGGGTCCACGCGCCACGCTGAGCCTGCCGCTGTTCGGACTCCTGATCCTCGCGATCTCGGAGTTCGGTTCGAAGTCGGGCCGCACCGGCGACGGGGTCATGGGCACCGCGACCATCATCACCCTCATCTTCGTCTGGATCGGCCTGACCCAGCCGCGCTGGTGGTCCTTCATCATGACGCCGATCGTCGCGGCGACGATCATCCTCGTGTTCAGCCTCGAACGCGCCGACGTCTCGGTGACGACGCTGGTCACCGGAGTGCTCCTGTCGGCGATCATCGGCGAGCTCGTCGCGTGGGTGAAACACGGCGACGAGGTCCGCAGCGACGAACTCGGGCTCGTGATCGACGGGACGAGTGGCCTGCGCAACGACAACGACCGGGTGGCAGCCGCCCGGCGACTGGCCGAGACCGTCGTGGCATTGCTGCGCATTCCCAACGTCGCGGTGTACCTCGACGATCCGACCGACGGCTACGCGCTCACGGCCAAGGTCGGCCCGCTCTCGTGGCCGCCGCACCGGGCGGTGGACGCGGACGCCGGCCTGTCGGTGTCCGTGGTCAATGCCGACGTCGAACTGGTGATCCCGCTCGTCGGCCGCGCCGGCGGCCTGCGCGGCGTGGTGGTGGCATCCGGCCGCCGTCGCCAGGACGAGTTCATGTTGCGACTCGCACAGATCCTGGGCGAGCAGGCCGGCTATCGACTCGACGACCTCGACGCCCTCGACGCGTTGACGGACGAGACCCGCCGGGACGCGCTCACCGGCATCGGCAACCGGCGTCACGGGGACGAGGTCCTCCGGTCGCTGCGTCCGCTCGACCTCGTGGTGGTCATCGACCTCGACGATCTGCGCGGCATCAACGCGGCGCGCGGTCACCAGGGCGGTGACGCGGCGATCCGCGCGGTCGCGACCTACCTGAGCGAGGCAGTTCGTGAAGGCGACGCCGTGGCCCGGATGGGCGGCGACGAGTTCGTGATCGTGATGCGCGACGTCGGGCCCGAGGCGTTCGGGCTCATCGAACGTCTGGCCCGGACGTGGAATGACGCCCATCCCGATGCCAGCTTCAGCGCGGGCGCCGCGGTGTTCGGGGGCGGCGATCCCGAGATCACGTTGCGGGCCGCCGATGCTGCCCTCTTCGACGCCAAGCGGGATGGGCGCGCCCGTGCCTCGCTCTCTGCGGTGTCGGTCGACCAGGGCGGCGAGCCGGGCGGCCCGATCCGCGGCGCGTCGGGCTTCTGAGCGACCGGCGCGCTTTTCAGACGACCGGCTCCCGCCACATGGTCCACGTCGGCGGTCCACCGCTCACCGGCTCGAGCCGATCCATCTCCGCGAATCGCATCCGCGCGTAGAACGCGAGATTCGACTCCTTGTCGGTCTCGAGGTAGGTGGGCAGGCCGGCATCGTCGGTTCGGGCCAACACCGCGTCGAGCAGTCGCCGGCCGTGGCCGCGCCCCTGGCGCGTCGGCTCGACGCCGAGGGTGGCCAGGTACCAGTGCGTGGCCTTCGGGTGCTCGGCCTCGACGACCCGCAGGTACCGGAGCGACCGCTGCAGCGCGAGTGGTGCGACCGGTGCCACCGCGAGCAGATGGAGCATCTGGCGCGCTTGCCGACCCGGGCTCGGCGGGTACGCCCCCGGCGGTAACCACACCGCCGCGCCGACGACCGTGGCGTCCTCGACGGCCACCCACGCCTCGCCGTGCTTGTGCGCGTCGACGAGTCCGGCGATGAAGAACGCCCGCATACCGATGGTGCGCGCCCGATCGCGCGGCAGGAGGTAGCGCATGATCGGCGAATCGTCGAACGCACGGGCCAGCACCTCGGCCGTGACCCGGATCTGCGCGTACTGCATCGGGGTGATCTCGACGGCCACGGCGCCGATGGTAGGGCGGAAGTTCCGGGGGTCGACGGGCGCGCGGACCCTAGGCTGGTCGGCGAACGGCTCGATCGGGTCGTGCGACCTCGAACGTGTGGATGGCGTTGACTGCTTCGGGTGCGATCGACGAGTTGGCTCGCTACGGAGGAACCGCAGCCGTGGCCGACGCGTTCGCCGCGGCCGGACTGGACGCGTACCGACCGGCGCGGGTGGTGCGAGTCGACCGGATCTCCTGTGTGGTCGCGACACCCGACGGTGATCGGATCGCCACCGCCACCGAACTTCCCGCGGTCGGCGACTGGGTGGCCCTCGAGGGTGACCGAGCACACCCGACCGTGGCCGAGGTCGTGCCGCGTCGGTCGGCGCTGACCCGCCACGACGCCGATCGCGAACGGGTGCAGGTCATCGCGGCCAACGTCGATCTCGTGCTCATCTGCGCGCCCGGTGATCGGCCGAGTGCGTCGCGCGTGGAACGCGAATGTGTGCTCGCGTGGGAGAGCGGAGCGACGCCGGTCGTGATCCTCACGAAGGCCGACGCCGCGCCGGTCGACTTCGCCGACGAGCTCCGGGCCCGGATCCAGGGCGTGGACGTGATCGTCACCGCCGCGTCCGAGGATCGGGGAGTGGCGGACGTCGCGGCCGTGCTCGCCCCGAACCGGACCGCGGTCATGCTCGGGCCGTCCGGGGCCGGCAAGTCGACGCTGGCCAATGCCCTCCTCGGCGAGGAGCGGTTCGCCACCGGCGAAGTGCGCGTAGACGACCGTCGCGGTCGACACACGACCTCGAGTCGGGCGCTCGTCGTGATTCCGTCCGGCGGCGTGCTCATCGACACACCGGGGATTCGCACGCTGGGGCTCGGCGACGTCGACGAAGGGCTGGACGCGACGTTCACCGACATCGCCGAACTCGTCGCGAACTGCAAGTTCTCGGATTGCTCCCACGCGAACGAGCCGGGCTGTGCGGTGCGAGCCGCGGTCGCCGCCGGCGAACTCGAACCGGCCCGACTGGCGAACTTCCTGCGCCTCGAGGCCGAGGTCACGGCCAACCCGCGTGGCGTGGACCACGCCGCCCGGAAGGCCCAGCGGGAGGAGCAGAAGAAGGCCCAGCGCGCCTCCCGCGCGGTGCGGCGGCGCTGACCCGGACCTGCTCGGCCCCCGGTCGGGCGACCGGCGCACGGTATCGTCACCGCATGACCCACCCTGTGCGTACCGATTGGTCGATCGCGGAGATCCGTGAGCTGTTCGACGCCCCGCTGCTCGGTCTGGTCCGCCAGGCCGGTGAGGTCCACCGGGAGTTCCACGACCCTGAAGTCGTGCACGTCAACCAACTGCTCTCGATCAAGACCGGTGCGTGCCCCGAGGACTGTGGCTACTGCTCGCAGTCGGTGCACAACGACACCGGGGTGAAGCCCGAGCCGCTGATGGACGTCGCCGAGGTGGTCCGGACGGCGAAGCGGGCCCAGGCCAACGGCGTGACCCGATTCTGCATGGGCGCCGCCTGGCGTGACGTCAAGGACAACGCCCAGTTCGACCGCGTGGTCGAAATGGTGCGGGAGGTCAGCGCCCTCGGCCTGGAGACGTGCGTCACGCTCGGCATGATGAACGCGGCGCAGGCGAAGCGGCTCGACGACGCGGGCCTGTACGCGTACAACCACAACCTCGACACGTCGCCCGAGTACTACGGCGAGGTCATCACCACCCGGACCTACGAGGAGCGACTCGACACGATCGCGGCGGTGCGCGAGACCGACATCACCGTGTGCTGCGGCGGGATCATCGGGATGGGGGAGTCGGTCGATGACCGCGTGTCCTTCCTCCACCAACTCGCGATCCTCGACCCGCACCCCGACTCCGTGCCGATCAACGTCCTGTCCCGGGTCCCGGGAACGCCGTTGGAGGACGCCCCGGACGTGGACGCCGACGAGACCATCCGCATGGTGGCGGTCGCTCGCATCCTGATGCCGGCCGCCGTCGTGCGCATCGCCGCCGGTCGCCACCTCATGAGCGTGTCGGACCAGGCGATGTGCTTCATGGCGGGGGCGAACTCGATCTTCACGAGCGAGCGCAACATGATGCTCACCGACACCACGCCGTGTGCCGACCACGCGACCGACCGTGCGATGCTCGCGACCCTGGGCCTGAGGGCCCGCGTGCTCGAACCCGCCGACGCGTAGCGGATCCATCATGCGCGACGAAGTGACGGTACACATGCACGCGACGCCCGAGGCGATCTGGGCGCTCGTGAGTGACGTGACCAAGATCGGCCGGTACTCACCCGAGACGTTCGAGGCCGAATGGCTCGACGGTGCCACCGGCCCGGCCGTCGGAGTGCGGTTCCGCGGGCATGTCAAACGCAACCAGAAGGGCCCGATCTACTGGGCCGAATGTTTCATCACCGAGTGTGAACCCAATCGGCTCTTCACCTTCGGGGTCGGCAAGCCCGGCAAGGCGCTCAACACGTGGAGTTACCGGTTGACGCCTGTTGGTGACGGTACCGACGTCACCGAGTCGTTCGCGCTGACGCCCAATATCGCGTTCAAGGTCTACTGGGCGCTGCTCGGGTGGGCCCGAGGTCGGACGAACCGCAACGGCATGCGCACGACCCTCGAACGCATCAAGGCCGAGGTCGAGACCGGGTCCTGAGCCGGCAGGGCCTCGTTGCCAGACGGAGCCGAAAGTTCCCGCAATGGTGCGGAGGCGGTCGTCATACTTGACCTATGGAGAAGACGGGCTCGGTCATCATCCTCAATGGGCCGTCGAGCTCCGGAAAGACGACCCTCGCAGCTGCGGTCCAGCGTCAGTTCGCGGCGGCCGGTGAGTGCTGGTTCGTGTACGCGATGGACGACTATTTCGCGAAGATGCCGCGCGACTGGGTCCAGGCGGGCAAGCATGTCGGGCCACACGCCGATCAGGGTGTCGTGCTTGAGGTCGTGGACGGGGTGTTCCGGATGCGCATGGGACCGATCGGTCGTCAGGTGTTGAGCGCCTGGCGTGGCGCCGTTGCGAGTGCCGTGCGCGCCGGGCTGCACGTCATCGCCGACGACGTGATCCTGACCGAGCAGGAGTGGCTGGGTTGGCAGGAAGAGCTCGATGGACTGAACGCGCACTGGGTCCGTGTGCAGATTGCGCTGGAAGTGCTCCAGGCGAGGGAGCAGGCGCGCGGCGACCGCATCGCGGGCCAGGCCGTGTCGCAGTATGAGGACTCGTACCGGTTCCCGACCTACGACGCGGAGGTCGACACCGGAACGATGGACCCCGATACCGCAGCTGCTGCCGTGCTCGCCGGATGGCGTGCACGGACCGTCTGAATGGTCCAGCGACCCGCGCACACCGGCGGAGTACCAGGCTCCGGCGTGCGCCGTGGGTGGAGGTGGGGGGAGTCGAACCCCCGTCTTTCAAGTTGTTGGAGGGACTTCTCCGAGCGCAGCCGGTGGGCAAGTCTCGGGTCGGCACCGCCCACCGGCAGAATGTGTCGACCCCAGTCCCGCTGTGATGTCCCGTCAGGTCACAGGACGAATCCTGACGGTAAGCCGCTCTTGATGGCGTTCCGGTTCTGGCCGAGTGGCTGGGCCAGGGGGAACGTCGTTACCTATTTCTAGGCAGCGAGTGCGAGGTTGTCCTCGGCAAGTGTTCGTTGTGCCAGCTCTTTTACGACGATCTGACGACGTCGGCTCGCTTCTCCCACCTCGATCCTCGAAATCGAAGCCACGCACCCCCTTGTCAAGTGCCGTCCGGATGCGTGCACGGACAGCCCCGCCATTGTAGTGGCGCCGACCGGCCCGGCCGGCAGCGGTGTGCAGATCGGGTGTACAGATCGGGTGTAGAGATCGGGGGCGACGGGAACGCGAGACTGGTCACCGGCGTTACCCAGAGAGCGGCACCGCATCGCGCGGCGTCGATCATCGGAGGAGTGGATCGCATGCGACCAACCATTCGGCTCGGTCGGATCTTGGGTATCGACGTGGGCGCGAACTGGTCCGTGCTCGTCATCGCCGGGTTGCTCAGCTTCGGGCTCACCCGGGGCGTCGGCGGTGCGCCGGCATGGCTCGTGGTCGTCCCCATGGTGGTCGTGTTCCTCGGGTCGCTGCTCGCGCACGAACTCGCCCACGCCGTGGTCGCGCGCCGGAACGGCATGGAGGTACGTGGCATCACGCTGTGGCTCCTCGGTGGCGTGGCCCAGCTCGGTGGTCTCATGCCGTCCGCCGGCGCGGAGTTCCGTATCGCGGCGGCCGGTCCGGCGATGAGCTACGCGTTGGCCGGCGGTTTCGCGCTGGCCTCGCTCGGCGCGTCCGGTCTCGGCGCGTCGGCGCTCGTGGTCTCGGCGATCGAGTGGTTGGCCTTCGTCAACATCGTCCTCGGCACGTTCAACCTGATCCCCGCGGCGCCGCTCGACGGCGGACGAATTCTGGCGAGTGCGGTATGGGCCATTGGCGGCGACCGGACCCGGGCCGACATCGTCGCCACCCGGGTCGGTCAGGGCTTCGGCATCCTCGCGATCGCCGCCGGCGTGCTCGGCCCCGCTGTCGGGGTGCCCTACGTGTCGTTCTGGACCGCGATCATGGGCGTGTTCGTGTATCGGACCGCGACCGCCGAACAGGGGATCGCTCGCCTGGTCGGCACCTTCGGCGAACTGCAGGTGCGCGACGTCATGGTCCCGCACCCGGAGACGGTGCGTGGCTGGAACACGATCCAGGCGGTACTCGCCGAACTCACCGAGTCACCGCCGCGCCACCACGTGCTGCCGGTCGTCGCCTGGGACGGCGGGATCGGCGGGGTCGTCACCCTCGAGCAGCTCACCCGCTCCGATCCCCAGACCCGGCACGCGGTGCGGGTCCAGGACATCGCGGTGCCGCTCGACCGGGTCGCCGCCGCCCGCCCCGACACTCCGGTGCTGGCCGTGGTCGGGCCCATGCAATCGGGGCCGATCCCGGTCGCGCTCGTCTTCGACGACACCGTGCTCGTCGGCATGGTGACCAAGGCCGAGCTCCGCGCCCGCCCCCGCGCCGGCACGACCGCGATCTGAGCCCCGGGGCCTCGGCGCCGGGCGCACGCGTGCGCCGGGGCTACTCGCCCCGACCGCGCAACGCCCGTTCGACGTCGCGTTTGGCGTCGCGCTCGGCGAGGGCGTGGCGCTTGTCGTAGTTCTTCTTCCCCTTGGCGAGTCCGAGTTCGACCTTCGCCCGGCCGTCCTTGAAGTACACCTTCAACGGGATGAGGGTGAGGCCTTTCTCCTGGGTCTTGCGGGTGATCTCGTCGATCTCGCGGGCGTGGAGCAACAGCTTGCGTCGCCGGACCGGGTCGATGTCCCCGCGGCTGAAGGCGTACGGCAGGATGTGCATGCCGTTGAGCCACACCTCGCCGTCCTCCACCCGGGCGTAGGCCTCCTGCAGGTTGGCGTGATGTTCCCGCAGCGACTTCACCTCGGCGCCCTCGAGGACGATGCCGCATTCCCACACGTCGAGAATCGAGTAGTCGTGGCGGGCCTTCCGATTGGTGAGCACGGTTCCGTCGCCACGCCGAGACATCTCCGCACGCTACCTGTCGGCCCCTCGCGTCACGGGGGGGGAAACAGTGGCGGGCTCATCGGGTCCGGGTAGATTGCCGCCACCCGACAGGAGGAACCGTATGGCCGCGTCTGGCTCGATTCTCGGAAACGCCGTGTTGCGCCGCGAGGATCCGACGATTCTCGCCGGCGCGGCGCGCTACTACGACGACCTGCCCGTCGAGGGGGTCACGCACATCGTGTTCGTGCGTTCGCCGATCGCCCACGCCACGGTCGAGTCGATCGACATCACCGACGCCGAGACGATGCCGGGCGTCCTCGGCGTGTACTGCGCATCGAACTTCCCGATGGAGCCGATCCAAGGGTTCATGATGTTGCCGCCGGAGTTCAACCGGCCACCGCTGGCGACGGATCGGGTGCGATTCGTCGGTGACATCGTGGCGGCCGTCGTGGCCGAGACCCGGGCGCAGGCGGTCGACGCGGCCGAGCAGGTGATCGTCGACTACGAACCGCTGCCCGTGGTGATCGATCCCGAGCAGGCGATGGCGCCCGACGCGCCGCTGCTGTTCGAGGCGCACGGTTCCAACCTGGCGATCGCCTTCGATTTCGGCGAGGACCCCACGCTCATGGACGACGCCGAGGTCGTGGTGAGCGGGCGCTTCGTCAACCAACGCGTCGCCGCAGTGCCGATGGAGCCGAACGGGATCGTGGTGAGCGTCGACGGTGACGGCCTCTTCGTGCAGGTGCCGACCCAGGCGCCCCACAGCGTGGCCGGCGACATCGCCGGCGCGCTCGGGCTTCCCGCGGAGAGCGTGCGCGTGGTCGCCCCGGCGGTGGGTGGCGGGTTCGGCGCCAAGATGGACATGTACGTCGAGTACGCGATCGCGGCGAAGGCGGCGCAGGCACTCGGACGACCGGTGAAGTGGACCGAGACCCGCTCCGAGAACATGGTGTCGATGACCCACGGGCGGGGGCAGATCCAGCACGTGGAGCTGGGTCTCAAGCGGGACGGCACGATCACGGCGCTGCGCGCCAAGGTGTTCCAGGACAGCGGCGCGTACCCGTCGATCGGGGCGTTCCTCGTGTTCTTCACCCGATCACTCGCGCAGGGCGTGTACGTGATCCCGAAGATCGAGCTGAATTCACAGAGCGCGGCGACGAACACGACGACGACGGCCGCCTACCGGGGCGCCGGTCGGCCCGAGGCGACCGCGATGCTCGAACGCATCATCGACATCGCCGCCGACGAACTCGACATCGACCCGGTCGAGATCCGGCGCCGGAACCTCATCCCGCCCGACGCGTTTCCGCTCACCACCGTCACCGGCGCGAACTACGACGTCGGCGAGTACGCCAAGGCACTGGACGAGGCGTGCCGGGTGGCGGGGTACGACGCGCTGCGGGCCGAGCAGGCCGAGCGCCGGGCCCGGGGCGACGTGAAGCAACTCGGCATCGGCGTGTCCACCTACGTCGAGGTCACCGCCGGGGGACTGTTCGAGGAATACGGCGCCATCGAGATCAATGACGACGGCACGGCGACCGCGACGGTCGGAACGTCGGCGCACGGTCAGGGCCACGAGACATCGTTCTCGATGATCGTGCAGGAGCTCCTCGGAATCCCGATGGACCAGGTGACGATCGTCCAGTCCGACACCGCGCTCGTTCCGCGCGGGAAGGGGACGATGGGCTCGCGGTCGCTCCAGATCGGCGGGAGCGCGCTGTACAAGGCGAGCGAGGAAGTTCTGGCCAAGGCCAAGAAACTCGCGGCGCACCTGCTCGAGGCCAACGTCGACGACATCGTGGTGGCCGAGGGGGGCGGCCTCGCCGTCGCGGGCGTTCCTGCCTCCGCGCTGGCCTGGGCCGAGCTCGCGGCCGCGGCCAAGGATCCGGCGAAGTTGCCCGACGGTATGGAGGCCCGGCTCATGCACGAGCTCGACTTCAACCAGGGCGAGGCGACCTATCCCTTCGGCGCGCACATCGCGGTGGTCGAGGTGGACACCGAGACCGGCCAGGTCGAACACGTGCGCCACGTCGCGGTCGACGACTGCGGTCGCATCCTGAACCCGCTGCTCGTCGCGGGCCAGCAACACGGCGGCATCGCCCAGGGATCCGCGCAGGCATTGTGGGAAGGCATCGCCTACGACGACGACGGCAACCCACTCACGGCCAACCTCATGGACTACGCGATCCCCAGCGCGGCGGAGCTGCCCAGTTTCGAGTCCTCGAACACCGAGACGCCGACCCCGCTCAACCCGCTCGGCGCGAAGGGCATCGGCGAGTCAGGCACGATCGGGTCGACCCCGGCGGTGCACAACGCGGTGATCGACGCGGTGTCGCACCTCGGCGTCCGCCACATCGACATGCCGGTGAGCGCGGTGAAGGTCTGGCAGGCGATCGAGGCCGCGCGGACGGCCGGGTGAACCGATGAGCGGGTTCGCCGCGCCGGTGCTCCGGCTGAGCCAGTCGCAGTTCGACCGGATCGTGGCGCACTGTTACGACGGGTTGCCGGACGAGGCGTGTGGTCTGCTCGCAGGCCCCGTCGGTGGTCCCTCGCATGCCCGCGAGGCGAGCGGCGTCGTCAGCGAGGTCTATCCCGCGGTCAACGCCGATGCGTCGGCGCGCACCTACACCGTGGACGGGCGTGACTACCTGCGTGCGACGCGTGACGCGGAGGACCGCGGCCACGAGATCATCGGCGTCTGGCACTCGCACACCCACACCGATCCGTACCCGTCACCGACCGACGTCGGTAGCGCCGTCGACCCGATGTGGATCTACGTGATCGTCTCGCTGCGTGACGAGATGCCGACCCTGCGGGCGTACCGCATCCGTGAGGGTGCGATCGCCGAATGTCAGGTCGAGTTGGTCTGAGGCCCGGGCCCCCGCTGGGCCCGTCGGGTGAGGATGCGGTCGTCGAGGCCGAGTTCGCCACTGCCGGACCACACGAGGAACAGCATCGCGACCATCACCGTCGGGCCGACCACCAAGTGGAAAGTGCCGCCGACGTTGACGCCCGCGGTGAGGAGCGCGCCCAACAAGTTAGCCGCCACCGCGAGCGCGGCCGGGCGAGTGAGGAGACCGATCAGGACCAGGAGGCCGCCGACCACCTCGATCGTCCCGGCCAACGGCACCGCGAGTTCGGGGGCGGGGACGCCGAACTCGCGGAAGTCGTGGACCTCGGTCGCCCGTTCGGTGAACTTGGCGACGCCGGCGAGGGCGACGAACCCCCCGGCGCCGATCCGGATGGCCGTCGGGACGAACGCGGCCGGTCCGGTGAGCTTCGATCGCAGGAGCGGTGCAGGGAGTCGTTCGAGCATCGGACCATCGTCGCACGACGCGCCCGCGCGCCTGTGACAAGTGTCATGATGGTTCGCGAAACTCTGGCCGTGGGGAATCTTGACCCCCGAGGTCGGAGTTATAGGCTCACGTGATGGCTGAGGTTCGACTTCCCACTTTGCTGCGCGTCCACGCCGACGGCGCGGCCTCCGTGACCGCGGAGGGGGCAACCGTCGGTGAGCTGTTCGCCGCGTTGACCGTGGCCCACCCGGGCCTCGAAGGTCAGTTGATCGACGACACCGGCGCGTTGCACAAGTTCGTCAACGTGTACGTCAACGACGACGACATCCGGTACCTCGACAAGCTCGCCACCCCGGTGACCGACCGCGACGTGATCTCGATCCTGCCCGCCGTCGCCGGCGGCTGACGCTCCCACCGCGCCGTGCGCCATGAGAGCATTCTCGACCTGATCGGGAACACCCCACTCGTCGGGATCCACGCGCTGAGCCCGAACCCCGACGTCCGGATCTACGCCAAGCTCGAAGGTCAGAACCCGGGTGGCAGTGCCAAGGACCGCATCGCCCGCATGATGGTCGACCTTGCCGAGCGCGACGGGGTGCTCCGGCCGGGCTGCACCATCCTCGAACCGTCTTCCGGCAACACCGGGATCGGGTTGGCGCTCGTCGCCAAACTGCGGGGCTACGGACTGCGGATCGTGATGCCGGACAACGTGAGCATCGAACGCCGCCAACTGCTCGAGATCTTCGGTGCCGAGGTCACCCTCAGCCCGGGCGAGGAAGGCAGCAACGGCGCCATCCGTCGGGCCCAGGAGATCGCCGCCGCGGAACCGGACTACGCGTTCCTCTACCAGTACGGCAACCCGGCCAACCCGCTGGCCCACTACTCGGGGACCGGCCCGGAGATCTGGGCCGACTGCCCGGAGGTCGACGTGTTCGTCGCCGGCCTGGGCACGAGCGGCACGCTGATGGGTGTCGGTCGGTACCTGAAGGAACAGAAGCCCGAGGTGCAGATCGTCGCGGTCGAACCGCCGGCGGGGGAGCTGGTGCAGGGGCTGCGCAGCCTGGACGACGGGTTCGTCCCGCCGATCTTCGATCCCGACGTGCTCGACCGGAAGACGATCGTCCGCAACCGCGAGTCCATCGAGTGGACCCGGCGACTGCTCGACGAGTGTGGTGTGTTCGCGGGGATCTCGTCCGGCGCCGCCGTCGCCGGCGCGGCCAAGGTCGCGGCGCGCATGGAATCCGGCACGGTCGTGACCCTCCTGCCGGACGGTGGGTGGAAGTACCTGTCGTCCGGTGCCTGGACCGACGACCTCGACGTCGTCGAAGAACGCGCCAGCCGCATCAACTACTGGTGAGCCCGACGACCGAGATCACGCGCGCGGCGGCCACGCTGCGGGCCGGGGGGCTCGTGGCCTTCCCGACCGAGACCGTGTACGGCCTCGGGGCCGACGCCGAGAACCCCGACGCACTCGCGCGGTTGTTCGCGGTGAAAGGTCGTCCGACGGACCATCCGGTCATCGTGCACATCGGCGACCGCTCCGACCTCGACGCCTGGGCGGTGGACCTCCCCGACGTCGCCCGCTCGCTGGCCGAGGAGTTCTGGCCCGGTCCCCTCACGCTGGTGGTGCGGGCCGGGTCGCGCGTGTCCCGACTCGCCACGGGCGGCCTCGAGACGGTCGGATTGCGCGTGCCCGATCATCCGGTCGCGCGGGCGCTGGTCCAGGACTTCGGCGGCGGAATCGCCGCGCCGTCCGCCAACCGGTTCGGCCGCGTGAGTCCGACGTCCGCGGACGCGGTCCGGCGCGAACTCGGACCCGACGTCGATCGGGTGCTCGACGGCGGCGGGTGCAGTATCGGCGTCGAGTCGACGATCGTGGATTGCACCGGTCCCGCGATCTCGGTGTTGCGGCCCGGCGGGATCACGGAGGAACACCTCGAGCAGGCGACCGGGCACCGGCCGGCCGTCGGCGGTGCGACCCGCGCCCCCGGAACGCTGCCGAGCCACTACGCACCCGACGCCGGTGTCGAGGTCGTCGAACCCGAGCACCTCGCGGCGACGGTCACGGCCCATCGGCGAGCGGGTCGGCGGGTCGGCGTGATCGGCCTCGCCGTCGACGTGGTCGGCGAGGCCGCGCTGGACCCGGCCGTGACGCTGGCCGCGGTCGAGACCGTGGACGAGTACGCCCGGGCCCTCTACGCGGCGCTGCGCGCGGCCGACGAGATGGGGATCGACATCGTCGTCGCGGCGACGCCGCCCGCCGTGGGGTTGGGCGTCGCCGTGCGCGATCGGCTCCGGCGCGCGGCCGGCGACCGGTAGCGTTCGTCGATGGTCCCTGCATACCGTGGCGAACCCGGCCCGATCGGGGTCTTCGATTCCGGGCTCGGTGGACTCACGGTGCTGCGGGCGCTCATCGATCTCGTGCCGGGTATCCCCACCGTCTACTTCGGCGACACCGGCCGCTTCCCCTACGGGCCGAAGCCGGCGGACGAGGTGTTGAAGTACGCGCTCGAGATCGGTGATCTGCTCGTCGACCGGGGTGCGCAGATGATCGTGGTGGCGTGCAACAGCGCGACATCGGTCGCGCTCGACGCCCTCGTCGACCGGACCGAGATCCCCGTCATCGGCGTCGTCGAGCCGGGCCTCCGAGCGGCGGCCGCCGTCACGGAGAGCGGGAGGGTCGGCGTCATCGGCACCGTCGGAACGATCGCGTCGGGCGCGTACCAGCGGGCCGCGGCCGCGGAGGGCGTCGACCTCACGTGTGCCGCGTGCCCGGGATTCGTCGAGTTCGTCGAGGCGGGTGACGTCGAATCGGACCAGGTGCACGTGCTGGCCGAACGACTGCTCGAACCGGTGCGGCGGGCGGGTGTCGACACCCTCGTCCTCGGCTGCACGCATTACCCGCTGTTGGCGCGCACCATCGCCGACGTGATGGGCCCGGACGTGGTGTTGGTGTCGAGTGCCGACGAGACAGCGTTCGCCGCCCGTCGGATTCTCGGTGACGCGGTCGCGTCCGCCGGCCCGGAGGTGGTCGGCCATCACTTCGTGACCTCGGGTGACGCGGCGACGTTCGCCCGGCTCGGCGCACGGTTCCTCGGTCCCGAGGTCGTCGATGTGGAGGCCTGGCGATGGAGTTGACCGTGCTCGGCTGTTCCGGCTCCTACGGCTCGGCCCACGGCCCCTGTAGCGGGTACCTCGTGCGGGACGGCGACACCGCCGTGTGGATGGACTGTGGGAACGGAAGCTTCACCAACCTGCAACGGCACCTGGACCCGGCCGCACTCAGCGCGGTCGTGATCACCCATATCCATCCGGACCATTGCGTCGACCTGTACGGACTCCACGTGATGTTCCGATACGGGCTGGAACGGACCGGGCTTCCGGTGCTCGCCCCGGCGGGGACCGAACTGGCAATGGGTGCCCTCACGAACTGGGGCGACGCGTTCGCCTGGTCGGAGATCGACGAGCACACGCCGATGACGATCGGGAGTCTCCGGTTGGCCTTCTCCCGGACGGACCACCCGCCGCCGACCTACGCCGTGGAACTGCGCGACCCGGCGGACCGGCGCCTGATCTACACGTCGGACACCGGGCCGGAATGGTCGGTCGACGCGTTCGATCCCGGTGCGAACCTGGTGCTGTCCGAGGCCTCGTACGAGCACGCGCACCGCCGCTCGCCCATCCACCTCTCGGGTACCGAGGCCGGTGCCGCGGCCCGCGCGGCCCGGGCCGAGCGCCTGGTGTTGACGCACTTGTGGCCCGAGGTCGACCCGGCGGTCATCGATGCGGAAGGATCCGAGGCGTTCGGTGCCGAGGTCACGCTCGCGGCCGTCGACCTCGTCGTCCCTGTTTGAATCCGGTCCCACCGTGGGACTCCGATCGAAAGGCCCCCATGGGTATCCGCAACGACGGGCGTGAGCCCGACCAGCTCCGCCCCCTGACGTTCACCCGCGACTTCACCGAGCTCGCCGCCGGTTCCGTCCTGGTCGAAATGGGTCGAACCCGCGTGCTCTGCACCGCGTCGGTCGAGGAACGAGTGCCCCCGTGGCTGCGGGGCAGCGGGAAGGGCTGGGTCACTGCGGAGTACTCGATGCTCCCGGGTTCGACCCCCGAGCGGGTCAACCGGGAAGCGGCGAAGGGGAAGCAGAGCGGGCGCACCCAGGAGATCCAGCGACTGATCGGACGGTCGCTGCGGGCCGTCACCGACTTGGCCATGCTCGCCGAAGTTCAGATCACCGTCGATTGCGACGCACTCCAGGCCGACGGCGGCACGCGTACGGCCTCCATCTGTGGCGGCTATCTCGCGTTGCACGACGCCTGCTCGCGCCTGGTGGCGGCGGGCAAGCTCGCGGCTCATCCGATGACCGATTCGTGCGCGGCCATCTCGGTGGGCATCGTCGGCGCCCTCCCCAGCCTCGACCTCGATTACTCCGAGGACTCGACCGCCGAGGTCGACATGAACGTCGTGATGACCGGATCGGGCAAGTTCATCGAGGTGCAGGGCACGGCCGAAGGGCTGGCGTTCAGCCGGGGCGAGCTCGACGCGCTGCTCGGTCTGGCCGAGTCCGGTATCGCCGAGATCCGGGACCTGCAGACCGAGCTGCTCGCGGTACCACCGACACCCCGGTGACGAGCAGTCCCTCGATGAGCGAGCGCGTGGTCCTGGCGACCGCGAATCCCGACAAGGCGCGCGAGATCGCCGCGGCACTCGCCGATCATGGGCTCGACCTCGTCCCCCGACCCGAGGACGTCCCCGAGGTCGAGGAGACGGGTGCGACGTTGCTCGCCAACGCGCGACTGAAAGCGCAGGCGCTCGCCGCCGCGACGGGGCTCGCGGCCTTGGCCGACGACACCGGCCTCGAGGTCGACGCATTGGGCGGCGCGCCCGGGGTCTTCAGTGCCCGGTACGCGGGGCCGGAGGCGACGTACTCGGACAACGTCGAGCATCTGCTGCGGGCGATGGCCGAAGCCCGGCGAAACGCGCGGACGGCCCGGTTCCGGACGGTGCTCGTGCTCTCCCGTCCGGACGGATCGGAGGTCGTGGCCGACGGCGTGGTCGAAGGCGTCATCGCCGAGGCGCCCCGGGGCACGAACGGCTTCGGCTACGACCCGGTGTTCGTGCCGGCGGGCGGGACCGGTCGCACGTTCGCCGAGATGACGCTCGCCGAGAAGCAGGCGATCTCCCATCGCGGCCGCGCACTGCGGGCGATAGCTGCCCGGTTGCGCGAGTCTGTGCTCGACCCCCACGAAGGAGGAACCGGTGCCCCTTGACCCGCAGGCGCAGGTCGTGATCGACATGATCCAGTCGCTGGGCGTCGCGACGCTCACTCCGGACACCGATCCGGACGAGATTCGCGGCCTGATGAACGCGGCGGTGGTTCCGAGTCCGATCGTGCTCGACCGGTTGGAGGACTCCGCGATTCCCGGACCCGGGGGCCCGCTCCCGATCCGGATCTACCGCCCGGCCGGTGCCGCGCCGAAACCGATCATCGTGTACTTCCACGGCGGGGGCTGGGTGCTCGGTTCGCTCGACACCCACGATGCCACCTGTCGGGCGTTGGCCCGCGACACCGACGCCGTGCTGGTCTCGGTCGACTACCGCCTCGCGCCGGAGCATCGCTTTCCGGCGGCCGTGGAGGATTCCGGCACCGCCGTGGCGTGGGCGGCTGCCCACGCCGACGAACTGGGTGGCGACGCGGACCGACTCGTCGTGGCGGGTGACAGCGCCGGTGGCAACCTGGCCGCGGTGATCGCGCAACGTTCTCGCGTCGGTGGCCCGAAGGTCGCGTTCCAACTCCTGATCTATCCCGTCACCGACCACGAGTTCACGTCGGACTCGATGGAGGACAACGCCGAGGGCTACTTCCTGACCCGCGATGCGATGCGGTGGTTCTACTCCCACTACCTCAACGACGACGCCGAGGGCGACGATCCCCGGGTCTCGCCCCTGCGGGCGGACGATCTCGGTGGGCTCGCGCCCGCCTTCGTGCTCACCATGGAGTACGACCCGCTGCGGGATCAGGGCGTGGCGTATGCGCGCGCCCTCGCGGCGGCGGGCACCGACGTGACCGCCACCACCTATCCCAGCCTCTTTCACGGCTGTTTCGGGATGGGCGAGATGATCGACGCGGCTCGCGCCCCGTTCGACGACGCCGTGGCCGCGATCCGTTCGGCGGTGGGCTGAATGGCTGTCATCGACCTCGCCGGATTCGTTGCCGACCTCAAGGATCACGCGGTCGAGCACGGGTTCCACGTCCATGACGAACGGCACTTCGTCGAGAGCTACTCGCTGCGCCAGAACTGGGAGGTCGACCTCCACCCGGAGGAGGGCTGCGACGGGCCCGTCGACCTCTATCTCTCGCTCGAGATCGACCCGCGCGTGTTGCTCGGGTTCGAGGACGCGGTGATCGCGGGCGACG
>CAZJBJ010000075.1:0-17709 GCA_964544295.1 uncultured Bifidobacteriaceae bacterium
GTTGGGGAACATCCACTGCGCGGTGCGCTGGAACACGGTCAGCCGGGCCACCTCGGGCGCGATCGTCGGCGCGATCTGGAAGCCGCTCGCGCCGGCACCGATCATCGCGACCCGCTTCCCGGCGAGGTCGACCGAGTGGTCCCACCGGGCCGAGTGGAACGCCGGGCCCGTGAACGTCTCCGCGCCCGCGATCTCGGGCACGTGCGGCCGGTTGAGCTGCCCCACCGCCGAGATCACGGCCCGGGCCACGAGCGTGTCCTCGGTGCCGTCGGGCGTGCGCACCCGGACCGTCCAGGTTCCGGCAGTGTCGTCCCAGGTCATGCCGAGCACCTCGGTCTCCCACCGCACGTGCGGGTCGATGCCGTGCTTGCGCATCACGCCGTCGAAGTAGGCCTGGAGCTCGGGCTGCTGCGCGAAGAACTCGGTCCACTGGTCGCTCGGTTCGAAGCTGTAGCAGTAGAAGTGGTTGCCGACGTCGACCCGTGCGCCGGGATAGGAGTTCTCGTACCAGGTCCCGCCGACCCCGGCGTTCTTCTCGATGATCGTGAACGGGATGCCCGCCTCCTTGAGCCGGATTCCCGCGAGTAGCCCCGACTGCCCGCACCCGACGACCACCACCGGGAACGCGGCGCGCGCCGCGTCGTCACCTCCGACGGCGACGGCACGCGCGTCGGCCCCGTCGAGCTCCATCTCCTCCATGAGCATCGGCACGTACTCGGCCGGCACGTCCTCGCACACCAGCCACGTCATCATCTCGTGGAGGAGCGCGGCGTCGATCGGGACCGGCTCCGGACAGCCGCGGTCGCGGTAGTCGCGGATCACGTCCAGCGCGAGCGCCCGCACCTCGGCCTTGTCCTCCTCGGTCATGTACCCCTGGACCTCGTTGAGGAACAGGCCCGCCGGCTTGAGGCGCCCGCGGATGAGTTCCGGATCGCCGGTCATGTGGACGAGCGACAACATCAGCGTCGGGATGCTCACGTCGAGCAGTGCGCGCTCGATCTCGTCGTCCGGGGTGGTGAACGGCTCACCGGCGTGCGGATTGCGCATGGAGTGGTCTCCTGGAGCGAGGGGTCGCGTGCGGCGCGAACGTAGCGAACCACCACTCGGGGCGTCGGCGTCGGTACGGTGACCAGGTGCCGAGTGCCGCCGCAATGACCGAACCCGCGGCCGACCCGGCACCGGACGTCGAAGAAGTCGTCGGCTACCGGCGGTCGCCGAGCGACGTGATCCGGCTCCTCGCCTTCGTCGTGCTCACCACGACCCTGCTGGTCCTCACCCGGTACGCGGAGCGGACCGTCCACGGCGTCGAGACCGACATCGTCGCCCTGTTCGGCGGGCTCGACACCACGATCGCCCGGATCCTGAACGGGTTCGTGTCGATCAGCGTCGGCCTCATCGCGATCGCGGTGTTCATCCCGCCGATCCTGACCAGGCGCTACCGCCTCATCGGCTACATCGTCCTGGCCAACACCGCCGCGGTGATCCTCGTGAGCCTCACCAACTCGTGGCTCTCGCAATCGGCACCGCACATCCTGGCCCGCCATCTCATCCCCGAGAACAGCATCGGGCCGAACGCGGCGATCACGCCGGTCACCCTGGCGCAGATCACGTCGTCGTTCATCATCCTGGCGCCGTTCGTCGGGCAACGGTGGCGCCGGACCGGATTCGTCGCGATGGTCGGGATCACGCTCACCCACATCATCCTCGCCGCGCATCTGCCGTCCGAGGTGTTCATCGCGCTGGCGATCGGTTCGACGGTCGGCACCGCGATCCTGTTGGCGTTCGGCCGACCGGACCGTCGACCGACCCGGTTCGGCATCCAGGCCGCGCTGAGCTCGGCCGGACTCTCCGTCACGGGCCTCGATCCGTTCACCGCCCACGACGACGGAACCCTGCGCTACCTCGCCACCCTCGACGACGGCAGCCGATTGATGGTGAAGGTGCTGAGCCCGGACGAGCACTCGGCCGACCTGCTCTACCGGACGTACCGGTTCGTGCGGCTGAAGAACCTGGGCGACGAGCGACCGTTCGCTTCACTGCGCCAGAACGTCGAGCACGAGGCGCTGGTGGCACTGCAGGCGCGCGACGTCGGCGTCCAGACGCCACGGCTGCGCGCGCTGGTCGGTATCGACGACGACTCGATGCTCCTCGCGTTCGACTACACCGAGGGCCACACCTTCGACGAGATTCCCGGCGACCAGATCGGCGACGACCAGCTCCGCCAGGTCTGGGAGCAACTGACGCGACTCCGCGCGCATCGCATCGGCCATCGGGACCTGCGCCGCCGCCGACTGCTGCTCGACGATGCGGGGAAGGTGTGGATCACCGACTTCGCGTTCAGCGATGTCGCGACCAGCGAGGCCGTGCTCGACGGCGACACCGCGCAGCTGCTCGCGGTCATCGCCATCGAGGTCGGGGTGGATCGCGCGGTCACGAGTGCGATCGAAGCACTCGGTCTCCAGACCGTCGGCCGCGCGCTCCCGCGTCTGCAGTCGGACGCGCTGAGCTCGGCGACCCGGACCGCGCTCAAGCAGCAGCCTCACCTGCTCGAAGCGTTGCAGCAGGAGATCGCGACCCGCTGCGGCGTCGAACAGCCGGAGTACGTCCCGCTCGAACGGGTGAGCCGCCGGACGCTCTTCACGGTGGCGATGTTGGTCGCCGCCACCTACTTCCTGTTCCCCCAGCTCGCCGACCTCCCCGGCATCTTCCGCCAGATCGCTCATGCGTCCTGGGCGTGGGCCGCGTTGACGCTCGTGTTCTCGACCCAGACCTACGTCGGTGCGGCGTTGGCGCTCGCCGGTTCGGTCCCCGAACGTCTGGCGGTCGTCCCCAACTTCCTGAGTCAGGTGGCGGCGTCGTTCGCCAGCAACTTCGCGCCGGCCGGGGTCGGCGGCATGGCCCTCAAGGTCCGCTACCTCCAGAAGTCCGGCGTCGACGCGCCGGTCGCGGTCTCCAGCGTGGGACTCAACACCATCGCCGGGTTCGCGATGCACGTCGTGTTCCTGATCGTGTTCTTCGTGTGGGCCGGGCGCTCCGAGCTCGATTCGGTCTCCCTCCCCCGCTGGCCCCTCGTGCTCGCGGTCCTCGTCGGCGTCGCGGTCCTCGTCGCGCTCATCGGCATGATCCCGCCCGTGCGCCGATGGCTCCACGCCAAGATCCGCCCCGTCGTCATGCAGTCGCTCCGCGGCTTCGCCATGGTGATCCGCAGCCCGGTCAAGATCCTGCTGCTCTTCGGCGGATCCGGCGTGGTGACCCTCGGCTACGTGCTCACGATGTACGTCGCGACACTCGCGTTCGGCGGAGGCCTCAGCTTTCCCCAGGTCGCGGTCGCCTACCTCGCCGGTTCGGCGGTGGCCACGGCCGCGCCCACCCCCGGTGGGCTGGGCGCGCTCGAAGCCGCGGTCATCGCGGGTCTCGTGAGCGCCGGCATGGCGAACACCACGGCGGTGCCGGCCGTGTTCCTGTTCCGGTTGGCGACGTTCTGGTTGCCGATGATCCCGGGCTGGTGGGCGTTCCACCGCCTTCGCAACGAGCGCTACCTGTAGCTCGGCCAAGCCGGACGACCTACGCCGGCAGGATGATGGTCTGGAGTTCGGTGTAGGGGTCGATGCCCTCGGGGCCGAGCTCCCGGCCGATGCCGGACTGCTTGAAGCCGCCGAACGGCGCGTTGAAATCCAGGATCGTCGACGAGTTGACCGCGACCACCCCGGTGCGAACCCGCGCGCCGACCTCAGCGCCGTGGTCGGCGTCGGCGGTCCAGACCGAACCACACAGCCCGTAGTCGCTGTCGTTCGCGATCGCCACGGCCTGGTCCTCGCCGTCGTAGGGGATCACCGAGAGCACCGGGCCGAAGATCTCCTCGCGGGCGATGCTCATGGAGTTGTCGACGTCGGCGAACACCGTCGGTGCGACGTACCAACCGGTGTCCTGGTCCGGCCGATCGCCACCGACGGCGACCCGGGCACCCGCAGCCTTGCCGGCTTCGATGTAGCCCTCGACCCGGGTGCGCTGCCGCTCGGCGACGAGCGGGCCGACCTGGGTCGTGATGTCGAGTGGGTCACCGACGTGCAGGGCGCCGACGTGGGAAGCGAGCGCGTCGACCACCTCGTCGTAGCGCGACGTCGGCGCCAGGATCCGGGTCTGCGCGCCGCACGCCTGGCCGTTGTTCATCAGGCCGGAGTTGACCATCTCGGTGACCAACGCGTCGTCGAGGACGACGTCGTCGAGGACGATCGCCGCCGACTTGCCGCCGAGTTCGAGCGTGACCCGCTTCAGGTGCTGACCGCACACGGACGCGATGTGCCGACCGACCACACCGCTGCCGGTGAAGCTCACCTTGTCGATGCCGGGGTGACTCAGGATGTACTCGGAGTTCTCCCGACCCGCCGGCAGGATGTTGATGACGCCGGGCGGGAGATCCGCCTCGATGACCGCCTCGGCCAGCAGGTAGGGATCGAGCGCGGTTTCCGGCGCGGGCTTCAGGATCATGGGTACCCCGGCCGCCATCGCCGGCCCGAGCTTGAGGGCGGCGATGAACAGCGGGACGTTCCACGGGATGATCCCGGCCGCGACGCCCACGGGGGCGCGTCGTACCTGCACTCGCCCGCCCAGTGCACCCGTACGGTGATCGACGTACCGGTACGAACTCGTGTACCCGGCGTACGCGTCGAGCACCATGGTCGCGGAGAAGACCTGCCCCATGATCGACCAGCTCTTGGGCGAGCCGTTCTCGGCGGAGATCAGATCGGCCATCGCCTCGGCGCGGCTCTGGATCGCCGCGCTCAGTCGACTGATCGCGGCGCCGCGCTCCTCGGGTGCCATCGTGGGCCACGGGCCATGGTCGAACGCGTTCCGGGCCGCGGCGACGGCCTTGTCGATGTCGGCCGGCGACGCATCGGGGACCTGGCCGATCACTTCCTCGGTGTGCGGCGAGACGACGTCGATGACGCCGCCGCCCTCCGCGCGAACGAACTCGCCACCGATGAAGAGTGTGTCGTGGGTCTGCACCGTGCATCTCCTGGGAATCTGTGGGTTGGGGATTCTGCGGGTTGAGGCGAAGGCAGGGTACAGGTTCGGGCCGACCGGCCGGACGCCGCGGTCGAACGCGCCGTGCTAGTGAGGGGGCATGCCGGATTTCCACCGCATCGTCGGCGCGGTCGACCGATTCCAGCAACGCCACGCGCCCGTCGGGTTCGGATACGGCGTCGTCAAGAAGTTCGGCGACGACCGGGGCGGCAACCTGGCCGCCCTGATCACCTACTACGGGTTCGTCAGCCTCTTTCCGCTGCTGCTCGTGGCGGTGACCGTCCTCGGCTTCGTGCTCGACGGGAACCCCGAGTTGCAACGGCGCATCCTCGATTCGGCGCTGGCCAACTTCCCGGTGATCGGTGACCAGATCCAGAGCAACATCACGAGCGTCCGGGGCCACGGTGTCGCACTCGCGATCGGCATCGTCTTCGCCCTCTACGGCGGGCTCGGAATCGCCGAGGTCGCCCAACAGGCGATGAATCGCATCTGGGGTGTGCCGCGGTACGAGCGTCCGGGGTTCCTCCCCCGGCTCGCCCGCAGTCTGGGCGTGGTCGGCACCCTCGGCCTCGCCATCCTCGCGACGACGGTGTTGAGCGGCGTCGGCAACCGGCTCGCCGGCACCGTCGCGATCGGGCTCCTCGTCAGCGCCGCGGCCATCGCGGTGAACATCGCCCTGTTCCTCCTCGCGTTCCAGGTCCTGATCGCGATACGGGTCCCGTGGCGGGAGCTCGTGCCCGGCGCGGTCGTCGCCGGGGTCGCCTGGGAGGTCCTCCAGCGGGTCGGCACGTACTACGTGTCGCGAGTCATCCAGGGCATGAGTGAGGTGTACGGCCTGTTCGCGCTCGTCCTCGGGCTGCTCGTGTGGATCTCGCTGGAGGCGCGCGTGATCCTCTACGCCGCCGAGATCAACGCGGTCCGCAAGCAGCGCCTCTGGCCCCGATCGCTCGCACCACCCCGCACCGAAGCCGACGTTCGGGCCGACCTCGCGCTGGTGCGGAACGTCGAGCGGCAGGCGCCGGAGGCGATTGCTCCCGCATCAGACCACCGGTGAAGCACAATCAAGACCCATGACGACCGACGGCACCCTTCGCGATCGGCTGGCGAAGCGGTACGCCCGCCTCGAGGAGTCCCGGCGCACGGCACCGCTGATCGCGATCGGACAGCGGTTCTTCGAAATCGACGGGCTGACCCAGGGCGGCCTGCTCGCGATCGAACTGTTCACGACGATCATCCCGCTCATCATTCTCGGCTTCGGCTACTTCACCGACTTCAACGACACTGCCAACGTCGGCGACCTGTTCGTGCGCCAACTCGGGCTCGGTCACCCCCTCGACGATCGGTTCCGAGCTGCGTTCGGCACCGCGGGCGGACTCGAATCGACCTGGACCATCTTCGGCCTGGCCAGCTTCCTGATCTGGGGCATCCCGATGTCGATCACCGTGGCACGCATGTACGCCAAGGCGTGGCGGCGCGATCCGTTCCCGATCGGCCAGACCATCGCGCGCGGCGCGACCTGGTTCGTGCTGTACCTCGCAACCATGATCGGCCGACAGGAGATCAGCGTGGCCAGCCGCGACGGCGCCGGTGTCCACATCGTTGTGATGGTCGGAGCATTGGCGTGCGTCTGGCTGTTCTGGTCGCTGAGCCCGATCCTCCTGGTACGCGACGGCAGTCGCAGCTGGCGTGCCTTGATGATCGCCGGGTTGGCCGGTGTCGTCATCGACGGCATCGTGCTCCATATCGCCAGTCGCATCGCGTTCCCGCCGCTCCTCCAGGGCTGGACCGGTTTCGGACCCATCGGCGTGGCCATGACGCTGATGACCTGGTGCGGCGTGCTCGGCGTGGGTTGGGTCGTGACCGCGTGTGCCGGCGCGGTGCTGTGGGAACGCACTTCTCCCGCCGAGATCGTCGTGACGACCCAGACCGACGAGATCTGAACGTCGGACCTGTTCGACCAAGGGAGGTGGCGGCGCATCCGCCATGACGCACCGGGGCCCGGCCTAACCTCGACATCGGTAGTTGTCAGGCCGTCGGAACCGTCGACGGCCGATCCGACCGACGACGAGATGGGGGCAGCATGGCCGACAACGACACGACCGCGATCGTCTGGGTGGAGGTCTCACCGGAACACGCGGCGGCGACCGCGGCCAAGTACTGGTGGGTGGCGCTGCTCGGTGGACTCATCTCGTTCGGGGTCGGCGTGTGGATGGTGTTCAAGCCGGTCAAGGCCGCGCACACCGTGGCGGTGATACTCGGCCTCTGGCTCGTCTTCGTCGGCATCGTCGACCTGATCAACTCGGGCAGCGCCCGGCGTCGCGCACCCGCGCTCGTCGCCGGCATCGTGATGGTGGTCCTCGGACTCGTCCTGGCGTTCAAGCCCGGTATTCCGATCAAGCTGATCGCGATCCTCTGGGGGATCGCGATCCTGCTCGGCGGCATCATCCGGGTCGTCGCGGCCGCCACCGACCACAGCTACGGCTGGGGTTGGCGCATGATCCTCGGCGCGATCAGCGCGACGCTCGGTCTCCTCATCGTGCTGTGGCCGACCGCCACGGTGGGCGTCGTCTTCGTGATCTCGGGCATCTCGGCGATGCTCACCGGGCTCGTCTGGATCGTCGCGTCGTTCTCACTGCGACACGCGCCCGAACGCCTCGCCGCCGGTACCGCCTGACTCCTGGCCCAGCCGGCTAGCCCCGGGAGAACTCCCGCAGCACGCGACCCGGTCGCGCGCCGGTGTGCTCACCCTGCTCGGTGACGACCTGACCGTTGACGAACGTCGCCGCGTACCCCTCCGAGCGCACGAGCAACCGACCCTTCCCGCCGGGGAAATCCGTCACGTAGGTGGGGTAGCCGACCTCGAGCCGCGCGGGATCGAACACGTTGATGTCCGCGTAGGCGCCGGGGCGCAGGGTGCCGCGGTCGACGAGGCCGACGGTGGCCGCGGCCTTGGCCGTGAGGCGGTGCACCGCCTCGGGCAACGAGACGATGCCGCGGTCGCGGCTCCAGTGCGAGAGGAAGTGGGTCGGCGCATCGGCGTCGCAGATCTGCCCGGCGTGCGCACCGGCGTCGCCCGCACCGGGATACACGGTGTCCAGCGCCAGCATGCGGCCCAGCGCCTCGCGGTTGCGATGGAAGAACCACATGTTGAACAGCTCTCGACCCTCGCTCGCGATGAGACGGTCGACGACGAGTTCGACCGGGTGCACGCCGGCCTCGGCGGCCAGGTCCGCGACCGACTTCCCGCCCTCGGTGTCGTAGTCGGGCACCGGGCCGGGGCCCAGCGGGTGGATGAACTGCGGGTCGTAGAGCAACCCGCGCTCGATGCCTTCCTCGATGAGCTCGGCCCGCACCGCGTCGTCGCACAACGCAGCCAGCCGATCCTCCATCGTGGGCAGCGTCATGACCGAGCGCCACCGTGGCCCCTTGACCGGTGGGACCTGGGCCAGACCGGCGAGCGAACCCGACGGCCGGGTCATGGTGTAGGCGGTGATGCGGCCGGCGTTGGCACGCGCTTCGGTGAGGAAACCGTCCCAGAGGTCGACCACGCCGAGATCGCCGCTGGTGTCGTTCCCGGGACCGGATGCGAACAGCACGTCGCCCGCCCGCTCGGCCATCGCGCGCAGCAAGGCGAACTCGTTGCCGGCTCGGCTCTCGAAGTCGAGGACGGCCTGGAAGATGCCACCGCCCGCCTCGTTCATCGCGTCGGCCAAGGCGAGGTGTTCGGCGTTCGACGCGTACGTGCCCGGCACCTTCCGTCCGTCGGGCACGACGTGCACCAGGATCCGCGACGTCGAGTACCCGACGGCCCCGCCCGAGATCGACTCCCCGACGAGTTCCTGCATGCGGGCCAGCTCGGCGGCGGTCGGTTCCTCGTCACCGAGGGCCCGCTCCCCCATCACCTGATACCGGATCGCACAGTGGCCGACGAGCCCGACGACGTTGAGCGCCGGGTCGAGCCGCTGCACCGAGTCCAGGTACTGCGGATGCGTCTCCCAGTCCCAGGGCAGGCCGCCGAGGATCGCGTCGCGCGGAATGTCCTCGACGCTCTCCATCATCTCGGCCAGGTACGCACGGTCGTCGGCCCGAGCCGGCGCGAACGTCACGCCACAGTTCCCCATGAGCACGGTCGTCACGCCGTGCCACGAGCACGAGGTCATGAACGGATCCCATCCGACCTGGGCATCCATATGGGTGTGGAGATCGACGAACCCGGGCGTCACGGTCAGCCCGGCCGCATCCATCTCCCGGGTGGCGACCGCGTCTCCGAGATCGCCGATCGCGGTGATCCGATCACCGTCCACCGCCACATCGGCGCGGATTGCGTCCGCTCCGGTCCCGTCGAGCACACTGCCACCGCGGATGATCACGTCGTGAGCCATGGTCGGTCACGGTACCGTGACCCGCCGGGCACCGCCCGCTGCGCCTGATGACCTGGAGTGTCACGACCACATGGACTTCACCTGGAGTGCCGAACAGCAAGCCCTGCGGGCCGAGGCGCAGGCAGTGGCCGCCGACGCCGTCGCCCGGTTCGGTCGGCACAACGACAGCTGGATCAACGGGTACTCGAAGGAGTTCGCCCGCGAGCTCGGCGCCCGCGGCTGGATCGGGATGACGTGGCCGGTGGAGCACGGTGGCGGTGGTCGCCCGGCGGTCGACCGGTTGATCATCGGCGAGGAGCTGATCGCCGCCGGCGCCCCGATCGCGGCGATGTGGTTCGCCGACCGTCAGATGGGTCCGTCGCTCATCGCGCACGGCACACCGGAACAGCAAGCCGAGTTCCTCCCCGCGATCCTCACAGGAGAAGCGACCTGGTGCATCGGCATGAGCGAACCGGAGGCGGGTTCGGACCTCGCGTCGCTCCGGACGAGCGCGCAGCGGGACGGCGACGAATGGCGCATCAACGGCCAGAAGATCTGGACGAGCTTCGGCGCCGTCGCCGACGCGTGCTATCTCATCTGTCGGACCGGTCACGGCGACGCGCCGCACCACGGCATCAGCGAGATCATCGTGCCGATGGACACGCCGGGCATCGAGGTCCGGCCGATCCACGACATGACGACCAACCGACACTTCTGCGAGGTCTTCTTCTCCGACGTGCGGGTGCCGGTCGCCAACCTCGTCGGCACCGAGGGCGCCGCATTCCGCCAGACGATGCGCCAACTCGAACACGAACGCGGCGGCATCGACCGGCTGGTCTCGAACCACGCGCTGTACGTGATGGCCCGGGAGCGCGCCGACACCACCGACCCGCGGGTGCGGCAGGCGATCGCGCGCATCGAGACCGGATACCGCCTGGGTCGCATCCTGGTCACCCGCGAAGTCCTCGGCCAGGCCCCGGCCGGATTCAGCGCCGCGACCAAGTGCGTGTGCACCGAGCACGAACAGCTGGTGGCCGAGTTCGTCGCCTCGGCCTTCGGGGCCGAGGCCATGCTCTGGGACGACGTCACCCGCGGCCTCGTCTACGCCCCCGCCTACACGATCATGGGCGGCACCTCGGACGTGATGCGCAACATCGTCGGCGAACGGGTGCTCGGGCTCCCCCGGTGATTTCATGCGGATTGTGCGCGAATTCCGCGCTACGAGCCCCGGCGACCTTGCTGCGTGTGAACGCTGTTCACTACGGTGAACACCGTTCAGGCCAAACTCGTACGGTCTGGACATTTCACTGTCTTGGGGGGAGCACCAGCATGCGGCATCGATTTCTGACGGCCATCGTCGTCGGTACCATCGCAACCGGCGGAATCGCCGTGAGCGCGGCGACGGCGGGCGCGGCGACGGTCGACCGGGGGACGACGCAACTGTTGACCTGCGATGACGTCTCGGCCCGGTACTCGATCAAGGACACCACGAAGCACGGCATCGATCTCACCGTCCGCAGTCTGAAGGCAGCCGGGTTCAAGCACGAAGAGAACTTCGTGGCGGGCGATCCCAACGCCGGGCTCGCCAAGCGGGAGCCGGACCCCGCCAACACGCCGGACCTCGGTGACACCGATTCGTGCACCGGCCCGTTGACGTCGAACTTCAACAACTGGAACGGCAACCCCAACCCGTACGGACCGAACCAGCAGTTCCCGGCAGCGGGCGTGACCTCGGTCAACGAGATCGTGAAGATCGCAGGCTCGATGACCGGACGCGGCACCTGCGACACCGGGAGCACCGATCCGTCGATCTACGCGCTGCACGGCAAGTTGATCGTCGCGTTCGGTCAGCAGGCATCGGTCGGGACCCCGGGCACACCGGCCGCGCTGGACACGCTCGGCAAGAAGGTCCAGAGCCAGGTCTACGTGCGGGGTACGACGGTCGCGCCGTACCAGGACCTCGTCGACTACTCGGGCATCGGTATCAAGGGCGTCGGTGAAGGCGCATGGTTCGACGCTCGGGTCTCCCAGCGCGGCCCGGCCTCGACGCTCGCCCAGGCAGCCGAGTCGTGCTTCAGCGGCACCGACACCACCGGTGACGGCATCATCGGCGAGCCGCCCCTCGGCGGCATCGTGACCGTCACGCTCGACACGGACGCAGACACCAACCTGTTCGGTGGCGCACTGAACTGCGGTGGCGGCGACGCCGCCGAGTGTGCCGCTCGCAACAACTCGATGGACTGGAGCATCTAGCTCTGAGGATTCCGAGCCGGTCGGTGGTGGTCGCCGCGACGCGACCACCACCGACCGGACGATCCTTCGCTAGGTTCGGCCCATGTTCCGTCACGTCGTGATGTTCCGCTGGAACCCCGAGGTGGGCGATGCCGAGCAGGCCGCCGTCGCCACCGGCCTCGCCGGACTCCCGGCCGCCATCGAGACGATCCGCGCCTACCGTTTCGGTGCGGACGCCCGCCTCGCGCCCGACAACTGGGACTTCGTGGTGGTCGCCGACTTCGACGACGAAGCCGGCTACCTCGTCTACCGCGACCATCCGGCGCACCAGGCCGTGATCGCCGACGCGATCAAGCCCGCGATCTCGGCACGCGCGGCCGTGCAGTACGTCACCGACTGAGGCGACGAACGGGGAGCCCGTTCAGGTCGGGTCCAGGCGCAGGAGCCGGCGGGCGTTGGCATCGATGGTGCGCGCCAACCCGGCATCACCCCAGCTCGGGTCACTCGTCTGGTCCCAACCGGCGAGGTTGGTGCCGGCGACGAGGTGATCGTCGCCGAAGGCGGCTCGCAACGCATGCAGCGCACGCGCTCCTCCGACGTGCGCGTCCCACCACAACCGGGCCAGCCGCGCATCGACGGCACCCGGTTCGGCGAGGGCACCCACACTCCACGGTCGGGTCGCGGCCGCGTGAGCCATCCGCTCGGCGAGCCACGCAACCGCGCCGCCACCGTGACTGATGCACACGTCCAACCGCGGATGGCGGTCCAGCACGCCCCCGAACACGAGCGTGGCCACCGCGAGTGACTCCTCGTAGGCGAACCCCAACCAGAGGTCCGCGTCGAACCGGGCCAGGCGGGGGTCGCGGCGCTCGCCGTCGACGCCGTCCGGTGCGGGGTGGAAGAACACGGGGACGTCCAGCTCCTCGCACGCGGACCACACCGTGGCGAACGCGAGATCGTCGAGCGGACGACCGAGGTCGGTCCCCAGGTACGGGGCGAGCAGTCCGAGGTCGGTGACGGCGCGGCGGAGTTCGTCCGCCGCGGCGTCGGGATCCTGCATCGGCAGCTGGGCGAAGCCACGCAACCGATCGGGCGCGCGGGCCACGAGCGCGGCGAGTTCGTCGTTGTGACGGGCACAGAAGGTGCGGGCCCACTCGGGTTCGGCGTGGGCGAAGTAGGTCAGCGGGTTCGGCGAGAGCACCGCGAGGCTGATCTCGAGTGTGTCCATCGCATCGAGCCGGCGGTCGAGGTCCATGAACGGCGAGTCCCGATAGCCGACGCCGACGAGCGTGTAGTCACCGACCCGGAAGCACGACGGGCGTCCGGTGGAGGGGTCGCCGTCGTCCAACTCCGGCCCGAGGGGTCCGGCGGCGCCGAGGACGGACTCGAGCACGACGTGCGCGTGCAGGTCGATCATCGGGGCGCGGTCACGATCCGTCGGAGTCGAACCGCACCGGGTACCGCGACCAGTAACCGCGGTCGCTCGTCGGGTCGAGCACCGGCGGGTCGGCCGGATCGAGCCGGGCGCCGGCGTTGAGCACGGCCTGGACCGCCACCGGCACCAGTCCGTAGAGGTGGTCGGGTCCCGGCGTACTCCCCCGCGGGTCGAGGCCGGCGGCGAGGTCCTGCCCGATGCAGGCGTGCATCCCGGTACCGAAACTGAGGCCCCACGGGGCGACCGATTCGGGCAACGGCCGATGCACGTCGAACTCGTCGGCGTGGTCGCCGAAGGCGGCCGGGTCGCGGTTCGCGGCCATGAGGTCGATGACGACCTGGTCACCCGGTTCGAGATGCGTGCCGTCGGCGAGTTCGAGCGGCTCGACCACCCAGCGCATCGCGACCGGGCTCGACGGCTGCAGTCGCACCGTCTCGTGCACGCACCGTTGCAGGAACGCCAGGTCGACCCGGGCGCGCTCGCCGTCGGCCGGCGCGCTGACATCCAACCCGAAGACGTTGTGCAACGTCCGGACGAACGCCGTGGCGGACGTGTGCGCGCCGGCCAGAAGGAAGAAGCACGTCTCGCGCAGGACGACGTCGGGCGGGAGTTCGAGATTGTCCTGGTTGCGCAGCAACACCGTGAGCACGTCGCGCGGGAGGGCATCCTCGGCGCGGGTGCCGTCGGCGACTTCGGCGATCACGGTGCGGCGCCGGGCGATCGACGGGCGGAGGAACTCCTCGTCGAACCGGTCGAGCGCGGCCGCGACCTCGGCCCGCTTGGCGTCGCGGTCACCGGTGTAGTGCGCGAGCGTCGCGCCCTCGATGAACCGCATCATGTACGAGTACAGATGGAACGTCTCCTCGGCGGTGCCGAGTGGACGGTCGACCCCCGCGGTGAGCGCGGCGAGGTTCATCATCATGTGATGACTGAGCGTCACCAGTTCCGCCTCGCCGGTCTCCCGGTACGGCGCCAGGGTCTCCGCGACGATCGGTGGGAACAGCTCCCGCTCGTAGTAGTCGTGGGTGTCCCGCCGGAACAGTCGGTTCTCGAGCCGCCGCCGGTTCCGGTGCTCGTCGCCATGGAGGTTGACCAGGACGTCGGCCATCACCACCTCGCCCTCGTCGTAGAGCGCCTGGCGGAGATCGCGGTGCCGGAACGCGGCGCGCGCGTCGTCATGAGCGGTGATGGTGACCACCCGGGGTTCAGACATCGACAGTCTCCCGATCAGCGGCCGGCCGGCGTTGTGCCCACCGCAACGCATTCGCGAGCACCCGCTGATGGCGCGGATGACCGATCGACGTGGCGTCGTGGCCGAGGACATCGGTGACCACGCGGCCCCGACCGACCTCGCGCGCCCACAGCAGCGGCCGAGCCACGCCGTCGACGGTCGCGCTGAGGAGCGGGACCACATCCGCATCGACGTCGAGTTCGCAGTACACCTCGTCGGTCACGACGAACTCGGTCGGCTCGTCCCCGATGACATGCGCGGCACCCGCAGCGGTCACCTGGACGCAGACCGCCGCCGACGGTGGATGCCACGAGCGGTCCCACTGCCACGTGCCGCCGACGAGCCGGTGCCACGTCGGGTCGGCGTCGAAGCAGATCACCGCGGTGTGGAGTGCGAGCAGCCCGCCGCCGCCGACCACGTGGCGATCGAGCCGCGCCGCGTTCTCGGCGGTGAGGTCATAGGCGTAGGTGGCCCGTTCGGCCGCGTACCGATCGGCGGTCATGCGCCAGCGCAGGGCCTGCACCGTCACGATCGACCACGGCGCGACCCGACCGGTCTCGGCGGCCGCGAGCAACGAGAAGAACTCGGCCGGTTCGGTCACGACGGTCGTCGCGAACCCGACCGACGCCGCGATGTCGACGAGCGCGGCCGTCGCCGACGCGAAGTCGTGCTGCGGACCACCGGAGAGCACCAGGTGCCGGCTCATGCCGAACCGTCCGGACCACCACGGCCATCGCCGACCGAGTCGACCGCGCGCGGCCGGGGCAACGTGCCGATCACGCTCCGGGTCACCCCGCCGTCGACCACGATCTCGGTGCCGTTCACGTACGACGCCGCGCCGGACAGGAGGAACATGGCGACGGCGGCGACTTCCTCGGCGGTACCGAGCCGACCGGCCGGGACGCGGGCGGCACGGCGCGCCCGGATCTCGGGATCCGCGTAGATCGGCTCGGACATACCGGCGTCGATCAGACCCGGAGCGACCGCGTTCACCCGGATACCCGCGCTCCCCCATTCGAGCGCCATCTGGGCGACGAGCAGCGCCACGCCGGCCTTGGTCGCCCCGTAGGCGCCGGCGTTGGGGCCCGGTTGCACACCGTTCATCGAGGTGATCGCCACGATCGATCCGCCGGTGCCGGCATCGATCATGCGGCGGGCGACGGCGCGGGCGCTGAGGAACGTGCCGGTCAGGTTCACCTCCACCGTCGACCGCCACTCCTGCGCGTCCAGATCGAGCAGGGGACCGAAGCGCACGATCCCGGCGTTGGCCACGAGCCCGGCCGGGGCCGGGTCACCGGTGGCGGCGGCGAACTCGTCGAGCGCGGCGTCGAGCGCACGCTCGTCGGTGGTGTCGGCGCACAGGGCAACTGCTCCGGACGCGATCCGCGCGGCCGTCGTCGCAGCTGCGTCGGACTCCCGGTCGAGGACGCCGACCCGCCACCCGGCATCGGCGGCCGCGGTGGCGATCGCCGCGCCGATGCCGGCGCCGGCCCCGGTGACGACCAGTGACCTCGAACGGTTCACCGGTGGACCCGGTCCCACGTCAATGGTTCCTCGGACCACCGGCCGACCTGTTCACCCCGGAGCGGTCGACGGGCCGGCATGGGAGTCGCGAGATCCACCCCGACGCCGCGCGAGAAGACGTGGCGCAGATTCCTGCGGTCGCCGAGCACCTGGATGTCGCGGGTGGGATCGCCGTCCACGACCAGGACGTCCGCCGCGGCACCGGGAGTGAGCACCCCGATCGAGTCCTCGGGCCGACGGAGGGCGAACGCGCCGTTGCGCGTCGCGCAGGTGATCGCCTCCAGCGGGCTGAGGTCGAGGACCTCCACGAACAGCTCCAGTTCCCGGGCGTGCCATTCACCGTACGGAGTCAACGAGAACCCACTCTCCGACCCGCACAGCAGACGCACCCCCGCCGCGTGGGCGCGCCGCAACACGTCGGCGGTGGCTTCGATCTCGCCGCGGAAGATCTCGCGCTGGGTGCTCATCGCCCCGACGAGTTCACCGTGATCCGCGAGGTTCGCGAGGAAGGTGAACGTCGGCGCGATCGCGGCGCCCGACGCGACGACGGCGTCGAGCGCGGCCTCGTCCAGGAAGCTCGCGTGCAGGATGAGGTCCACTCCGCAGTCGGCCGCCATCCGGGTCGAGAGCGCATTCCGACAGTGCGCCAACACCGGGGTGTCGAGCGCATGGGCGGTGTCCACGACGGTGCGCAGCTCCGCCTCCGACCACACCGTGAGCTCGCCGCTCCGACCCGGAAGGGAGCCGGTGAGGTGCACCTTGATCCAGTCGGCGCCGTACTTGACCTGTTGGCGCGTCGTGCGCACCATCTCGTCGCGGTCGCGCACGATGGCGGCATATCCGAGCGTGCCGGCATCGGGGATGAGGCGCCCCGCGGTGCCGCCGGCCGCGGTCAGCAACGCGTTCATCCCGGAACTCATCCGCGGTCCGGCGACCAGCCCGGCCTCGATGCCGTCGCGGAGCGCGGGACCGAGATCGAAGATGCAGTCCGCGTCGAGGAACCCGGTCACACCCGCCCGCAACAGCTTCCCGACGTTGTAGGCCGCGACCAACATCGCGGTGGACTGCGGACGGTGGAAGAACAGTTCGTCGTTGCTCGCCGGTTCACCGAAGGTGATGTGGCAGTGCGCGTCGATCAGGCCCGGCATCACCGTGAGGCCGCGGACGTCGATGACCTCGGCGGCATCCGTCCCCGACGCGGCGTCACCGACAGCGACGATGCGATCGGGCTCGAACAGGACGTCGGTGTCCGGGCGCGCCGGCGCGCCGGTGCCGTCGACGACGGTTCCGCCGCGCAGCAGGACCGGTCCGCTCATCGCGTGCGTCTCCAGCTCAGAACGGTTCGACGAACCGGTCGAGCGCGTCCGACACCGCGGTGCCCGCGGGCAGCAGATCGGGCCCAATGGCGAGATCGACGGCGCGATGGAAGTGGTGGATCAGGCGTTCGTGCCAACCGATCTGGAACGGCCGGGCGCCAGGCGAGGACACCGACGCCTGGATCGGCGCCATGTTCGCGGTGTCCTGGGCCATCACCGTCTGGAACAGTTCCATCCGGCCCGTGTGGTCGGCGGGCACCTCGTCGCCCGTCCATTCGGGCGCGTACCACCGCAGCTCCAGATCGGTGCGGCCGACGTCGACGGGCCACATGCACAGGTAGGTGAACGCGCCGGTGTCCATCGGCACCACCAGGTTCGGGAAGATGCCGTAGGACGTTGACGTCTGGCGCCACAACTGACCGACGGCCGGGTTGTCGAACTCCGGCGACACCATCGGCATGTCGCGCAACATCTCGCGCTTCTCGACGGTCAGGCGGCTGTTGCCGTTCGGCAGCATCGTCACCGTGGTGGACTGATCGTCGTAGAGCGGCGCGGCGTTGTCCGGATGCACGGTCCGTGCGTGGT
>CAZJBJ010000076.1:0-17544 GCA_964544295.1 uncultured Bifidobacteriaceae bacterium
GGCGGAAGGTGTGGTAGCGCTCGTCGGCGAACGCCAAGAGCATCGCCACCTCCACGAACCGATGGTGCACGAGCACCGGCACATCCACGACGAGCACCACCGGCACGAACACCCACCGGGCATCGATCCGTCGGAGCCCCACAGTCATCTCCACGAGCACGAACGGCTGGTGCACTCCCACCCGCACGTCAGTGACGCGCACCACCGTCACCCGCACGGGGACGGCGGGTAAAGCCACGCCCGGGGCCGACGCACGGCCGTTCGCCCGGGCTAGGACAGGTGCCGCAGCCGCTCCTGGTACTCGTCGGGATCGATCTCACCGCGCGCCAGGCGCTCGGCGAGTATCGCCCGTGCGTGGTCGGTAGGAGTCGGCGTCGGTGGCGTCGACGACGAGGCGTGGCCATGGGTGCCGCGGGCGATGAGCCACACCACCAGGCGCGATGGCGATCGCAGTGGTCAAGCAGTGTGACGGATGCATCGCCTATCACGCGCTCGGTGCCGCGGCGCGAGGTGCGACCCGGGCCGAAGTCGCTGAGGCGCTCGGCGTCGCGCTGCTGATGGACGGTGGCACGGCGACGGTGTACGGCCTACGTGCGCTCGTGCCTTCGACGAGTTCGCAGTCCCGTTTGGGTGCTCGACATGGCCGCTTTGCCCGGCGTTCGCCGCCAATTCGACGGGATGACCGTCAGCTGAGCTGGTGGTAGAGGAACCAACTCGCGAAGAGGACGAGCATCGCGCCGAACGCGGCACGTGACCGGGCCGGGGGGACGTGTTGGGCGAGACGCGCACCGACCGCTGCCGCAGGGATCAGTCCGACGGCGAAGCCGGCGGCAACGACCCAGTCGATGTGACCGAGCGCCCAGTGGACGATGAGCGTCGGAACGGTGAGGACACCGACGACGACCATCGAGGTCCCGGCGGCCTCAACGGCGGTGAGCCCGAGGAGGAGCACGAACACCGGCACGAGTAGGAACCCACCGCCGTTGGCGAGGAGTCCGGTGAGGAACCCGACCAGGAACGCGGCCGTGACCACGATGCGTGTCCGCCCGCGTCGCCCGGCGGCCCGCTCGGCCGCGCCGCCGGGATCCCGCATCAGGAGCCGGACACCGATGACGAGCAGCAGCGCGCCGGACAGCACCACGAGGCGATCACCGCCAACGAGGACGGACGCGAGTGCGCCGACGAGGGTGCCGGGGACGCCTCCGTAGATCGAGAGCTTGGCGACCCGGGCGTCGAGGTTGCCGGCCCGGAGGAAGCGACGAGCGCCGGCGATTGCCGCGGGGACCATCGCAGGCAGCGGCGAGGCCACTGCCAGGATCGGTGGGACGCCGAACAGTGCGAGCACCGGCGTCGCGAACGCCGAACCACCTGCGCCGAACATGCCGAAGACGATCCCGACGCCGACCCCCGCGATGACGTAGTCGAGGAACCTCATGAGGTGACGATCACCTCGAGTCGTCGCGCCGACAGGTGCGGAACATGGCCACGGTCAGCGCGGCGGCGAGCCCTGGGCGGCACTGCGCCGGCCCGCGTGCTCGTCCGCCGGCGTCGGGATCGGACACGCAGTTCCGCCACCTCGGAACCGCTGCACCCCGATCACGATCGCCACGGTGACCAGCGCGGCGACCCATCCGGCTGCGCTGCACCCGGTCATCGTCAACACCCCGAACCCAACCAGCCACCCGAGAGCGACGAGCCGGGTCAGACCACAGGTGTTCACCAGCGGTCAGCCCTTCGCCGTGGTGGAGCGGGAACCGAACCATCCGCGCTTCACACGCGGGGCCTGGGCTCGCTGACTATTACCTGCGCACTGGCAACGCTGGGACGGCGGCACGTCTCCGAGCACTTGCTCGACATGCTTGCCGCACCCGGAATAGGCGGGACGGTGGCAGTTGGAACATTCCGCGCGTCGACACATACCCCTCAGGGTATCAGGCATCGAGATGCTCGTCCCGACGGCGGAGGGCTGTCTGCTCCGAGGCAGTGCTGGAGATGTGCGACCCGTCGGGCTTGCCTACGTCGGTCACGAGGTCCCCACCGGTCGCCCGTCGTTCTTGTTCGCAGGGTGCTTTGGAGGTGCCGGCCATGCCGACCGAGCCAGACGAACCAGGCCAGTCCGAGCGCGAAGAGGACGAGGCTGGCCCACGCATTCACGCGCAAACCGCCGATGGTGTGGGCGAAGTCGCTGCGCATGTTCTCGAACACGAACCGGCCCGCGGTGTAGAGCACCACGTAGAGCGCGACCGTCTGACCCCGCTGGAGACGAACGCAACGTTCGGCCGCTATCAGTACGCCGAAGATCGCGAGGCACCAGAGTGACTCATAGGGAAACGTCGGCTGGAACGTCGCGAAGCTCTTGTACATCGCGGGTCGGTGGGCCGGATCGATCTTGATCGCCCACGGCAGTGTGCTGGGTCGGCCGAACAGCTCCTGGTTGAAGTAGTTACCCCAACGTCCGATCGCCTGCGCGAGCGCAACACCCGGAGCCAGCGCGTCCATGAGCGGGAGTGCGTCGAGGTGCCGTCGTCGTGCGATGACGAGCACGGCGATCGCACCACCCGCGACGGCCCCCCAGATCCCGAGTCCGCCGTCCCAGATGAACAGCGCCTTCAACGGATCGTGGGTGTAGAGCTCGTAGTCGGTGGCGACGTGGTAGAGCCGTGCGCCGATCACCCCGGCGATCACCACCCAGATCGCGATGTCCGAGATGTCGGAGCGTGAGTGACCTCGGCGTTCCCAACGACGCTCGGAGACCCGGACTGCGACGAGGATGCCGACCGCGATGCACAGCCCATAGGCGTGGAGCGGCAGGGGACCGACGTGGAAGATGCCGCGGGCCGGACTCGGTATCGAGGCCACGATGCCGGGCGCGGTCGGAGGGTGCATGACCCTCCGAGGCTACGCACGTTCGGCGAGCGTCAGCCCGCGGGCGGCTCGGCTGTGTCGGCCCGATTGCGTCGGGATCGGATCCGGAGCGCCGGGATCGAGAGCGCGCCGGCGAGGGCGGGAAGGAAGGTCCCGATCGCGCGGTAGAGGAGCGTGGCGGACAGCGCAGCGGCGACCGGCGCCCCGTACCAGGCGAGCAGCGCCGGCACCGCCGCCTCCACAGCGCCGAGCCCTCCCGGCAGCAACGGGATCGAGGAGGCCACCGCAGCGGCACCGACACTGAGGAGTGCGAGCTCGAACCCGTCGTGGATGCCGACGGAGAAGAGCAGCATCCAGAAGCACGCCGCGTCGGCGAGGAGCGCAGCCGCCGAGACGGCCGCGACGCGCGCCCGCCGGCGAGGAGGCCCGACGACTGCCATCGCCTCGGCGTGTAGCTGGGCCCCCGACGCGCGCCGATCGTCGCGTGAGGCACGTGGCCGCCAGAAACGGAGCCCACCGACCACGATCGCGATCCGCTGCGCGATCTGAGGGCGGGCCGCGGCGAAGGCCGTAGTCACCAGCAGACTCAGGATGAGCGCGGCGGCGAGGAGCGGCCAGCGAGCGTCGGTGGGGAAGTCACGCGTCGCGACGATGACGAGCAGGTTCAGAGCGTGGATCAGGTAGAAGATCCGCGTGCTGAACCACTGCTCGAATCCGATGGTGAGAGCGATCCGTCGCCGGAGAAGGCCACGCTGGCTGAGCTCTCGGTATTCGAACGCGATCCCTTCAGCCGGCGAAGCCGGCGTCAGCAGGCCGAGTCCGTGCACCACGAGGGTTAGTTCGGTCGCCTCGATCAGTGACAGGTCGGCTTCCGGACCCGCGAGCGCACGGAGGCGCACCGCGGAGAGCGCATAGGAGATTGCCTCGAAGGCGATTGCTGGGACCAGCCAGACGGCGTCGGTCTGCCGCAACGCGTCAACCGCGTCGCTGAGGCCCCCGGCTGACGACACGACGAGCCACAGGGCGACGCCGGCGACGACGGTGCCTAGTGTGAAGCGCAGCACCTGCCGGGTCCGGAAGCTCCTCGCATGGGCGGGCGGTAACCCCGGTTCTGGCGTTGCGAGTTCGTCGTCGAACGGCTGCACGAATGGGTGACGCTACGACCATCGGGTCGCTGATTCACGACCCGGACGATCGATGGTCCGAATTGAGCGACCGGATGGAAATAATACCCCAGGGAGTATCGTTCCCATGTGTCGAGTCACGAGCGCAACGTGGCTCGATGATGGCGAGCGGGAGCACACCGATGCACAGCATGCAGACCACGGTCAACCCCACGATGGACGAGGTGGAGGGTGCCGTCCGTGCCGCGCTCGCGGCGGAGGGCTTCGGGTTCGTGAGCGAGATCGACGTCGCCGCGAAGCTGCGGGCGGCGCTCGGCGTCGATCGTCCACCGCTCAAGATCATCGGGACGTGCAGCCCCGCATTCGCCCAGAAGGCACTGGAGATCGACCCGTCGATCGCTCTGCTCCTGCCCTGCAACGCCGTCGTCCAACCGGACGGGCTCGGCACGAGCGTCTCGGTCATCGACCCGCGGGCGCTGATCACCGACGCCCGGTTCACCGACCTCGCGGCCGAAGCCGCCGATCGGCTCACCGCCGCGCTGGCCGCGCTCGGCGGGGCCGTGACCGAGACTGTCGCATGAGGCTCCGACTCCTCGCCGTCGGCGCCGCGCTCCTCGTCGGGACGGCCGCATGCGCCGGGATGGGATCGAGTCGCTCCGTACCTTCCACACCAGGGCAGTTCCGACTGGATGAATGGTCGATCAGCGCGGACCAGCCCGTCCTCAAGGCCGGGCGACAGACGATCACCGCGACGAACGTCGGGCACCTTACGCACGAGCTTGTGATCGTCAAGGCCGCTGACGCCGCCTCCCTGCCGACGAAGTCCGACGGGTCGGTCGACGAGGCCCAGCTCGACAAGGTGAAGATCGGCGAGATCGCCGACGTCGCGGCCGGAGCGTCACGCCAGAAGACCTTCAATTTCCGGCCGGGTTCCTACGTGGCGTTCTGCAACCTCGTCGGTGGCATGGGCATGGGCAACGGCATGATGGGCGGTATGAAGCACGTCCACTTCGACGCCGGAATGCACACGAACTTCACGGTCTCAGCATGAAGGCCCGCATGCAGACTGCCGCACATCAGACGCCGCGCGCCTCGGCGGCACGCAGCGCTCTCCGGCTGATGGGACTCGCGTTGGTCGCGCTCACCGCGGTGTCGGCATGCAGCCAAGGAGGCTCGGATGCGAACGCGACGCGCCGGGCGCAGGTCGAAGCGCGCGGCGCCACAGTTATGCCCTTCGACCAGAACAAGACCACCCACGTCTTCCACAAGACGACCACCGGCGGAGTGCAACGCGTGATCGCCAAGAATCCGCACGACGCTCGACAGATCTGGCTCATCCGTCAACACCTCCGGAAGGAGGCTGCCCGGTTCTCGGTCGGGGACTTCAGCGACCCGATGGCGATCCATGGCATGGCGATGCCGGGCATCGCCGAGCTCCGGCAAGGTGCGTCGCGAATTGACGTTCGGTACGCGGCAATCCCGTTGGGGGCACGCATGACCTATCGCAGCGCTGAGCCGCGTCTCGTCCGGGCGCTCCACAACTGGTTCGACGCGCAGCTGATGGACCATGGGGCCAACGCCCACGGTTGACTCATCGGCCCACCGCGGTCGTGTGGCGGATGGCGTTGAGGGCTCAGCAGCCGCCGAGGTCGATGACGTCGTCATCGTCGTGGTAGTCGTCGAGCCAGGCGGGGATGACGGCTTCGCCGTATTCGTAACTCTTCGGGATGCAGATCGGCGCTGGCGGGAGTGGGGTCTGGCCGTGTGCGGCGAGCCAGTTGATGCCTTGGGTGAGCGCGTCGACTTGGTCGTCGTGCCGGCTGTTGGGGAATAGTTCGATCTCGTCGAGGAACTCGTCGGTCCACCGGCCGCGCACGACGTGGAGCAGTCCGCCTTCGGCCTTGCTGGCGGCGGGTTGGGCACGGGCGGTTTTGTCGCCGGTGGGTCGTTCGAACCGGACCGAGTAGGGCTCAAGCACCTCGGTCCGGTAGTGCAGGCTGATGGCCTTGCCGGAGGATCCGCCTTCTTCTTCGATGATGATCTGGACGGCCTGACCGTCACGTTCGGCGGTGGCGCGCACGACTTGTTCGACCTCGCGGGCGGTGCCACGTAGGCGGACGATGTCGAGCAGGTAGTAGATGCCGGTGCGTGCGTCGCGGCCGATGAGCGCTCCGACGGTCCAGTCGGGGTTGTTGTCGGGTCGGGCGGCGGTGGCGGCGAGATCCCAGCTACGCAGCTTCTCGAGCCGGTCGGGGATATCGGGCGGGTTGATGAGGGTGAACCAGTCGCGGCGGAAGACGCCGCCGTCGGGGCGGATATCCCAGTCGCCGTTGAGGAGTCGTTCGCGTTCGACGATGGGCAACTCGGCGAGGCTCTTCTCGTAGGCGGCGATGTCGAGGTGGGGGTTGTCGGTGATGCGGGCGGGATGGAACGGCCGGTCGGGGTCTTGTGGTGCCCCAGCGAGGGTCTCGAGGTAGGGGGCGATGAACCGGGCGCGGACCCAGTCGTGGCCCCGTCCACCGGGGTTGGTGGTCGCCCGCATCCGGACCGGGACCCGCGACAGCGGGTTGTTCGCGTCGCTGGGGCCGCGGAGTCGGGAGAAGAGAAAGAGGTAGTCCTCCTCGCGGAACTGGGTGAGCTCATCGAAACCGACGAATTGGAACTCGGCCCCGGCGTACCGGTACTTGTCACTCGCGTTGTCGAGGTATCCGAACTGGAGGCGCGCCCCGTTCGGGAACGTCCACGTGTTCGTGTCGCCGTTCCACGGCGCGTGCCCGGAGAACCAGTTGTGCGAGACCGAGATCAACCCGGACGGCAGCTTCAAATCGGTGAGCGACGGACGGAAGATGATGGCCGAGTAGCCGGGCACCTCGATGAACTGCACCGCGGCCATCAACATAGCGACCGACTTCCCGCCGCCGGCCGCGCCACCGTAGAGGACCTCACGATGCTGGTCCAACAAGAACCCGGCTTGGGTCTTCGTCGGTCGGCACGGGCAGTACGGGATGTCGAGCAGCTCGAAGCACGCGCGGCGGCGGTCGTCGTCTGGGCGGCGGTTCATGACGCCTCCCCGGCGAGGTGCTCGTCGACGATCTCCGCGAGTTCGACGTCGGCCTCGAGGATTGCGAGCGCGTCGAGCTTGGTGTGCTCGACCCGGCCGTGGACCTTCACGTCGACCTGCTGGCGGGTCGACGCGTACGCGCCGGACAGCTTGGCCTCGAGGTCGGTGATCTTGTGGAACGCGGCGATCGCATCCGGGTCCGGGTAGTCGCAGTCGATCTGTGGCCAGATCCGGCGCACGACGGTCTCGCATCGCTCGAGCATCACCGCGCGGAGTTCCTGGTCGGTCTCACGCATCCACCGACCCAGCCCACGCTCGACTGCCTTCTTGGCGGCGCTGCGGTCCTTGTACCCGACCTGCTGCGCGATCTCCTCGAACGTGTACCCGGCAGTCCGCAGTTCGATCGTCTGACGCTCGCGTGCCGCGGTCTCGATCGCCCGGGGTGAGCTGGCTCCCCGACGGCCCCGCGGCTTCGTCGGCTCGGCGACCACCAGTTCCTGCGATTCGTTGTCCTTCTTCGTTGCCATCAGACAACCTCCCGTGAGCTTGAAGGGATGCCGCCTTGGCCGACCCGACGGTCCGGCTGTGCGGGGCTCACGGAGGAGCACAACTTGCGCTTACGAAGACGACGGTAGTGGCCCGCGCGCGCGACTCCGCACGTACCTCCCCGCAGAGGTGCGCGACGGCAGCAAACTCGGACCTCATGCCAGCGGCGGTCCACAAGTCGGGGGTACCCGAATCGGTGGCCGAGGCCGGTTTAGATTGCCGTCATAGAGAAGTGGCCGAGCCCTCGACGGCGGTCAGTCGGCGCTGCGGCCGTGTCCTACCGAGCTGCGATGGTCGTGGGCGCAGTGCGCGAACTGGCTGGGCCAATGCCTTCGCCACTTTGGTCGAACGCGTTCGTCCAGTCAGCACTCGTCGACCTCCGCGCCCTCATCGGTTTTCTTCTCGCTGATGCCGACGACATCAGGCTCGTCATTCGGCCCGCCGACGTGAAACCAAGTTGGTACCTCGCCGAAGGCGAGATCTGGGTTCCTCCTACTCAGCGCCGACGACGAGCCCTCTATGCGTTCTACGACGCGGTCGGCGGGAATCTCGCTCACCTGGCGGTGAAGTCCGTACGCCACCCCGGCGCATGGCCAATCGCGGAGGCAACAGCGGTTGTCCTCGAAGATCTCGGCCAGCTACTTGTCGCCGTGCTGACCCACAGCCCGACGGAGGCGAAGCGCTTCGACGGGCGGGGGGATCGGCTCACGGCCGTGATACGGGAGTGGCGTCGTCTTGACGTCCGTCCATACCCGACACCACCGGCGGAGAAGGCGGTCGCGCGTGCCCGTCGGCTGCTGCGTACTCAACTGGGTTGGCCATCCGGTTGACCGGGGAGGTCCCGGAATTCGAAGGGGAACATATGTTCGTCCTACCCCTCTGGCGATCCGTGTCCGTGTCCCCACCATGTGTGTCCTAGGAATGCGCGTTCCCAGATCCGCGAAATCCGTTCCCAGCTCGGCGCGTCGCCCCTGGCCACCCCGGTTTTCTGCATGTCCCACGAGGGCGGGGAGGTGAAGGTGCTGGTCAGAGCGCTGTTGACGTCGTTCTGAGGCCGCCGGACTTCACGTTGGATCATGGTACGTCGCGGCCCGCCCGCGGCCCGGCGTGTGTCAGTCGCCGCGGAGGTGCTGGTCAGAGGTCCGCTGGCTGCGAATGAGCAATGGTTTGGTGCACTGTTGCTGGTGGTGGCGACGCGCGATGGCGTCGGGGCTCGGAGCGTCGTCGGCTTCGGCGGCTGGGTGGGGTTCTATGTCGTGCGTCTTTGGTGAGACGGTCTCGGGGCCGATGGGCTGCGATCTGGAGATCCCCCGGTTTGACGGACACCGACACTGAGGCGACCGTGGTCGTTCTCAGGAAGGAGTCCAAATGCCCAGACCTCATCCGCCGGAGTTCCGCCAACGAGCGGTGGAGCTCGCACGGTTGCGTGAGAAGCCCGTCGCGGAGATCGCCGCGGATCTCGGGATCAGTGACAGCTGCTTGCGGAACTGGATGCGCCGAGCCGACCTCGACGAAGGCCGCCGCACAGACGGGCTGACCACCCCGGAACGCGAAGAGCTCGTGCAGCTCCGTCGTGAGCTGCGGGTCGCTCGGATGGAGAACGAGATCCTGAAGCGGGCAGCCGCGTACTTTGCGAAGGAGAACGTCCTCCCAAAATGATCTACACCTTCATCGCCGAGCACTGCTCGGACCTGCCCGTCGCGGTGTGTTGCCGCGTGATGAAGGTGTCGACCTCCGGGTTCTATCAACGCCGGAAGCTGCCGGTGACCGCCGCCGAGTTAGCCGGGGCGTACGCGGCGAACACGGTGCATGACATCTGGACGATGTCGCGCCGCTCCTATGGGTCACCCCGGGTCCGCAAGGAACTGGTCCTCGGTCTCGGCCGGTCGTGTTCGAAGACCCAGGCCGAGCAATGGATGCGGATCTGCGGGGCGGTCGGGATCCACTACCCATCGCGCCGTGGGAAGGGCTGCACGCGTCGTGACGGCAGCACCCCGAACCCGGATCTGGTGAACCGGCAGTTCGATCCCGAGGGACCGAACCGGCTCTGGGTGATGGACGTGACCGAGCATCGCACCGACGAAGGCAAGGTCTATCTCGCGGCGGTGATCGACGCGTACTCCCGACGCGTGGTCGGCTGGTCGATCGCGGATCACATCCGCGCGGAACTCGTCGCTGACGCGTTGCAGATGGCGACCTGGCGGCGACGCCCGTCGGACGGCGAGACCATCGCGCACTCCGACCACGGGTCGGTCTACACGTCGTGGCTTTTCGGGAACCGGCTCCGTCACGCGGGACTGCTCGGCTCGATGGGCAGCATCGGTGATTGCTACGACAATTCCGTCGCCGAGGCGTTCTTCTCGAGCCTGAAACGCGAGCTCCTCGACCAACACCATTGGCACACCCGCGACCAGCTCGCGGGTGCGATCTTCGAATGGATCGAAGCCTGGTACAACCCGCGTCGCCGGCGCTCCTACTGCGACGGGCTCAGCCCCATCGACTACGAGACGACAACGGCGGCATGATCAGCAACACCCCACCTGTCCGTCAGATCGGGGGAGTTATGAGAGAGTCGGTCCAGGTCTTCGACCAGATCCGGGCCGACTTCCCGAACCGCAACCATCTTGGTCACCGTAGTGGGCCATCGCGACCTTGCCCACATGACGCGACGACCACTGCCGTGGTCACCGTCGGGTCGGCGAGGCCCTCGGCGTCGGTACCGTCCGTGCGCGGTCCGTGGGTACCACGAACGGCTATTCGCCGGGTCATTGGCTTGACGATCTTGTTGACGAACGGACGCGCGAATTCCCCGGGCTGGGACGATTGCCGGCGTCCGGTCGATGCGTTCCGATGGTTGCTTGACATGCAGTCAGACGGCTGCCTATCCTAATATGCAGTCAAATAGTTGCATGAATGGAGAAGCAAACATGTACGACATCAGGCATCGCATCGGCGTCGAGGCCGGCGCGGGGTCCGTCTACGAGCGGGTCGCCACCATCGACGGCCTGAAGCAGTGGTGGACCACCGACACCAAGGGGTCGTCGGCGGTTGGGGAAGAGATTAGCTTCCACTTCGGGGGGCCCGATCGGTTCATGACCATGCAGGTCGTCGAACTCGACACGGATTGCCGCGTCGAGTGGCGATGCGTTGACGGACCCGATGAGTGGATCGGCACGTCGATCTCCTTCGACCTGACTGACGTCGAGGGCGAGACCGTCGTGAACTTCGCGCACGCCGGGTGGCGTGAGCCCGTCGAGTTCATGGGTCACTGCTCGTCGAAGTGGGGGTCCTATCTGCTCAGCCTCAAGCAGGGGATCGAGTGCGGCAACGGACGTCCTTTCCCGCACGACGTCAAGATGTCCCGCTTCGACTGAACGGTCCGCCTCGCGTCGCGGTGACGTCTGCCACACTGCTCGCACCGATGGACCTTCCGCTGGACGACGTCTTCAAGGCGCTCGCCGATCCGGGCCGACGCCGGTTGCTGGACAGCCTCAACGCGCGCAACGGTCAGAACCTCAATGACCTCTGCGCGGACATGAACATGACCCGCCAATCGGTCACGAAGCACCTGGAGATCCTCGAGGCGGCGAATCTGATCGTCGTCATACGCCGCGGACGAGAGCGTCTCCATTACTTGAACGCCGCTCCGATCCACGCGGTCTCTGACCGGTGGATCGAGCAGTACGACCACGAACGGGTCCGCGCCCTCGCCGACTTGCAAGACGCATTGGAGCTCACCAACATGGACACCAGCACACAGGGGACGACGCGGTCGTTCGTTTACACCACCTACATCAAGACCACGGCCGAAGAGTTGTGGCGGGCGCTCACCAACCCGGCATTCACGCGGCGCTACTGGGACATGGAGTTCGTGACCGACTGGGCGTCGGGCTCACGGATGATCTGGAAGCACAAGGGCGTCGTGCTTGATGATCCGGCCCAGGTCGTGATCGAAGCGAACCCCTACACGCGGCTCTCCTACACCTGGCACACGATCACGCCCGAGTTCGCGGCACACGTCGGCGTCGACACCGGCCTGATCGCAGCGCTCTGCGAGGAGACGAGCACGCGGCGTTCGAAAGCAACCTTCGAGATCCAGGACATGGACGGCAAGTGCAAGCTGACCGTCGTCCACGACGACTTCCCCGAGGGCAGCATCATGCTCGGGATGGTCAGCACCGGATGGCCTGCGGTGATCTCGTCGCTCAAGACGCTGCTCGAGACTGGGCATCACATCGACGATCCCGCGTAGCTGGCTACGTCGAAGGCCAACCGGCGGTTGAGGAAACTCGCTCGAATTGGGTCTTGCGTCTGACGCGACGTCAGGTCGTACGGTCACCGGTATGGAAACAGACGGTGAAGAACAACTGATCCGCGTAGGAGACCTCGCGCACGCGTCGGGGTTGACCGTGCGGGCGCTGCACCACTACGAGCAGATCGGGCTACTGGCGGCGCCCGCGCGCAGCGCGGCGGGTCATCGGCTGTACGGCCGCGACGCGATCGAACGTGTGTATCGCGTGAATCGGCTGCGCCGGCTCGGCCTCTCACTGGACCAGATCGCACGCGTCCTCGACGACCCTGGCTGGACGTTGCCGAACGCGCTGAGGAGTCACAGCGCGGCGGTTGATGACCAGATCGCCCGACTCACTGCGCTACGCGCGGCAATGACCGCCGCGCTCGGCCACCTCGATGACGACGACGACCCAACAACTGACCTCCTGGAGGTACTGAACATGATGGAAGCCCTGGAAACCCCGCTGCGACGCCGGATCTCGATCCTGGTGTATCGCGACTTACCCGCGGCGCACGCCTACTTAGTCGACGTGTTCGGCCTCACTCCCGGCGAGGTCATGCGCGACCCTGGCGGGGTGCCGGTGCACGCCGAACTGTTCGCGGGTGACGGCATGATCTGGCTCCACCCCGAATCCGACACATACCAACTTGCATCACCCCAGTCGCTCAGTGCGTCGACCGCCACGGTGGCGGTGATGGTCGACGACGTCGACGAGCACCACAGGCTCGTGACAGCCAAGGGCGGTCACATCGTGTACGAACCGCTCGACCAGCCCTACGGCTACCGCGAGTACAGCGCCCGCGACTGCGAAGGCGGCCTATGGTCGTTCATGAAGGAGATTGTGTGATCTCCGATGTCGACCTCGCGATCGTGAACGGACGCGTCATCGACCCGACGGCGCCGGACTGGGTCGTGGGCACGCACGTTGCCATCGCCGGCAACGAAATCGTCGAGGTCGGCGACCGGTCTGTGTTGGAACGTCGCGGGGCTCGACGGGTGATCGATGCCGATGGCGGGTTGGTGTGCGCCGGGTTCGTCGATGCTCACGTGCATCTGTCTGCGTTCCTGGCCAGGGCCCGTCCTTACCAGCCGGCGCGGGGGCCTGGCTTGTTCGCGGGGGCTCGGCGGACCGCCGAGATCATCCCCATGATCGTCGAATTGTGCTCACAACCGCTTCCCGCCGAACTCGTCGCCACTGTAGTTCGGCCCGTGTTCACCGCCATGTTGCGCGCCGGTATCACCGGCGTGGTCGACGCCGGCAGCTCGGGTCTCGATGGTCTCGTGATCGCCGCCGACGAGACGGGAATCCGCGCTGCGGTCGGTCCCTCGCTGGCCGACACCTGGCACGACCGGGCCGGGGCGATCGAACAGCGGGCCGATACCGACCGCGTGTTGGCAAAGGCCGGGGCGTGGGTGAGCGCCAACGATCGGGCCGCGGCGGGCCGGTTTCGCCCGCTGGTTTCGGCGGTCGAACCGATCGCCGCCAGCGACGACCTGCTTGCCGGGATCGCGGCCCTGGCTGGGGACCGCCATCCTGTCCATGTGCATAGCCACATCAGTGCCGCATCGGTCGCCGATCACGACGCCCTGCGCGGGCAGAGCCAGACCGATCGTCTCGCCGAAGCCGGGCTGCTGCACACCGGTTGCACGTTGATGCACGCCAACTGCGTCACCGAAGGCGATGCTGCAGCGTTCCGGTCGGGCGGCGTGACGGTCAACTGGAATCCGCTGGGGAATGCCTTGCTCGGCTTCGGCACCTCTGGGCTCGGTGCGGTCGACCGGTTGCGGGCCGCTGGTGTGCCGATGGTGCTGGGAACCGACGCAGCCCCATCGATGGTCGCAACACCGTTCGACACGATCCACGCCGCACTCATCATTCAACGTGAACTCGCCGCCAGCGACGCCGCGCTGCCGCTCGAGGAGGTCGTCGCCATGACTTGGAACGGTGGTCCGAGTCTCGGTCAACCGGGAAGGGTCGGCCGACTCGCGCCGGGTCAGCTCGCCGACCTCGTCATCATCGACACGTCCGGCGCGCATCACCTCGGCGATGGGCATCCGGTCCCCACGATCGCGCTGCGTGCCACCCCCGACGACGTTCGCACAGTGATCGTCGACGGCCGGGTGGTCGTCGACGACCGCGTGGTACTCACAGTCGATGAACCTCGAGCCATCGCGGAAGCCCGCGCAGCGCTGGACGCTCTGCGCGGGGCTGCGTGACGGCGGACCGCAGCCGTTCTGCAGCGCGCCGTCTCGCGACGGTACGAGTCACGCAAGCTCGTGGGGAGCAGGTCATCGACGCCGCCCGTGAGCCGGTTGTGTGGGGTGGGCCTGTCAGCGTGGCCGGGCGAAGCGGCGGGTGGAGATGGTCGCGAAGCAGACGGCGATTCCGGCGGACCAGGCGAGGCTAAGCGCGATCCAGTAGGTGGTGGTGTGACCGAGCCCGATCGTGTTCGCGTCGCCTTGCATGAGGCAGCGGACGGCGTTGATGACCACGGTGACCGGTTGATTGGCCGCGAAGACTTGCATCCAGCCCGGCATGGACGACACCGGTACATTGGCGGCGGACACGAACGAGAAGGGCACGATGATCATCGACAGGCCCTGGGCGGCCTGCGCGTTCCGGGCGTACAGGCCGATGGCTACGAACGCCCAGGCGAATGCGGCGGCGGCGACGGCTATGAGGACGAAGGCCGCGATGACGTGGACGAGGGGGGTGTGGGTGCGGAATCCGGCGGCGAACCCGATGGCGGCGCTGATGAGCACAGCCCAGCCGACGAGGGCGGTGTCGGCGAGGGTGCGGCCGACGAGGATGGCGGAGCGGGGCAGTGGGAGTGAGCGGAACCGGTCGTAGACGCCCGATGCGTTGTCTTCCGCGATGCCGGCGGCGGCGGCCATGCCGGTCCACAGGATTCCGGTAACGAGGAAACCGGGGACGAGGAAGTCCACGTAACCCAGGCTGTTGCCGGTGGAGATAGCCCCCCCGAAGACGTAGCGGAACATGAGGAGGAACATCGCGCCCTGGATGGTGCCGACGGCGAGTACCTGGGGGGTCCGGAAGAACTGCAACGCCGAACGTCGGGCGCTGGCGGCGACGGTGGTGAGATAGCTCGGTCCGCCATCGGCTGGGCCGGAGTGGGGGCGGGCGCTGGCGGCGGTCATGGTTGCGCTCCTTGGATCGCGGGTCGACGGTTGTCGGTCAGGGCGAGGAACACCTCGTCGAGCGTCGGGCGTCGCAGGGCAATGTCGTCGATGGCGACGACGCTGTCGGTCACAGCACGTACCGCGGCAGCGAATTGGGCTGGTTCGGTCACCTCGACGGTGACGCGCCGGTTCGGTGCGTCGACGCGGGTCGGATTGCCCGACACGCCGCCCAAGAGCGCGGCGAGCTGGGCGAGCGTTGCGGGGTCGGCGGCGCGAACTTCGACGACGTCGCGGCCCACGCGGCGCTTGAGTTCGGCGGGCGTTCCCGTGGCGACGACACGGCCGCGGTCGATGATGACGACCTCGCGGGCGAGTTGGTCGGCTTCTTCGAGGTATTGGGTGGTGAGCAGTACGTCGGTGCCCTCGGCGACGAGCTGGCGGATCATGTCCCACAGTTCGAGCCGGCCGGTGGGGTCGAGGCCAGTGGTCGGCTCGTCGAGAAGCAGCAAGCGGGGGCGTCCGACGAGGCTGGCGCCGAGGTCGAGTCGTCGGCGCATGCCCCCGGAATAGGTGCGCACCAGGCGGTCGGCGGTCTCGCCGAGGTCCAGGCGGTCCACGACCGATCGGGCCGCGGCGGCGGCGTCGTGGCGGCTGAGACCGAACAACCTGCCGACCATGTGCAGGTTCTCGCGTCCGGTCAATGCCGGTTCGACCGACGCCGACTGCCCGGCGAGCCCGATGAGCCGGCGTACCTGCTTGGGCTCGTCGACGACGTCGATACCGGCGACGCGCAGCGTGCCCGCATCGGGGCGTACGAGCGTGGCGACGGCGGCGACGAAGGTGGTCTTGCCGGCACCATTGGGGCCGAGCAGCGCGGTGAGACCACCCGAGGCGGCGAGGTCCAAGCCGTCGAGGGCAGGCGTGCCGCCGAACCACTTGCGTAGGCCAGCGGCCTCGACGATTGGATGGGTGTTCATCGGTGGCTCCGTTCTGGGTCGGGGAGCTGCGTGCTCCGGTCACGCCATTGGTCGATCTGGGGAAACGCGCCCGAGCGCAGATCGTCGAGGAATTCCTGCACGAAGGCCAGCTCCGCGCGCTGGAGCGCCTCGGCGTACTCGACCTCGATGAGGAACAGGCGGGGTACCTGGAACTGCTCGCTGACCGACTCGCGTAGGGCGATGGTCTGAGCGACCATGGCGTGCAACAGTTTGAGGCGCTGCTCCAGCAGGCGTTGCACCTCGTCGGGTTCGAGCGCGCCGAGCAGCGCTAACGCGGCTTCGAAGGCTGTGTACTCCTTGGTCGGGCGCCCGATCAGGTCGGCGAGCCAGTCGCGAGCCTCGGCGACACCGTCGTCGGTCACCCGATACACAGTGCGCTCAGGCCGCTTGCCTTCCCGCTCGACCTCGGTCGCCTCGATGAACCCCTCACGCTCCAGCGAACCGACCACCGAGTACAGCGACCCGAAGTTGAGCCGCATGCTCTGGTCGTGACCACGCTGCTTCATCGTTTGGGCGATGTCGTAAGGGTGTCGAGGCTGGTCGAACAGGGTGACCAGCACGGCCAGTGCGAGCGGGTTCGTGCGTCTCCAGCGGGCCATACTCGGATCATAGTACTCTGAACAGAGTATTTGTCAAGGAGTGATTGAACGGATGCCATGCTGGGGCCGGAGCGGCTGGGCTACACCTGGGCGGCCAGCGACGTGAGGGTCGCTCGCCAAGGGCAAGATCCGGCAAGGGCTTCGACGGGCTGTGGGTCGGTTGTGGCCCAACGCGACGACTTTTCGTCGCCGAGGGAGTTGCGTTGTTGTCAGACTCGGTGTGGGCGCGCGAAGGAGACCATTGATGTGCCGAATCGGTTGGTGCTGGAGCATCCGGACGCCGGGTGCAGGCGCGCCATGAGCGCGGTGGTGGCATCCGGGTTGGGGATCGAGGATCTCGAACCGTTCCGCCGCGAACTGGTCGGCTATTGCTACCGGTTGCTGGCATCGATTCACGAGGCCGAGGACGCGGTGCAGGATACGATGACACGTGCCTGGCGTTCGCTGGCCCGCTTCGAGGATCGCGGCGGGCTTCGCCCGTGGTTGTACAGGATCGCGACAAATGTGTGCATCGACATGGCCAACGGCCGCAACCGTCGGGCGCTACCTGCCGATCTGACTCCGGCCGGGACGGCCGACGACCGGCTGCAGGCGCCGCGACCGGAGGCGACCTGGGTGCAACCGGCACCCGACCAGATGATCCTTGGGTGGGGTGGGGATCCGGCCGACGAGGTCATGCAGCGCGAATCGGTTCGGTTGGCGTTCCTCGCCGCGGTGCAGAAGCTGTCTGCTCGCCAGCGCGCAGTGCTGATCCTGCGCGACGTGTATCGGTGGCGGGCGGCGGAGGTCGCCGCGCTGCTCGACACGTCGCCCGCCGCCATCAACAGTGCGCTACGCCGCGCCCGTGCCACCCTCGACCGGTGCGATGCTCGGTCCGCGTCGACGCCCACCGCCGAGGATGAGGCGGTGATCGCCG
>CAZJBJ010000077.1:0-17528 GCA_964544295.1 uncultured Bifidobacteriaceae bacterium
ATGATGACCATCTGGCCGCTCGTGGGTTCGAGACCGAACTGCACGTTCGAGCCGCTGGTCGCGACGCCGATCCGACGGATGCATGCGAACGCGGCGTCACGCATCTTCTGGTACTCGACGTCCGTCAGGGTCTGGGCCGGGGCGACGGTGATGGAGTCGCCGGTGTGGACCCCCATCGCGTCGACGTTCTCGATCGCGCAGATGACCACGACGTTGTCGGCGTGGTCCCGCATGACCTCGAGCTCGTACTCCTTCCACCCGAGAACGGACTGCTCGAGGAGGATCTCCTCGACCGGGCTGGCCGAGAAGCCTCGCCAGGCGACGGCACGGAGGTCGTCCTCGTCGTAGGCGAAGCCGGTGCCGCCGCCGCCGAGGATGAAGCTCGGCCGGCAGATGAGGGGGAACCCGACTTCCTTCCCCGCGATCACCGCGCGCTCCACCGCGTCGGCCATCCGGTCGTGTTCGTCGGTGATGTCGGCGTCGGCCTGGACGATCGCCGACAGCGGGACCACCAACCCGATCTCCTGCATCGCCGCCTTGAACCGGCTCCGGTCCTCGGCGGTGTGGATCGCCTCGATGCTCGCGCCGATGAGCTCGACGTCGAACTCCTCGAGCACGCCGGCTTCGTCGAGCGCGATCGCGAGGTTCAACGCCGTCTGGCCGCCGAGCGTCGGCAGCAGCGCATCGGGCCGCTCGCGTTCGATGACCCGCCGGAGGCTCTCGACGTCGAGAGGCTCGACGTAGGTCGCGTCGGCGAAGTCGGGGTCGGTCATGATCGTCGCCGGGTTCGAGTTGACCAGGACCACGCGGTAGCCCTCCTCGCGCAGGACCCGGCACGCCTGGGTCCCCGAGTAGTCGAACTCGCACGCCTGGCCGATCACGATCGGCCCGCTGCCGACGATCAGGATCGATTCGATGTCGGTGCGCTTCGGCACGTCAGCTCCCTGCCATCACGGCGGTGAAATCGTCGAACAGGTAGGCCGCGTCGTGCGGACCCGGCCCGGCCTCCGGATGATGTTGCACGCTGAAGATCGGTTCCCCCGACACCCGCAACCCTTCGCACACCCCGTCGTTGAGGTTGACGTGGGTGATCTCGACCGCCCGGTCGAGCGAGTCCGGATCCACGGCGTAGTTGTGGTTCTGACTCGTGATCTCCACCGAGCCGCTCGCCACGTGCTGCACCGGGTGGTTCCCGCCGTGATGACCGAACGGGAGTTTGAAGGTGGCGCCGCCGAGCGCGTGGCCGAGGATCTGGTGCCCGAGGCAGATCCCGAAGATCGGGACGCCACTGCCGACGAGGCCGCGCACCGCGTCCGCCGCACCCACGACCGCGGCGGGATCACCCGGACCGTTCGAGAGGAAAATGCCCTCGGGCGCGCGGGCCAACACGTCGGCGGTGCTGGTCGACGCCGGGACGACGTCGATGTAGCAGCCCGCGCTCGCGAGGTGCCGCAGGATCGTGCGCTTGATGCCGAAGTCGTAGGCCACGACGTGGAACGGCGCGTCGGGATCGCCGTAGCTGTAGGGCTCGGCCGTGGTGACCGTCGCGGCGAGATCGGAACCGTCGGTGGAGGTGCTCGCCGCCGCGGCGGCGCGCACCGCGGCCTCGTCGGTGCCGAACGCGCCCGGCACCGCGCCGTGTTCCCGGAGGTGGCGCGTCAGTCGACGGGTGTCGATGCCGGTGATGACGGGGATGCGGTGACGGATCAGGAACTCGGGCAAGGACTCCGTGGAGCGCCAGTTGCTGGCCCGACGCGCGAGGTCACGCACGATCACGCCGCGGCAGGCCGGTGCCGCCGCTTCGTCGTCCTCGGCGTTGGTCCCGTAGTTGCCGATGTGGGGGTAGGTGAAGGTGATCATCTGCCCGGCGTAGCTCGGATCGGTCACGATCTCCTGGTAGCCGCTCAACGCGGTGTTGAAGACCACCTCGCCGGTGGCGACCGTGTCGGTCGCGCCGAGCATCTCGCCCTCGAACACTTCGCCGTCGCGCAGGACGAGCACCGCGGGTTCGGATCGGGAAGCAGGACTCACGCGTGGGCCTCTCGGTTGATGACGACGGGACGACCGCGCAGCACCGTGTGGCGGACTCGACCGGTGAGCTTCCACCCGGCCCACGGCGTGTTGCGCGACTTGCTGGCGGACCGGTCGGCCTCGACGACCCACGTCTCGGCCGGATCGATCACACAGAGGTTGGCGGGGTTGCCCGGCACGATGGGCAGGCCGTGACCGAGTTGGTCGAGTCCGGCGATGCGCGCCGGCTGCCAGGACAGTCGGGCCAGGATCTCGGCCAGGGTCAGGCTGCCGGTCTCGCCCAGGCGGGTGATCGCCACCGCGAGCGCGGTCTCGACGCCGAGCATGCCCGGCGGGGCCTCCTCGAACGGCAACTCCTTGGTGGCAGGTGCGTGGGGAGCGTGGTCGGTGGCGATGGCATCGATCGTGCCGTCGACCAGGCCGGCGACGATGGCGTCGACGTCGGCGTCGGACCGCAACGGCGGGTTCATCTTGAACACCGGGTCGAAGCTCGCGCACTCGGCGTCCGTCAGCGTGAAGTGCTGCGGTGACGCCTCGGCACTCACCCGCAGCCCCTCGGCCTTCGCGGCGCGCACCAGCGCCGTCGCGCCGGCCGTCGACATGTGCAGGACGTGGTACCGACCGCCGGTGATCCGGGCGAGTTCCAGGTCGCGGGCCACGATCGTGACCTCGGCCGCCGCGGGCCGGCCGGGAATGCCGAGCCGCGCCGACCACTCCCCTTCGTGCATGTGACCGCCCGCGACCATCGCCGGGTCTTCGGCGTGTTGGGCGATCACCGCGCCGGGGAGGGCCGTCGAGTACTCGAGCGCCCGCCGCATGACGTTGGCGTCGGCGACACAGTCACCGTCGTCGGTGAAGACGCGGACGCCGAGGTCGTACAGCTCACCGAGCGGGGCGAGCTCGCGCCCCTCACGACCGCGCGTGATGCAGCCGGCCACGGTGACGTGACAGGCGGTGCGACGCCCCTGTTCGAGGAGGGCGCTCACGACCTGGGCGTCGTCGAGTGGCGGCGTGGTGTTCGGCATCGCGACCACGGCCGTGAACCCGCCGAGCGCCGCGGCCCGGGCGCCGGTCTCCAGGGTCTCGGCGTCCTCGCGGCCCGGTTCACGGAAGTGCACCTGGATGTCGACGAGCCCGGGCGCGACCACCGCGCCCTCAGCGTCGAGCACCGTCGCGCCCGCCGCGTCGAGGTTCGGACCGACCTCGGCGATCACGCCGTCGCGCACCAGTACGTCGGCGCCGCGCTCGCCGGTCTCGTCGACGACCCGACCCCCGCGGACGAACACATCCATTAGGCCATACCCCCCGAGCCGATGAGATCCCACAGCACCGCCATCCGTACCGCCACTCCGTTCGCCACCTGTTCCCGCACCAACGAGCGCGGGCCGTCGACCACCTCGGTCGCGATCTCCGACCCCCGGATCATCGGCCCGGGGTGCATCACCAACGCGTCCGGCTTCAACCGCTCGGCCCGCGCCACGCTCACGCCCCACCGGGCGTAGTACTCGCGCAGGCTCGGGAGCAGCGCGCGCCCGATGCGTTCCTGCTGGACCCGCAGCACGTACACGACGTCGAGCTCGCTCAGGACGTCGTCGAGGTTGCTCGTGACATCGACCGGCCAACCGTCGAGCCGTTCGGGCATCAACGTCGGCGGTCCGATCAGGGTGACCTGGGCCCCGAGGCGGGACCAGCACTGGATGCCACTGCGGGCGACCCGCGAGTTGCGGACGTCGCCGACGATGCCGATCCGCGCGCCGGTGAGGTCGCCGCGGTGGCGGCGCAGGGTGAACGCGTCCAGCAAGGCCTGGGTCGGGTGTTCGTGCCGTCCGTCGCCCGCGTTCACCACCGCCGCATCGATCCAGCGGGCCACGCGGTGCGGCGCGCCGGCGGCCGAGTGGCGCACGACCATCGCGTCGATCCCCATCGATTCGATCGTCTTGACCGTGTCGAGCAGGCTCTCGCCCTTCTTCACCGACGACGACCCTGCGGTGAAGGTCATGGTGTCGGCCCCGAGACGCTTCGCCGCGGTCTCGAACGAGAGGCGGGTGCGGGTCGAGTCCTCGTAGAACAGACTGACGATCGTCTTGCCCCGCAGGGCCGGCACCTTCGGGATCTCCCGGCTGAGCACGTCGGACATGTGCTCCGACCCGTCGAGCAACTCGACGATCCGGTCGCGGTCGAGATCCTCGATCGAGAGCAGGTGCTTCGGGATCATGCCTCCCCCTCTTGGCCCTGCGGGCCGGGCCGGTCGGGCCCCACTTGGCGACCGCGGTCCTCACCCGTCGGGGTGGACGCCTCGTTCACGCTTCCCCCTCCCCTTCCGGTCCCCAGAGTTCGATGACGTCCTCGGCGACGTCGTCGATCTCGCGCAGGCGAACCCGCACGTCCTCGCGTTCGGCCGTGGGCAGGTTCTTGCCGACGAAGTCGGCCCGGATCGGCAGTTCGCGGTGTCCGCGGTCGATCAGCACCGCGAGTTGGATCGCACGCGGGCGGCCGAGTTCGGTGACCGCGTCGAGCGCGGCCCGGATGGTGCGCCCGGTGAAGAGCACGTCGTCGACGAGCACCACCACCCGTCCGGCGATGTCGACCGGGACCTCGGTGGGGCCGAGCGGCTGGACCGGTCGGAGCCCGATATCGTCGCGGTAGAAGGCGACGTCGAGCGCACCGACGGGGACCTGGACCCCTTCGAACGATTCGATCGCGTCCGCCAACCGCTGGGCGATCTGGGGACCGCGGTGGTGGAGCCCGATCAGGACCACCTCGTGCGGGCCGTGATTGCGCTCGACGATCTCGTGGGCGATCCGGGTCTGGGCCCGACGCAGGTCGTCGGCGCTGAACACCCGGGTGCGCAGGACCGAGTCCGGAGCCGAGAACCCGGGCAAAGAAAAGCCGCCCTGCGGGGCGGCGGTCTTCTGCTTGTCGGCGGCACTCGGCGTGCCGGTGGGGCTCTCGGCCATCGTCATCCTCGTTCCGTGGGGACCTCACAGGATCCCGGTGACGGAGTGCTCCGACCGTAGCACGCGCGCGCCCACCAACCTCGCCTTCGCGCGCCCATCCCCCGACTTCTGAACGAAGTTGTACAGCGGGCGGTACAACTTCGTGCAAAGGTCGGGGTGCGGGTGGGTCAGAACGTCCAGCGGGTGGCGGTGGTCGGGAAGTCGGCCTCGGTCCAGGTGAGCGCCACCCGGGGTTGGAGCACGTAGAGCCCGAACGCGTCGTCGCAGGGCTCGAGGCGGATGTCGTACTTCTCGTCGTAGGCGTCGACGAACACCTCGGGGAGATCGGCCACCTCGATCCGTCGCACCGCGCCTTCGAGGACACACACCTCGTCGCCACTCTCGAGGTGGATCACGACCTCCGGCGACCGCGCCAGGTTGCGAGCTTTGTACGAGTTCGGATCGGTCGAGAACCAGAGCGCACCGTCGATCCAGAGCGCCCACACCGGCATCGCGTGGGGCCGGCCCTCCGGGCGGGTGCTGCAGACCCAGTAGTTGCGGCTGCCGGTCAGCCAGTCGACGACGGTGGACCACGCCAGCGCCGACCCATCGGCGGGCGCGTCGGCCAGGCCGTACCCGGCGGCGACCTGGAGCGGACCAGGTGTCGGTGCCGAGATCGCGGTCATGGATCCTCCCCCATCATGACGTCGAGCAGCTCGGACTGGAGGTAGCCGAGCCAGTCGAGCACGACGAAGACCGCGGCCCGTGGGTCGTCGGGGTCGAGGTCGGCGTCCGGGTCGCGGTCGTCGGTGAGCCCGATCGCGGCGCCGAGCGCGAGCCGCACGTCGTTGAGCGCGCCGAGCCAGGTCTCCATGCCCGCCGGATCGAGGGTGATCTCACTGCCGCCCTTCTTGGTGCGGTGCGAGTGCAGCCCGGTGACGAGCGCCTCGATCGCCGCGGACTTCGCCTGCACCAGGTCGTCGTGGACGACCGACTGGAAGTCGCGTTCGGCGCGGTCCTCGGTCGGGTCGACGTACGCGCGTGGGAACAGCCGGTCCCGGATCGGATCGGAACCGTGGTCGGGGACGCCGCCGGTCAGGGCGGTGCGCACCTGCCCCACCAGATCCTCGAGGATCGCGACCTCCGTCGGTTCGAAGCTCATCACGACCCCGCGCTTGGTGCGTTTGACGCGGCTCATCCGCGGTCGCGTTCCATCGTGGCCCACAGGCCGTGCGCGTGGAGCCGGGCGACGTCGATCTCCGCCTTCTCCCGCGTGCCGTGGGCGACCACCGACTTGCCGTCGTGGTGCACCTCGAGCATCAGCCGGGTCGCCTTCTCCCGCGAGTATCCGAACAACTTCTGGAACACCCACACGACGTAGTTCTGGAGGTTGACCGGGTCGTTCCACACGATCACGAGCCAGGGCGTGTCGGTCCCGACGACGACGTCCTCGATCGACTCGATGAGGGGCGCCTCCATCGTGCCCGGGCCACCGGCCACCGCGAACCCACCCATCAGGACGCGGCGCGCACCTGCTCGGCGATGCGGGCCAGCAAACCGTTGACGAAACGGCCGCTGTTCTCGGTCGAGTACTGCTTCGCGAGTTCGACGGCTTCGCTGATCACGACCGCGGTCGGGACATCGGGCTCGTGGGTGAGCTCGTAACACCCGAGCCGGAGCACCGCCCGGTCGAGCGCGGGCATCCGGTCGACGGCCCAGTGCTCGGAGTACTCGGTGAGCAGGCTGTCGAGCTCCACCGCGTGGTTCTCGACCCCGCGCACCAGCTCGATCGCGTAGGCGTCGGGTTCGGCCGGAAGGCCGTCGAGAAGTTCGTCGGCGCTTATCGCACGCACTTCGCGTTCGTAGCAGAGACCCAATGCTCGTTCTCGGGATTCGCGCCGGGGAGCCACCGTGATCCGACCCGCTAGGCGCGGGTGAGGTACTCGCCCGTGCGGGTGTCGATCTTGAGGGTCTCGCCGATCTCGATGAACAGCGGCACCTGCACCACCAGCCCGGTCTCCATGGTGGCGGGCTTGCGGGCACCCGAGACGCGGTCGCCCTGGATGCCGGGCTCGGTCTCGGTGACCACCAGTTCGACCGCCGCGGGCAGGTCACAACCGAGCACCTCGTCGTTCCAGCTCGGCAGCACCGCCACGTCGCCTTCCTTGAGGTAGTGCACGGCGTCGCCCAGGATCTTGGCGGCGACGTTCATCTGGTCGTAGGTCTGGTTGTCCATGAAGACGTAGTCGTCGCCCTCACGGTAGAGGTACTGCATCTCGCGCTTGTCGATCGTGGCGTGTCCGACCTTCTCGTCGGCCCGGAACGTCTTCTCGATGACCGCTCCGGTCCGCACGTTCTTCAACTTGGTGCGGACGAAGGCCCCGCCCTTGCCCGGCTTCACGTGCTGGAACTCGACGACGGTCATGAGACCGTCGGGCAGGTTCAGCGCCATGCCGTTCTTCAGATCGTTGGTCGAGATCGACATGTACTCGCTCTCCGGTGGAATCGTTCGGGTCGAATGGTGCAGGGCGGGTGGTTCAGGGGGTTGACTCGGCGCCGGTCAGACGACCAACTGCTTCGGGAACTCGGTGAGGGCGACGGGTCCGCTCGCGGTGACGACCAGGGTGTCTTCGATCCGGACCCCGCCGAGGCCCGGGAGGTAGACCCCCGGCTCGACCGTCACCACGTGGCCGGCCGCGAGGGTACCAGTCGAGGTCGACGCGACCCGAGGCGACTCGTGGATCTCCAGCCCCACACCGTGCCCGGTGCCGTGGATGAACGCGTCACCCCAGCCGGCCTCCACGATGACGTCCCGGGAGGCGCGGTCGACCGCGGCACACTCGGCGCCGACCGCTACGGCCGCACACCCGCGCCGTTGGGCGTCGGCGACCGTCTCCCACAGGTGACGGGCGTCGGCCCCGGGATCGCCGACGCTCACGGTCCGGGTCATGTCCGAGCAGTACCCGTCGACGACACACCCGAAGTCGATCACGACGAGTTCGCCGGGTCCGATGGTCCGGTCGCTCGGCCGGGCGTGCGGTTTCGCGCCATTCGGACCGGACGCGACGATCGGGTCGAAACTCACGGCGGTGGCACCGCGTTCGCGCATCGCGAACTCGAGCCGCAGCGCGAAGGCCCGCTCGGTGGGGGCGTCGTGGAGCGTGGGGAGCAGCTCGGCCAGCGCATCGTCCGCGATGGCGCAGGCGGCCCGGATGCGTTCGACCTCGCCCGGTTCCTTGACCATCCGGAGATCGTCGACGAGGGCTGACGTCGCGATCAGCTCGGCGTCGGGGAACACGTCGACGAAGCTCCGTTGCTGGGACCACGTCACGCCGTCGGATTCGAGCCCGAGGCGCGCCACTCCGGCCCGGCCGGCCGCGGCGTGCAGCGCGGCTCGCTGCTCGGCCTGGGTCGGCCCGACCACGACCTCGGCATCCACCCCGGCGTCCCGGAGTTGGTCGGTCGCCTGGTCGCGGTAGCGGCCGTCGGTCACGAAGGTCGCGCCGTCGCGGGTCACGAGCAGCATCGCCGCGGAGCCCGTGAACCCTGTCAGGTAGCGGATGTTGACGAGCCGGGTGACGAGGAGGGCGTCGATGTCGGCGAACCCGGCCCGCACCCGCTCCAGGCGCAGGCCGAGGTCCATGGCCGCGAGCGCGCTCATCCGAGACAGCCGATCGCCGCGTCGACCGCCATCCGGTAGCCCGCCCGACCGAAGCCGGCGATGGTGCCGGTCACCACCGGCGCGACGACCGAGAGCCGCCGCCACTCCTCCCGCGCCGCCGGGTTCGAGAGGTGGAGTTCGATCTTCACGCCGTCGTAGGCGGCGAGCGCGTCGGCGATGGCGAACGACGAATGCGTGAACGCACCGGGATTGATCACGATGGCATCGGTCGTGCCCCGGGCCGCGTGGATCGCCTCGATGAGCTCGCCCTCGTGGTTCGACTGGACGTGATCCAGCTCGGCACCGTGGGCCGCGGCCGCGGCGGATGCGTCGGCGACGCAGTCGGCCAACGTGTCGGTGCCGTAGATCTCGGGCTCTCGCGTGCCGAGCAGATTCAGGTTCGGGCCGTTCAGCAACAGGATCTTCACGTCGTCAGTCCTCTCCGATGATGCCGACGGATTCGAAGGCGTACCGCAGCGCCGGGGCCGGCGGATCCTCGACCAACTCGAGACCCGCGGCGCCCGGCAACACGAACGTCAGTCCCCCACTCGCCTTCTTGTCGCGGGCCATGAGCCCGAGGAGCGACTCCACGGTCACCGATTCGGGGTCCGGGACCGCGGTGGGCAGACCGAGTGACGCGGGGATCGCCTGGAACCGGTCGACCACGTCGACGCCCACCCGTTCGCAGCCACCGGCGAGCGCACCGGCGAACACCAGCCCGATGGCCACCGCCTCGCCGTGGGTGAGTCGGTGCTCGAACGCGATCTCGAGCGCGTGCGCGAGCGTGTGCCCGAGGTTCAACTGGGCGCGCCGGCCGGACCGTTCGAACGGATCGGACGCCACGACCTCGGCCTTGATCCGCACGCACCGCTCGACGACGTCGGCCAGCACGGCCGGATCGCGGTCCAGGATCGCGGTGGTCCCGGTCCGGAGGACGTCGACCAGCCCCGACGGGTCCGCCACGACGTCGTACATCAAGGCGTACTTCGCGACCTCGCCGAGCCCGCTGCGGTACTCGCGACTGGGCAAGGTGGCCAACGTGTCCGTGTCGGCGACGACCCCGATCGGCTGATGGAAGGCACCCACCAGGTTCTTGCCCTCGGGCAGGTTGACCGCGGTCTTGCCGCCGATCGCGGCGTCGACCATCGCCAGCAACGTCGTCGGGGCCTGCACCACGCTGATGCCCCGGTGGTAGGTCGCCGCCGCGAACCCGGCCGTGTCGCCGACGACACCGCCGCCGAGCGCGACGACCGCGTCACCTCGCAGCAGACCCCAGGACGCGAACCCGCGACACAACGCCTCGATCGTGCTCAACGACTTCGCGGTCTCGCCGTCGCCCATCAGGAAGAGCTCCGTCGGGGCGTCGATCGCGGCGCGGACGGTGTCCGCGTACCGTTCGGCCACCGCGGCCTGGGACACGATCGCCACCCGGCGTCGATCAGCCACCAACGCGCCGATCTCGGCTAGGCGCCCCGGTCCGACGATCACGTCGTAGGCCGGGTCGAGCGCGACGGTCACCACACTCATGACGCCGCCGCCAGACCCGCGACGACCTCGGCCGCGACCTCCTCGACGGTGCGCCCGTCGGTGGTGACGATCGCGTCGGCCGCGCCGCCGTACGCCTCGCGGCGAGCATCCGCGAGCCTCGTGAGGGTCGCGGTGGCCGGGCCGCCGGCGAGCAGTGGGCGCGCCTCGACTCCGTCGCGTTCGACCCGATCGGCGAGCACTGCGGGGGCGGCGTCGAGCCAGACCGTGTGCGCGTCGCGGACGGCCCGCCGGTTCTCGGGGTCGACCATCGCACCACCACCGCAGGCGATGACGAGCGGCTCCGGCCCGCCGAGCGCATCCGCGAGCGCGACGCGCTCCCGGATCCGGAAGCCGGACTCCCCTTCCGCGGCGAAGATCTCGGGGATCGCCATCCCCGCGGTGAGGATCACGAGGTCGTCGGTGTCGACGAAACCGCGGTCCAGCAGTTCGGCGCACCGGCGCCCGACCGTCGTCTTCCCGGCCCCCATCAGGCCGATCAGCACCAGATGGCGCGGCGCGCTCACAGCGATGCGACGAACTCGCGGTGGTTGCGGGTGAACTCCGCGATCGAGTCGCCACCGAACTTCCGCAGGGCTTCGTCGGCCAACACCAGCGCCACCATCGTCTCGGCGACGACTCCGGCTGCGGGTACCGCGGTGACGTCGGTGCGTTCCTTGAACGAGACCGTCGCCTCCTTGGTCGCGACGTCGACGGTACGCAGGGTCGGACGGTTCAACGTGGCGAGCGGCTTCATCGACGCGCGCGCCACGAGCAGGGAACCCGTCGTCATGCCGCCCTCGATGCCCCCGGCGCGGTCCGTGGCGCGGGTGTAGCCCTCGGCGTCGGACCAGAGGATCTCGTCGTGCGCGGCGCTGCCCCGCTCGGCGGCGACCGCACCGCCCTCGCCGATCTCGACCGCCTTCATGGCCTGGATGCTCATCAGCGCCTGGGCCAGGCGACCGTCGATGCGACGGTCCCAGTGGACGTGGGAACCGAGCGCGACGGGCACGTCGAACCCGAGGACCTCGACGACCCCACCGAGCGAGTCGCCGTCCTTGGCCGCCGCCTCGATGGCGCGGACCATCGCCGCCTCCGCGTCGGGGTCGAAACACCGGACCGCCGACTCGTCGATCCGGGCGAGATCACCGGCACCGGGCCGGGCGGCGCCGTCGGCGACCGCGGCGTCGCCCATGCGCACCACGTGCGACAGGACCGACGTACCCAGCTCGGCGAGCAAGGCCTTGGCGAGGGCGCCGGCCGCGACGCGAGCCGCGGTCTCGCGCGCGCTGGCGCGTTCGAGGACGTTGCGCGCATCGTCGAAGCCGTACTTCTGCATGCCGACGAGATCCGCGTGACCGGGGCGAGGTTGGGTGAGCGGCTTCTCGGTGATCCCGGGCGCCGGCGACATCTCCTCCTGCCACTTCGGCCACTCGGTGTTGTGGATCACGATCGACACCGGCGAACCCAGGGTGCGACCGTGCCGGATGCCACCGAGGAGTTCGACGTCGTCACGCTCGAACCGCATCCGCGGGCCGCGGCCGAAGCCGAGGCGCCGACGGGCGAGTTCGTCGCCGATCTGGTCGACGGTGACGGCGAGCCCGGCGGGCAGGCCTTCGACGATCACGACCAGGGCCGGGCCGTGGGATTCCCCGGCAGTGAGGTAGCGCAACATGGTCCGCTCAGGTTAGAGGGCGCCGGGTCCGAACCCGGGACCCAATGCGGCGAGCTACTTGATGACTTGTTCGCCGACGCAGAGCGAGAAGGGCGAGTCCGCGTACTGCAGGTTGACGCACTTGTCGCTGGCAAAGGAGATCAACCGGTAGTTCGTGGCGAAGGTACCGCCGGCGACCACCGAGTACTCGGCCCCGCCCACCTTGATCCGCGCGGTCTGCACACCGTTCGCGTCGGCGTAGATGTCGATCAGGGCCACGTCGGTGGTAGCGCCGGGATTCTGTGCCGGCGAGGTCGTCGGCGTGGTCGGGATGGTGCCGGCGCTCGAGGTGGTCGGCGGGGTCAGTGTCGTCGGCGTGGTGTTGACGGGCGTGACCTGGCCGATGGGCTCGAACGGATCGCGCAGGCTCAGCTCGGCGAAGCTGCCGTTCGGCACACTCGGCTCCAACGGTGCGGTCGTGGTCGTCGATCCCGAACCCGACGCGGCGACTTCCTTGGACGGCGACACCGCGGACGGCGTCGAGTCGTCGCGCACGAAGACCTGGTAGACGATCAGGCTGGCGAGGATGGCGCCGACGACCCCGAGGGCAATCCCCTTGGACCGCTGACTCTCTTCCCGCCGCTGCCGGCGTGACCCGTCCATCAGGTCCCTCCTGTCGTCGAAGATGACGGTGAGCTCGAGGACGACGTGGCACCGCCGGGCGCCGTCGAGCTACTCGTCGAACCGTCGGTGGCCGGCGGCGTCGTGCCGGGCGCCGGCGTTGCACCGGGTGCGGTCGCCGGAACGGCCCGGGTGAACATCCGGGCGGTCAGGGTGACGGTGAGATTCGTCCCCGAACTCCCCCCGGTCGTACTCGTGTCCGAGCCGGACGCGATGTTCACCGCGTCCACGATCACAAGGCGGTCGAGGCTCTCCAGCTGGGTCAGGTAGTTCTTCACCTGGAAGAAGCTGCCCTGCACACTGATCGCCAGTGCGATCGTGCTCGTCGTGCCCGTCGCGGCCGGCGGGCTGGGCGAGATCGATTGGAACTCGACCCCCGAGTTCGTCGCGATCTCGTTCATCTGGACGATGAACTCGGCCTCATCCGGCAGCTTCGGGATCGCCTGGTCGAACTTGTTCAAGAGAGCCTGCTGCTGCGACGAGTTCTTGGCCACCGACTGGAGCTGCGACAGGGTGCTCTCGAGCCCCGGCGTCTTGTCCTGTTCCTCTTTGACCTGACCCTGGACCTTGTCGAGGTCGTCCGCCTTCGGGCTGTAGATGACGAAGTACCAGAGCACGACGATCGCGACGAGCGCCGCACCGATGGCGATCATGACGTTGCGCTTCATGGCTGCACCTTGTAGTCGTCAGCCCGATTGGATTTCGCCTGATCGGTGATGTTCGCGGTGGAACTGAACGTCACGTTGGTCGAAGCTGCACCGGTGGTGGAGTTCGCACTCGAGGACCGCGACGCAGTCGGCACCCACAGGTCGCTGAACGACGGGATGTCCTGGCCGATGCGTTGGATCCAGGCGGCGACCGAGTCGTAGTCGCGCCCCTGGCCCGAGAAGTTCGCCGTGCCGATGGGTACACCGGTCGTCGCCGGCGCCGCCGTGGCATCCGGCGTGGTCGTGGCACCCGGCGTCGCGGGCGCAGCACCCGGGGCCGCAGCGCCGGTCGAGGTCACCGAGACCTGCATCGCCGTGAGCCACACGTCGTTCGGGATCGTGCGGGAGATGGCCTGGAGCATCGAGGACCACGACACGTCGCTGGCCAGGAGGAGCTGCGTCTCGGCCGACAGCGTCTCGATGTCGGTCTGGCGCTGCTTCACCTCGGCGAGGTCGTCGATCTGGGCCTGGAGCTTGGCGTTCTGCTGGGTGACCTCGGCGAGCTTGTTCTTCTCGTCGTCGACCTGGTTGGACTTCAGGTAGGTCAGACCGGCGAGCAATGCGAGCAACAGCACCCCGGCGATCGCACCGATCTTGATGATCTGGTTCCGATCGACCGGTTCCTTGTGGTCGCCCCCGAGCAGGTCGATCCGCTTGCCGGTCATCAACCCGCCGAGCGCGAGACCGACCGGCACCGGCAAGAAGGGATCGAGCAGCGGGAGTTGATCGTCGGGGAAGCCGATGTCGCCGACGGCGATGTGCTCGCGCGGGCGGGCGAGGTCGACGGGGACGCCGACGGTGTCGACGAGCTGGTCGGCCAGGCCGGGCGTGAGCGAGCCGCCGCCGGTCAGCGTGACCCGGAGCAGTCGAATCGAGTCCGCCTGGGTCCGGTAGTAGTCGAGCGAGCCACGGATCTGTTCGACGAGATCGTTGATCGGTCGCACCATCGCGGTGCGGGCCCGGGCGACGAGGTCCGCGGGCGCGGTGCCGCCGTTGCGCTTGACCGCCTCGGCCTGTTCGGTCGTGAGCTCGAGATCCCGGGCGATGGCGTCGGTGACCGACCGTCCGCCGGATCCGAGGATGCGGACGAACCGGGGAACGCCGAGCTCGTGCACCACGACGACGGTGACGCCGCCACCGACGCTGACGACGGCTTCGACGCCGCCACCGTTGTCCGAGACGCGTCGGCCCACCGAGCGGACCAACGCGAGCGGGACGAGGTCGACCGACGCGACCTGGAGACCGGCCGCGCGCACGGCGCCGGTCAGGTTGCGGATGAGGTCCTTGTGCGCGGCGGCGAGGAGCACCCGGCTCATCGGCTGGGGCGGCGGACCGTCGCCGACCGCTTCGGGAATCGGGAGCGCTTCGAGAATCTGGAAGTCGAGAACCGCGTCCTCGAGCGGAATGGGGATGAGTTCCTGGGCCTGGAACTGCAGGGCACCCGCGAGTTCGTCGTCCGACATCGTCGGCAGGTCGACGGTGCGCACCAGCACCCGAGGGGTCGCGACCCCGACGCGCACCGGAGCCTTCTTCAGGCTGAGTTCACTCCACAATCGGGAGATGGCCGCGGTGACCGCGGCCGGATCGACCACTTCGCCGTCGCGCATCGCACCGACGGGCAGCGCGACCTGGCCGAAGCTGATCAGGCGCGGTGGATCCCCGGGTTCGAGTTCTGCAACCCGGACCGCGTTGGTCCCGATGTCGAGTCCGATCAATCGGCGGGCCATTGATCCGGACCTCCTTCCAGGGTGGTGACCACGCGCTCGTCGAGGTACTTGGCCACGTCGCGCTCGCGAATTCTCAGGTGTTTTCCGACCCGGATCGCAGGCAGTTCGCCGGCCTTGATCAGGCGGTAGACGGTCATGGTGGAGACCCTCATGACGTCGGCGACCTCGCGTGCGGTCAGTAGATCGTGTGGTATCGGCGACGCCACGTTCGTTGCCCCTCGTTGACTTCGAGCACAGTAAGTCTCAGTTCAAACAATCGTCAACACGGGCCACGCAAGTTGAGCCCGTGCGCCATCAATGAACCGAAGGACCCACCGTCGAGGAGCGTCTCGTGATGCGCGCGACCCATCTTCGCGGGCGCGCGGACCGGAATCGGAGTCGGGCGAGGATCACGTGGCTCGCCCGCGCGGTCATCGGCGCGTGTAGAGATCGAGGAGTTGGGTGCCCGCGAAGATCGCGACGAGGGCGCCCGCGGCCATGAACGGACCGAACGGCACCGGTTCCTTCCGCGTCCGCAGCTTGGTGACGATCAGGAACATCCCGACGACCGCGCCGAGGAGGAACCCCAGGAACAGGCCGAGGAAGACGTGGCCCCACGAGAGCCACCCCAGGGCGATCCCGAGCACGAAGCTGAGCCGGACGTCGCCGAAGCCCATGCCCCGCGGCGAGATGATGTGGATGACGAAGAAGACGGCGAAGGCCGCCAGGCCGCCGAGGCCGGCGCGCAGGAGGGCGTCCCACTGGTCGTCGATGGCCGCCGGGAGGATGAGCAGCGCGCTGGTGATGATGCCCGTGGGGTACAGCACCCGGTTCGGGAGCAGGAAGTGGTCGAGGTCGATCAACGAGAGGGCGATCAGCCCCGACGCGAGCGCGAGGTACGCCGGCAGTTCCCAGGACCGACCGAAGTGGAACGCCAGGCCCACCCAGAGGGCGGCGTTCGCCAGTTCCACGAGCGGGTATCGGACCGAGATGTGGGTGCCGCAGTGACGGCAGCGGCCGCGCAGCACCGCCCAGGAGAGCACCGGGACGTTCTCGAACGCCGACAGCTCGGTGTCGCAGCTCGGACAGTGGGATCCCGGTTGCACCACCGACTCGTGGCGCGGGACCCGCCAGACCACGACGTTCAGGAAGGAACCGATGAGCAGACCGAAGATGCCGACGACGACGGGGAGCATGGCGGAGCGAGGTTAGGAGTGGCGACCGACACCGGCGCGGATCACGGCCACTTGTCGACCCAGCCGACGAGCGGATTGAAGTCGGACGCGTTGCAGGTCGGCGGATTGTCGAGCCGCTGGAACATCGGGGTACCGCCCGTCGTCTCCAGGATGGCGAAGCAACGTCGGGACGTCGACTGCGAAGCGAGGATCACGTAGGTGGTCGGGCCGAGCACGATGTTCGCCACCGACACGTTGCGGTGGTTCGCCGGTGCCGTGGTCAGCTCGTCGACGAAGTTCACCCCACCCTCCTCGAGCGCGAGGGTCGCCATGGTCGCGGTGTTGCCGTCGGAAGTCTCGATGGCCTTCGCCGCGGTCAACGAGTTGCGCAAGAGGTTCTGCGCCTGGCGGTCCTGGGCCGGCACCCGCGCCTGGAGCAAGGTCGGGATCATCACCCCGAGCAGGATGCCGATGATGCCGATGACGACGATCAGCTCGATCAGCGTGAAGCCGTCCTCGTCGCCTCGGTCTGGGGGTTCTGGTGTTCGAACTCGATGAGGTCTCATGAGAAAGACGATGGGGGCCCGGTGTCCCGGGCCCCCATCACTCCGTTCATTGGTCGGGTGTGACTACCAGGCCTGGGCCCAGCCGCCGCCCGAGGAGGCGTTGGCCGTGGTCGGAACCGTGGTGGGCAGTGCCGCCTGGGTCAGCGCCTGCGCCGGGGTGCAGGTCGCCGAAGTTCCGAGGTTCATGAAGATGGTGCCCGGTCCTGCGGCAACATCAGCAATGGCGAAGCACACGTTCGACGCCGACTTCGCCGTCATGACGATGTAGGTCGCCTGGTTGTTGACCGAGACTTCCTTCGCCTTGGTCGAAGCCGCGCTCTGGAACGTGAGGCTCGGCTCCGCCGCCGCGAGGGCCGTGGTCGAGGCACTCGTGTACGAGTCGGTGTCGGTGTAGATGCCCTTCGCGTTGGTCAGAGCGTTGCGGAGGCTCGACTGAGCCGCCTTGTCCTGTGCACGAGACTTGGCACCGAGGAACGTCGGGATGGCAATGGCGATCAAGATGGCAATGATCAACACCACAACCATGAGCTCGATGAGCGTGAAACCACGCTCGTCCTCACGCCGCGCCCGCAGGTTTTCCAGCGTCTGCTGCATTTGATGTATCTCCTACTGGGGTTGGTTGGGTTGGTGCGGCGGGTCGACCAGGCCGATCTTGAGGCAGGCTTCTTCGTCGCACCCCAGGTTTCGGCCCGCGAAGCACCCCGCTTGAGCCCCACACCCCGACCGGCCGCCCGAATGGTTCGACCGCCCCACCGAAACCAGGACGACTGCCCCCGGAATTGCCGATGGGGCCCGGTTTCCCGGGCCCCATCGAGCGGAAGTACTGGTGTGCGGTGTGACTACCAGGCCTGGGCCCAGCCGCCGCCCGAGGAGGCGTTGGCCGTGGT
>CAZJBJ010000078.1:0-17416 GCA_964544295.1 uncultured Bifidobacteriaceae bacterium
GCGCCACCACCCCGGTCGCCCGGATCATCTAGATCGGCGGAGTTCGCGGTCGGGGTCCGTCACGGGACCACCCTCGATCCGTCATCCGATCGCAACCCAACCGCAAGCGGTTGCGCGGATCGCCCCGCCAACATCTTCGATACCCAGCACATGGCGCAGCCCGGGAACAGTCTCTGACTGACCCGGGCTGTCGCAATTCCCGATCGTGACCGATCGACAGCGACGCGTCAGTGGGTCGCCGCAGGACCCACGGTGCAGGTGGCCCCATATCCGCCGTACACATCGGCCACCGTTGCGAACCCCTTGGCCCGGAGGAGCGACGCTCCGGTGGCCGAGCGGTACCCGCCGGCGCAGTACACGACGGTCGGCCGATCCGGATCCAACGTCGTCAGTTGGTCCAACAGGTTCGGTAGGGGCAGGTTCGTGGCGCCCTCGACCATGCCCTCCGCGCACTCGCTCGGGTTCCGCACGTCGACTACCTGCACCGAACCGTCGGACTCGCGCCACTCCGCAAGCTCGGATGCCGTGATCCGCGCCGCCCGGGCCGCCAACTCCGGGCGCGCGGTCAGGACGTCGTCGATGTCGGCCAACGCACCGACCACATGATCGAACCCGATGCGGGCCAAGCGGACCCGCGCCTCGTCGGCGCGACCGTCGTCCGCGACCACGATGACTTCGTCGCCGGGACGGAGTACGTCACCGGCGTACTCGGCGAACCGGCCGTCGAGCCCGACGTTGATGGAGCCGCGCAGGTGACCGGACGAGAAGACATCGCTCGGTCGGGCGTCGACGACGACCGCACCGTTCGCCTGCCGTTCGAGCACGTCGTCGACGGTCAGACGCGGCGTCGGCTCGTGGTCGTCGAGGAGTTGGCGTTCCCTCCGGTTCGAATCGGCCGCGAAGGCGAAGTACAGCGGCGCCACCGACTGCCCCTGGGTCACGGCCTCGACGAACTCGTCGACACTCATCGGCGCCAATGCGTAGTTGGTCCGGCGTTGTTCACCGATCGTCGACTGACTCGCGGTCGACAGGTTCTTGCCGCACGCGGAACCGGCCCCGTGAGCCGGGAAGACCCGCGTCTCGTCCGGCAGGGTCAAGAGCTGCTCGTGGACCGACGCGTAGAGCTCACGCGCCAGATCGTCGGCGGTGCGACCCACCGACGTCAGCAGGTCCGGGCGGCCGACGTCACCGATGAACAGCGCGTCGCCGGTGAGCACTCCCCATGGTGTCGCGTCGTCGCCTCGCTCGAACACGACGATCGAGATCGATTCGGGCGTGTGCCCCGGTGTGTGGCGAATCTCGAGCGTCACGTCGCCGAGCGACAGGCGTTGGCCATGGGCGAGCGGCTCGATCGGGAAGTCGGCCTGGGCGCGATCGCCGTAGGAGATCACCGCTCCGGTCGCGTCGGCGAGTTCCAGATGCCCGGAGAGGAAGTCCGCATGGAAGTGGGTCTCCAGGACCCGCTCGATGGTGAGCCCCTGCCGTTCGGCGTCGGCGATGTACTGGGACACATCGCGCTGCGGATCCACCACCACCGCGCGACCGGATGTCTCGTCCCCGATCAGGTAGCTGAACAGCGAGAGACATCCGAGTTCGTACTGGTGAAAGATCATCGCGACCTCCCGGTCCGATCAGGCGAGTTTGAGGAACATGCGTTGGACGTCGGCGATCTCGTACCCGGCTGCAGCAGAGCGTTCCGGGTCCTCGACGCACCAGGTGAGCCCGGCCGAGACCAGGAGGAAACCCACCTGTTCGAGCGCCTTGTTCGCCGCCGCGATCTGGGTCACGACGTCGCGGCAATCCCTCGAGTCGGTCAGCATCTGCTGGATCCCGCGGATCTGACCCTCGATCCGGCGCAGTCGGCGATGCAGATCGTCGGCGGTCTCGGCTTCGAGTTCGAAACCGGCCGGCTGAGGTTCGGGATTCGTCATGCCCGGAGCATACCAGTACCCATAGGGGTATGCAATATACCCGGGAGGGTATAGTGACCACGTGGAGTTCCTGGAGTACGTGCTCGCCGGACTCGGCGTCGGGGTCGTGTTCGGCATGTTCGGCGCCGGAGGGTCGGCGTTCGCGACCCCGGTGTTGGCGCTGATCGGCGTGCCTCCCCTCCTGGCGGTCGCCTCCCCGCTGCCGGCCATGCTCCCGGCCGCGTTCACCGGTGCCCGACGATTCATCCGAGCCGGCAATCTCGACGTGCGGGTCGCACGCCTCGCCATCCTGGGTGGTGTCCCCGGCACCCTGCTCGGCGCACTCGCGTCCACCGTCGTCGGCGGTGACCGTCTGCTCGTGCTCTCCGGTCTGATGTTGCTCGTGATCGGGGTCCGGCTCCTCATGCGCGATTCCGCCGACGCCGCCGCCCGCGCCTCGGCCCGACGCGACCGGGGCGGCGTCGTGATCGGCTCGGCCTTCGCCGTCGGACTGCTGACGGGACTGCTTGCGAACGGGGGCGGCTTCCTGCTCGTCCCGGTGTTCGTCCTCGTCCTCGGGCTCACCGCGATCGAGTCCGCCGGCACGTCGATGGTCGTCGTCGGAGTCCTGACCGTACCGACCCTGATCACCCACTGGGCGCTCGGACACATCGACTGGACCGTCGCCGGCGGCTTCGCACTCGGACTCATCCCCGCCGCTGAGATCGGCGCCCGTATCGCACAGCGGCTTCCGGCGGCGCGAGCGCGCCTCGCGTTCGCGCTGATGTTGATCGTGTTCGCGGTCTGGTTCCTCATCCGTCAACTCACGTAGACGTCGCGGGCCGAAAGACCCGGACCCACCGGGCCCGACGGCCGCAGCGTCCGACGCCTCCGGCGCAATACGGTGCTCACAGCGGCTGACGGAAGGAACGTTGCGATGACGCGTGTACTCGTGGCCATGGACGGATCGCCCGCGTCGCACCACGCGGCCTCGACCGCCGTCGAGCTGTTCGGCCCTGCCGCCGACTACCTGGTCGCCAACGTGGCCCAGTCGATCTACGCGTTCCCCGACGGTGTCACCTTCGGCGCGGTGTATCCGATGGCGGGCGACGAATGGAACCGGATCCTCGACGCGGCGGCGCGCACCGCCGAGACCACCGCGAAACATGGCGCCGAAGCCGCGGGCATCGAGACCGCCGAGATCCTCGTCGAACACGGCGACACCGTGAGCGCGCTGTGTCAGGCCGCGGAGGAGCACGACGTCGACGTGATCGTCGTGGGTTCCCACGACAAGAGTTGGCTCGCCCGCCTGATCTCCCCCTCGGTGGCCGACGGCGTGGCGCACCGATCTCCGCGACCGGTGCTGGTGGTCAGCGGCGAGTGATCGACGCGATCGCGACGAGCGGACTGTCGAAACACTTCGGCGCCACCGTCGCGCTGGATCGATTGGACCTCCGGGTCGCCCGGGGGTCGGTCTTCGGGTTCCTCGGTCCGAATGGCGCCGGCAAGACCACGACCATCCGGCTCCTCATGGGGCTCGCCCGCCCGACGGCCGGAGGCGCGTCGGTGCTCGGCTGGGACTCCCAGGCCGACCGCGACGAGATCCATCGTCACGTCGGGTACCTCCCCGGCGACTTCACCGCGTACGGGGACCTCACCGCGGCCGAGTATCTCGATTACCTCGCCCGACTCCGCGGTGGGGTCGATCCGGTGCGGAGACAGGAACTCGTCGATCGCCTCGAACTCGACACCGGGCGGGTCATCGCCACGCTGTCCCGTGGCAACCGCCAGAAGGTCGGCCTCGTTCAGGCCTTCATGCACGACCCGGAACTCCTCGTGCTGGACGAACCGACGAGCGGCCTCGACCCGTTGATGCAGCGCGAGTTCCGAGCGATCGTGACGACGGCCCGCGCCCGCGGTGCCACCGTCTTCCTGTCGTCCCACGTGCTCGGCGAGGTCGAGGAGATCGCCGACATGGTGGGAATCGTGAAACAGGGACGGCTGGTCGTCGTCGACGCGCTCGAGCAGCTCAAGGAGCGGGCCCGACGCCACGTCGAGCTGACCCTGCGCGCGGTGCCCGACCCCGCGACCTTCTCGGCGATTCCCGGTGTCCGCGAGGTCACGGTGCTCGACCACACGGTTCGGTTGGCGATCGAGGGATCCATGGAGTCGGTGTTCGCGGCCGCGGCCCCCTTGGGCATCGAGAACGTCGTCGCCGACCACGCGCCGTTGGAGGAGATCCTCATCGGCTACTACTCCCCGGCGTCGTCATGAGCCGCGGGGTGATCTTCGCCAAGACGATGCGGGACCATCGCCGCGGGATCGTCGCGTGGGGCATCGGGATCAGCGTGCTCGTGCTGGTCATGTCGCTGATGTGGCCGTCGGTCCGGGACATGCCCGACCTCAAACGGTTCCTGGCCAACTACCCCGAGGCCCTGCGCAAGGTGTTCAAGATCGACACCTTCTCGACGCCCGCCGGCTACCTCAACGCCGAGTTGTTCAGTCTCATCCTTCCCGCGGTCTTCCTCGTGTTCGCCATCGGGCGAGGTGCACGCCTCATCGCCGGCGAAGAGGAAGACCGGACACTCGACATCCTCCTCTGTACCGCGTCGTCGCGATCGCGGGTCCTGGTCGAGAAGGTGGCAGCACTCGTCGTCACCGTGCTCGCGCTCGGCGCGATCCTCTTCGGCGCGATGCTGTTCGCGTCCTGGAGCATCGGCATGCACCTTGCGATGGCCGACATCGCACACGGCACGATCGCGCTGACCGTGCTGAGCATCGAGTTCGGACTCGTCGCGCTGGCCGTCGGCGCCGTCACCGGCCGCCGCTCGACCGCGATCGGTGTGGCCACGATGATCGCCGCCGCCGCCTTCGTCCTCTACCTGCTCGGGCAGTTGGTGAGCGCCGTCGAACCGTGGCGGGGCCTCTCGCCGTTCACCCAGGCCCTCGACGCCGGACCGGTGGGCCCGGAGTGGTCACTGGGGATCGTCACCCTCGTGGTCACGAGCGCGGTCCTCCCGGCGTTGGCCCTGCCGTGGTTCAACCGCCGCGACATCCGGTCCTGATCCGGCTGCTTCAACCGATCACATCGGACGTTTCGGACAGACGAAGTCGGTGAAGTCGGCGGTGGGACGCGCCGATGCAGTGCCATGAAGCCTGCCGAGGCCGCACCCGAGACGCGCGCCGAACCCGACCCGACGGACCTGGGCTCGAGCGGCCCGAGCTCGACCGACCCGGGCTCCACGACGCCGGTCGAACTCCGTCACGACGACCCGCCGCCGGAGGACACCGCGACCCCCAGGGCGCCGACGTCACTCCCGATCGTCGCGTTCGCGCTCGGCATCTCGGCGATCGTCCTCGGCATCACCGTCGTGTGGTATCTCGCCGCCGTCCTCGTCGGGCTCGTGGGCCTCGTGGTCGGGATCGTCGCGCTCCGCCGGGTGCCCGCCGACACCGAACCCCGCGAGCGGACACGTGCGACCATCGGCACGGTGCTCAGCGGTGTCGCAATCGTGCTGGGCATCACGGCCGCGTTCCTGCTCCCCCGCACCATCGACCGCGTCGACAACTTCTTCGGGTCTTTGCAACGTGGCGTCAACCGCAACGTCGAAGAGGTGAACCGCGGCCTACGCGCCGACGTCAACCGCATCGACCGCACCAGCACCCGGGACCTGCGCCGACTGGAGAAGCAGAACCGGTCCGACCTCAACGAGTTCGAGAAGCGCAGTAACGACTCGGTGGCCCGCCTCGGGGACCGCCTCGCCCAAGTCGAGTCCAAGCTGAGCGCCGCCGAGCGGCAGGATCTCGACCGGCTCGAACGATCGCTTCGCGAGGACACGCGAAATCTCGACGCGTCGCTCCGCGACTCCGACTCCAAACTCGCCGAGCGGATCGCCCAACTCGAGGAGCGCCTGGCCCGCATCGAGAAGGAACTCCACCCGTAATCCCCGTCCCATCGGCGCCGATCCGGATAGCGTCGGCCTCGCTCGTACGAGCGTTTATCGGGGAGTGGTTGACGTGAGAGTCAGAGCGATCACGGCTTGAGTTCGGACACCGGGCTCGCCCATCGATCAAGGAACCGCACCGGGCGTGATCGCCTGGTGGTTCCCCGCGTCTCACTCACCGGAAAGCAGCTCTCCATGTCGAAAATTCCTATCGATCACCCGCTCCACCACACCCGCTACCCCCGATCGAACGATTACGACGTCGACTGGGTCGTCGAGAATCAGATGGGCCCGAACGCACTCTGGCTGACTGAATCCCTGACCGAGGTCATGCGCTTCGAACCGGGCATGAAGGTGCTCGATCTCGGCTGTGGCCGGGCCATGAGCTCCGTCTTCCTGGCCCGTGAGTTCGGTGTGCACGTCTGGGCGACCGACCTGTGGATCAGCGCCTCCGAGAACCAGCAGCGCATCGTCGCCGCCGGCGTGCAATCGCAGGTGACACCGATCCACGCCGAGGCGCACACGTTGCCCTTCGCCGACGGATTCTTCGACGTGATCGTGAGTCTCGACGCGTACCAGTACTTCGGGACCGACGACCTCTACTTGGGCTACCTGGCTCGATTCCTCCGACCGGGTGGTCGCATCGGCGCGGTCATGCCCGCGGTGCTCCACGACACCGACGACGTGCCCGACCATCTCGCACCGTTCTGGGAGTGGGAGTTCTGTTGCTTCCACAGTCCCCGGTGGTGGGAGCGACACTGGACGAAGACCGGCCTGGTCGCCGTCGACCACTGTGACGCCATCGACGACGGTTGGCATGACTGGCTCGTCTTCAACGACGCGACCGCGCCCGCGCTGACCGGCTGGCGGGTCGAGGCCGCCGCCCGCCAACACCAGATGCTCAACGTCGACCGCGGTCGCGACCTCGGGTTCACCCGCATCGTCGCGACGAAACGTTGATCGCTCCGAAAAAGCTCCTCGATCGGATGTCGGCGCGCCCTACGCTCGTCGGCGTGACCAACCGAGTCGAACGACAGAATCCGAGGAGCGACGTCAGGCACCCATGACCGACTCCGAAGGGAGCCAAGGTGCCGAACCGTTTCTACGTCCGTCAGTTCCTCAACCGCCGTGGTCATCACGGCGGTGGATATCTCCTCGCGTCCGTACCGGACACGTCCGCGCTGCCCGAAGACGCCGACCTGCCCTGGGTCGAGTTCGAGCTCGCCGACTGCTCCCGCCGGGTGGCGCTCGACTTCCCGCTCGACACGCGCGCCGACCGGCAGAACAGCCTGCACAAGGCGCATCTGCTGCTGCGTGAGATCAGCGCGTTCGTCGAGGCGCTCGAAGCCGAAGCGGAGCTCGCCGAGCACCGCGGGTCTCGCCGCCGCGTGCGCTAAATCACCAGCCCGCCGTCGGGCGGTGTGCTGAGCTTTCGGTCACGTCCCGACCCGAGGAGAACATCATGCGTTGTACGTCACTGCTCATCCAGATGGGACCGGCAACCTCTCGGGGAGACGTGACACGCAATGACGTTCATCAACTTGGGAATTCTGGCGCATGTAGACGCCGGTAAGACGACGCTCACCGAGCGGCTGCTCCACGCCGCCGGTGTGATCGACGAAATCGGTCGGGTCGACCACGGGACCACCCAGACCGACTCGTTGGCACTCGAACGCCAACGGGGCATCACGATCAAGTCTGCGGTCGTGTCGTTCGTGATCGACGGTGTCACCGTCAACCTCATCGACACCCCTGGACACTCTGACTTCATCGCCGAGGTCGAGCGGGTGCTCGGCGTGCTCGACGGCGCGGTGCTCGTGGTCTCTGCGGTCGAGGGGGTCCAGTCCCAGACCCTGGTGCTCCATCGGGCGTTGCGGCGCCTCGGCATCCCGACGATCCTCTTCGTCAACAAGATCGACCGACGCGGTGCCGATGTCGATCGCACCGTCGCGATGATCGAGCAACGGCTGGACACGCCCACGATCGCGATGGTCCGGGCGCATCGCGTCGGGAGCTCCGACGCGCAGGTCCTGCCCCTCGCCGACGTGGACCGGCCGAGCAACGACCCGTTCATCGAACGGCTGGCTGAATTCGACGACGAGATCCTGCGTCGCTACCTCGACGGCGACTCCATCGCACCGTCCGACCAGCGCGCCGCACTCCGAACGCTGATCGCAGCGCATGAAGTGCAGCCGGTCTATGTGGGATCGGCCATGACCGGTGCCGGCGTGACCGACCTCATGACCGGGGTCACGACGGCGCTCCCGGTCAGCACCGGAGACCCGCGCGCCGAGCCCACCGGCACCGTGTTCAAGATCACCCGCGATCCGCACGATGAGAAGGTCGCGTTGGTGCGCATGTTCGCCGGAACCCTCGCCGTCCGCGATCGGGTGAGGCTCGCCGAGCTGCGCGAGGAACGCGTCACCTCGATCCAGGTGTTCGATCGCGGGGCGACCTCGTCCCGGGTCTCGACGGTCGCGGGCGAGATCGCCGAAGTGCACGGTTGGTCCGGAGCACGGATCGGCGACCGATTCGGCGCGGCCGGCGGCCGCGACGATCACCAGCCGTTCGCGCCACCCACGCTCGAAACCGCGGTGGTGGCCCGTGACCCCCTCGACCGACCGACGCTGTTCAGTGCCCTCACGGAGCTGGCCGAACAGGACCCGCTGATCAATCTCCGCCAGGACGACGTCCGCCACGACCTGTTCCTCTCGCTCTTCGGCGAAGTGCAGCGCGAGGTCGTCGCCCAGACGCTCGCCGCCGACTACGGCATCGCGGTCGAGTTCCGTCCGGTCACACCCATCTGCATCGAGCGTCCGCGCGGCCCGGCGTCGGCCATCGAGACCATCCCGCGGCATCGGTCACCGCAGCGGCCTTTCCTCGCCACCGTGGGAGTCTCAGTGGCTCCACTGCCCGCCGGATCGGGTGTGACCTTCGACCTCGCCGTTCCGGTCGGCTCGATCCCGATGCACGTGTTCGACACGGTCGACGCGTTCCGAGGCGCGATGGATCGGATCGTCCGCGACACACTCCGTCAAGGTCTGCATGGCTGGGAGGTCACCGACTGCGCCGTGACGATGACCGACTCCGGCTATCAGGCACCGCCCCGCCGGTGGCCGGGCACAACGCTCTCGGACTTCCGGCTCCTCACTCCACTGGTCCTGTTGGAGGCGCTGCGCCGAGCGAGCACCGCCGTCTGCGAACCAATGCTCGCCGTACGCCTCGAGTTCCCCGCCGACACTCTCGGCGCGATCCTCGCGGCACTCAGCGACGCCGAGGGGACGCCGGGCGCGGTCGAGATCGGCGATCGCGTGAGCACGCTCGACGCGACGGTCCGGGCCGCTCGTCTCCACGACCTCCAATCCCGAGTGCCCGACCTCACCCGAGGCGAGGGGCTGCTCGAATCGAGTTTCGCCGAGTACCGGCCGGTCGCAGGGACGCCGCCGAGTCGTCCGCGTACCGATCGCAATCCGTTGGACCGTGCCGACTACCTCCGTCGCCTCAAGGGCCTCGACGTCACCTCCGACCGCTAGTCCGGCGCCGAGCCGCGGTACTCGTCGTACAGCTCGTGGGGCCAGTAGCGGACGACGTCGACGCTGTCGGCTTCGACCAGCTCGGCACGGACTCGGTCGTACTCGTAACAGTTCAGCTCGTACTGGTTGCCCCACGGGTCGGTCAGGTCGAACGCCCAGCAGAGATCGAAGTCGACGAGATCCTCGACCCGGAGCGGTGTGCCGGCGGGCGAGTCGATGCCGCACGGCAGTGAGCGGGCGAACGCTACGAAGGTGTCGGCGTCGACGCTGAACGCGACGCCGGTCTGTTGCCGGATCATCGGATGCCCGTCGCTCACCTCGAACAGCGCCAAGGTCGTCCGGCCTCCGTCGGCCGAGATCTGCAGCGGTCCGCCCTCGAATCCGGTGGCCCAGAAGTCGTAGGCGTCGACGGGATCGAACCCGAGATGCTCCGAGTACCACCGTGCGGCCTCCGCCCGATCCGGCACGCGGATGTGCACGTGGTCGAGCCGACCCATGCGGAACCGGGCCTCCTGCTGTCCCATGCCGTTCCTCTCCCCGACCGGCGGATGGCTCGGCCGGTCGGTCGTCGTGGTGCCCCATCATCGCCCATCGGCCGAGCCCCGGAAGGAGTGTCACACCCCTGTCGTAGGGTGCGATCAACGGCTTCGGCACCCTGTCGAGCCGCAATCACGAGCCCTTTCGAGGAGGTGGAGCCAGATGCTCGACGCCCTACTGCGAGAGGCCCGCGCCCTGGTCGCCGGCCTCGATGTCCACGGGCTTTCCGGGCCGGCCGCACGCGAAATGGTGGAGGGATTCGCCGAACTCGAGCGCCTCGGCGCCGCCGGCAAGCTGCTCGCCACCGGTCAGCTGGTGGCTTCCGGCGCCGGGCCCGGCGACGATTCCTTCCGCGACGTCGAGTCCTGGCTCGCCTCGGTCGCCGGCACCACGGTCGGTGCCGCCCGGGCCGCCACCAAGGCCGCCACCCGGGTGCTCGCGCAACCGGTGGTGGAGTCCGCCATCCGTACCGGCGCGCTTTCCGAGACCCAGGCCGAGCTGGTCGCCCACGCCGCCGCGGCGGACGAGGACGCGGCGGCCCGGCTGGTGGAGCTCGCCGATCACGCCGGGGTGAAGGGGCTCCGCTCCGAGTGTCACCGGGTCGTCGCCGCGGCAACGTCTCGCGAGTCCGAAACTGCCGCGGCCGAGTTCGTCCACCTGCAACGCTCCCTGCGCCACACCACGCGGGCGGACGGGAGCGGGGTCATCACCATCAACGGCCCGTCGGACCGCACGGCCGCGGTCATGGCCGCCCTCGAGCCGTTCGAGCGCGCCCGCTTCGCCGACAATCGCCGGAGCGGGAACCTCGATCACCCGGATGCGGTGGCGTTCGACGCGCTCGTGGATCTCGCCACCTCGTCGGCGAGTCACGGCCCCGACGCGGCGCGGGGTACGCGTCCGCTTGCCACCTTGCACCTGCACGTGTCGTACGACGCGTTCGAGCGAGGGCACACGCACCCGGGCGAGGTGTGCGAGATCGAAGGCGCCGGTCCGATCCCGGTTTCTACCGCGCGCCGGCTCGCGTCCGATGCCGTCGTCAAGGCGCTCGTCACCGATGGCACCGACGTCACTCGCGTGGTGCACCTCGGTCGCTCGATACCGGTCGCCCTGCGCACCGCCATCGAGACCCGAGACCGGGTCTGTGTCGTCGAAGGCTGTGAGGTCGACCGCCATCTCGAGATCGACCACAACGTTCCCTACGCCGTCGGCGGCGCAGCCTCACTCGAAAATCTCGGCCGAGTGTGCAGTCACCACCACGGGCTCAAGACGCGTCGAGATCTGCGAAGACTCGGGCCGCCGGGCCGACAACGGTTGGTGGATCGCATCACCTACGACGCCGCGCTCACGCGCGCGGTGTAGGGATTCGCCATCGCGGCAGTTTGCACGCTCCGCAGTGCTGTGGTATCTACAACCATATGGTTGTAGATACGGCGGACAGGGTCTTCCACGCGCTGGCCGACCCGACCCGGCGCGACATCGTCGGGACGGTGCTCGTCCGGGAACACTCGGTGTCGGCGTTGGCTCGCCGGTACCCGATGAGCTTCGCCGCGGTGCAGAAGCACGTCGCCGTGCTCGAAGCGGCCGGGCTCGTCATCAAGCGGCGACGTGGCCGAGAGGCGCTCGTACGGGGAGACATCAACCGACTCCGCGAGGCGCGCCGCGCCATCGATGCGTTCGAACAACTCTGGCGCGACCGCGTCAGCCAGATGGACGAGATACTCAACAGTTAGGAGCCTGCACATGCCCATCATCCGAGTCGACCAGGACCTCGACGCCCACACCATGACCGTGCTCGCCGAGTACGACGCGCCGGTCGAGCGGGTCTGGCAGCTCTACGCCGACCCGCGGCAACTCGAACGGTTCTGGGGTCCGCCCACCTGGCCCGCGACCGTCGTGGAGCACGACCTGCGCCCGGGCGGACGCGTCACGTACTTCATGACCGGGCCCGAGGGCGACAAGGCCGGCGGCTACTGGGACGTGCTCGAAGTCGAGGCACCGCGTCGCTTCGTGGTCGACGACGGGTTCGCCGACGCGGCCGGGCAGCCGAACCCGGAGATGCCGATCACCCGCATGGCGCTCACGCTGAGCGATCGCGCCGGCGGGGGCACGACCATGACCGTCGTGTCGACGTTCTCGTCCACCGAGGCGATGCAGCGCGTCCTCGAGATGGGCATGGAAGAAGGCATGCGCCTCGCCATGGGCCAGATCGACGCCATCCTCGGCAGCTGAGCGCGCATCGCAGCCCAGATTACGAGTTGCTCAACATCGTCGATCGCGGCGGCTGCACGGTGGTCGCCCCACCTACCTTCCGTCCGTGGGAACCAACGCATGTCTTCGCCCGCTCGCCGCGCTCATCGCCGCAGTTGCCGTGCTCGGAGGCTGTACCTCCGATCGCACGCATCGCCGCCTTCGCCCCGCCGACGTGACGACCGGGTCGGCACCGGTACCGGCGCAGGTTCCGAGTAGCGCCGGACCCTGGCCCGTGGCGTTCCGCGACGTGCGCCACTCCGGCCAGTCGACGGCCATCGGGCCGACGACGGGTCAGCTTCGGTGGGTGCGCCGCTTCGAGGGGAACGTCACCCCGGGACCGGTCGTCGGCCGCGACGGCACGGTCTATCTCGCGTCGAATGCCGGCGTGCTGCATGCGTTGGATCCCGTGACCGGTGCCGACCGCTGGGTCCTCGACGGTGGCAGCCCCTCCGGTGGTGACCTCTCGGCCAGCCCGGCAGTCCTCGACTCCGGCGTCGTCGTCTGGCCATCGGGCGCGTCGCTCCTGGGGGTGTCGCCCACCGGTCGGCAGCTGTGGGCGATGGAGTTCGGGGCGATGGTGACCTCGCCGATGCCGGTGGGCGACCGCGTGTACGTGATGTCGATGGACGGCGAGCTGCACGCGGTCGGCCTCATCGAAGACGGCCGGTCGGCGCGCCGCCGCTGGGACCTCCGACTCGGAGGAAGCTCGTACGCAACCCCGGCGATCAGTCACGACGGCACCATCGTCACCAACGTCGACAACGACGTCGTGGCGGTGGCCGACCGGGGCGGACGTGGAGAAGAACGCTGGCGCCGGGATCTGGGCGTCCTGAGCGAGATCTCGCCGGCAATCGCCGGGGACGGCACCGTCGTGACCGGCGGCAACGATCAGTGGATCCAGACCTTCGACGCCGATGGTGGGTCGGCCCGACGCTTCGATCGCGAAGCACAGTCCTACTCGTCACCGATCGTCACCGACTCCGGCATCGTGCTGCAGGGCAACCATCGGGCCGCGGTCGTCGGCGTCGACCTGGCAACCGGCCGACATCGCCTGCTGGTGCGGCGCGCAGTTCGACGCCCTGGGCGTTCGGTCGGTGTGTGGACTGCACCCGTGATCGATCGCGACGCCAACGTCTACTTCGGGACTCGATCCGGACACATCGTCGGCTTTTCGTGGCGCGGCCGCCTGCTGTTCGACATTGATGCAGGTGAGACCGCCACCATCGACTCGTATCCGGCGATCACCGGCGACGGCGCGCTCATCGTCGGTGGTACCGACGGTGTCGTGCGGGCGATCGCCGACGACGGAACGCTCCCGCCTGGTGCCGTGTCACCCGGCGATTCAGAGGCGGCGTTGCCATCGGACGCGCCGGAGCGTCAGTCCGGTTGATCGGACGACGCGCGCCACACACGACCGTCCGGGAACTCGTACCGGATATCGCCGAACGATGTCGCGGCGAAGCAGTAGAAGAGCCGTAGCTCGGCATCACCGGTGTTGATCGTGTGGTGCCACTCGCCGCCGGGGATGAAGACGGTGCATCCGCTCGACACCTCGAACGTCGAGTCTCCGGCGGTCACCTGACCCGAGCCACTCAGGAAGAAATAGATCTCCGCTTGCGAGTGCCGGTGCGGTTCGGCGCAATGCCCGGGCAAGATCGTGCACACGCCCGCCACCAGCTCGTCCGACGGCTGCCGGTCGGCGCTGACCACGGTGGACCAGGACAACAACGGCGAGCCCGACCACGACTCGACGGGCATCTCGCCCGCGGCAATCGAAAACGGCTGGAGCGCCCGGGCCGTCGCTGGTGGAGATTCGTCACCCACCCCGCAATTCTGCATGATGGAACCACTCCGACGGGGGAACGAAGCGTCGCGGCGCACCAGGTCGGGCCGGGTCGGCGCCTACCATCGGCGACCCGAACTCATGAGGAGCATCCAGTGACCGCAACCGTCGAATGGGGACAGATCCAGGGACAGCTGATCACGTTCCCCATGGAGGTCAGAGCGTTCAACGCCGTCACCATGGGATTCAGTGTGCGGAGCGCGGCGGCTGCCGCGCTGCTGCCGGGTGATGCCTTCGAGCTCGTCGAGGTGGGCGACGGCACCGCCCAGCTCATCGTGAGCATCTGTGACTACCGAGACAACCCGTGGGGTAACGACAACGAGGTCAACCTGGGATTCCTCGCGCGTCCGACCGGTGCACCGCTCGACGTGATCGGCTCGTTCGTCTACCGCATGCCGGTGGACCAGGCGTTCACCTGCGAGGCCGGCAACGCGGTCATGGGATTCCCCAAGACCGTCGAGCGCATCGACATCAGCTACGACGCCGGTTCGGTACACGCGGAACTCTGGCACGGCTCCGAGCTCGCACTCGCGGTCGAGGTCCCCCGGGCCGAGCCGGTCGGACCGCCGACTCGGATGGAGGCCGTGAGCTACTCCTACCTCGACGGCGCCGCGTACGGAACGCCGCTCGACATCGAGGTCGGCCGTGGTGTCGTCGACCCGCAGCACGTTCGCATCGAACTCGGTACGGGTGCGATCGCCGACGAACTGCGCACGCTCGGCCTGCCGACCGCGCCCGACTTCTGCAGCTGGGGTGAAGACCTCTCGGCGACGTTCCTCCTCGGTCAACCGGTGGAGCAAGTTCGGCAGGGGATCCAACACCGGACCCGCTCGGCATAGGTTCGGTACGGCTGACCGAAGCGGGCCACGAGGTCGGCTTCTTCGGTCGGCCGGATCAGCCAGTTCCACGTCAACGCGCCGGCGACGGCGACGACGACCACCGTCCACGAGCCGAGCACGAGCCCGACCCCGGCAGTCTGCACCAACCCGGCGAGCGCCATCGGATTGCGGACGTACCGATACGGCCCCTCGACGACCAACTCCCGCGCGGTCGCCGCAGGCAACGGCGTGCCCCTCCCCCGCGCGGCCATCGTCAGGCAGGACCAGAGGCCGAGGGCACTCGCCAGGCCGAACATCGTCCATCCCGCGAGCGCGACACCGGGCCGGGCGAGCGCGTCCCACCGCAGCTGCAACCGCCGTTCCACGACCGTCAGGAGCGCGGGCACCACGACGAAGAATGTCGTCCAGAACACGACGAGCTGCGCCAGGCTGCGGCGCACGTGATGAGCGCCCTCGTCGGCGACCCGGAACGAGAACGGCCCGACGAAGAACCAGCCCGTCGGGAGATGGCCGAACCAGATCGTCGCCGCGGCGGCGACCGACCCCAGCGTCGCCACCGCCATGAGCACCACGCCCCAGCCCGCCACGCGCTCGACCAGGCCGTAGATCGTGAGGGCGAGCGTGATGGCCGCGGTCCACCCTGCCGCGGTCACCGCCGCCCATCGACTTCCCCGCGCTGCGGCCCAGGCCGAGGCGCCGACGAACAGGATCAGGTCCGGACCGACGATGACCGCCGGGTTCCAACCGCCGAGCGTCCACACCCGGACGTCGTGCGAGGCCGCGACCGCGATCCACCAGGCGAGTCCGCCGACGGCCTGCGCCGCGAAGTACCGACGTGCGACCGCGGTGGGAACCCGGTCACGGCACGTGATCACGTGGGAACGGCGAAGACGTACAGCGTGTTGTTGCTCGCCGTCGCGGCGATCCGACCTCCGCTGATCACCGGCGCGGACAGACTGAACGGGGTCGCGACGGTCGCGAGCGGTGCACAGGGCTGCCCGTCCGCCGAACACGGACTCGACGGCAACACCAGGAGGTCATGGGTGTTCGCAGGTCCGACCAACGCCGTGGCCACGAGGAGCGATCGGGTCACCGCGACTCCGCCGACTGCCGCGACGCCCGCGCCGATCGTCGTGCCCGAACACGCGAGTGGCATGCCGGTGCATCCGCTCAGCCCCGAACCGTCGTACGACGCCAGGTCATCCAGGGCACCCCGGTGCAGGTAGACGAGCCCGTTGCCGACGGCCGGCGGGACCGAGGTCTGACCCGCCATCGTCCAGTCCGGAGCGCATACCAACGGATCTCCGTTGCAACGGTCAAGGCGGTTCACTCGGAAGGCGTCGAACCCACCGGTGGCCGGGCTACGGAGATACAGCACGCCACCCGCCGCGGTTGGTGTGAGCCCGGGATACAACCGCACGGGATCGCAGACCATCGGCGACCCTTGGCAGCCTCGTTGACCCGACGCGTCGAACGCACCGACCTGTTGCGCGCCGTAGTTCTGGAAGAGGTAGCCCTGATCGACCGCGATCGGCACGCCGCCGGCACTGCCGACATCGGGCCGGGTCCGAAACACCGGGGTGCACGGTGTCGACACCGAACACTCGGCGGAAAGATCGAACGCAAAGGTCGTGGACACCCGCGTCGACGCGGCCGTCTCGTGGGTCGTCGCGGCAAAGAGTTTCCCGTCGGCCACAGCCAGCTCGAACGCCGTCACCCCGGAGCCGATCGATCCCCACTTCGCCATCCAGATCGGTGAGCATGTCCGCGGCTGCCCTGCGCAACCGTCGGTGCCGTCAGCCGAGTACCCGAGGACCTCGAAGACCCCACCCGCCGACCCCCCGACCAGCACGAGGCCGTTCGTCAGGACGAACCCGCCCTCCGGTCCCGGCACGGTCGCGGTCCAACGCGGCGCACACGTGCGTGGCGATCCGCTGCACGTCGCTCCTCCGTCGGCGTCGAAGGCCGCGACGATTCGGATCTGCGATTCCCGGCTCATCGTGTACACCGAGGAGCCGGACATCAGCGGCGCGAGGTCCGCGGAGGTGCCAGGCATGGTGCCGGTCCAGGAAACTCCGAGGCGTGCGACGTTCTCGGGGGTGAGCGAAGACTCGACTGGGTTGAAGAACGACCGACCGGCGTCGTAGCCCGCTTGCGTCCAACCACACGCCGTTGCGAACAGGCTGATCCCCGCGAGGATCACAATCGTCCTCAGTCTCATCCGACGACCATCCCCGGTTGCGGCCGCACCTACGGTGGCCTGCCTACGCCATCAGAAGTGTAGGGCTCGAGGTCGACGGCCGACGCCGACCTCCCGCTACGGAATTCGCACGCCAGAGATGGCTCTGGCGATCACGAGGCGCTGGATCTCGGAGGTGCCTTCGAAGATCGTGTAGATCGTCGAGTCGCGGTGCGACTTCTCGACCGGGTACTCCCGCATCCCCCTCGCCGATGACTCGATCGACAACGTGGTCGGGCTGGTGTACGCCAAAGACGTGCTCCGAGCGCTCCGAGCCGGCGCGCTGGAGAGCGTGAACGGTGGCAACCTCGTGATCGCCAC
>CAZJBJ010000079.1:0-17091 GCA_964544295.1 uncultured Bifidobacteriaceae bacterium
GAACAGCGTGACGGTGGCCATCCCGGAGGTCAGGTGCTCGGCGATGCAGGCGGCGTAGAGCATCTCGCGGCCGCCGATCCCCATCGCGGGCAGGATGTAGAGCCCGAGCGACGCGGTCTGCGCGCTGCCGAACGCCAGGAGCGCGCACCAGTCGAACTCGGGGTAGCTGCCCATGATCGACATCACGCCGTCGCCGAGTTCGCGGGCGACTGCCATCCCCTTGGGTCCGTTCGCCGCGACCAGGATCGGCACCGGCGCGACCGGCAGATACCCCGCCGGAGGGATGAGCTTGGTGACCTTGCCCTCCACGATCATCGACTCGCCGTTGAGGAGCCCCTTCACCTGCGCGATGTACGTGCGGGTCTCGGCCCAGGTGAGCGGCCGTTGCCCCATCGTCATCCGCGCGGTGAACCCGGTGCCGATCGCGACGGCGAGCCGACCCGGCGCGAGCGCGGCCACCGTGGCGATCGCGCTCGCCTGGGTGACCGGATGACGCAGGTTCGGGACGAGGACGCCAGGACCGATGCCGATGCGGCTCGTCTGCTCGGCGATCCGGGCGAGGTGCACCCAGACGTCGCCGTAGAGCGCGGGCGAGTCGTAGAGCCAGACCCGCTCGTACCCGAGCGACTCCGCCAACTGCGCGTGCGCGACGACATCCGGTCCCGGGGGGAACGCGCACGAAACCTGGATGGCTGAACTCACGTCGGTGCTCCAAAGAGGTCGGGCCGGCGGTGATCACCGCTCGGCAGGGTCGTGCGGATACGGGTCTGGGCGTCGAGGTCGAGTTCGGCGGTGATCCAGCAATCACGGTCCGGCGCGGTGGCCAGGACGATGCCCCAGGGGTCGACGATCATCGACCGGCCGTGCCAGTGCAGTTTCTCGTTCGAGCTCCCGCGCTGGTTCGGCGCGATCACGAACACCTGGTTCTCGATGGCCCGCGCCCGCAGCAGCGGCTCCCAGTGGTCCTTCCCGGTCGCGGCCGTGAACGCCGAGGGCAGCACGACCGTGTTCGCACCGCGGGCGAGGTGGGCGCGGAACAACTCGGGGAAGCGCAGGTCGTAACACGTCGCCATCCCGACGCGCAGCGAGCCGGCGTCGGCGACCACGACCTCGGACCCGGCGGTGATGGTGGCCGACTCCCGATGGACCGCCCCGGGCACGTCGACGTCGAACAGGTGGATCTTGCGGTAGGTCGCGACGATCTCGCCCTGCGGGTCGACGAGACACGACGTGTTGTGGAGATGCTCGCCGCCGCGCGCACTCACCTCGACGATGCTGCCGGCGAGCAGCGTCATCCCGTGCCGCGCCGCGAGCCCGCGCGCCCATTCGATCGTCGGACCCGTGAGCGACTCGGCCCCGGACCGGAGCTCGCTCGCGCTCCCCCACCGGTTGAACAGTTCGGGGAGCGCGACGAAGGTCGCGCCGGCATCGACCGCGCCGACGATCAGTGACTCGGCGATCGCGAGATTGCGTTCCCGGTCCGGCGTGGAACCCATCTGGACCGCGGCGACTCGCATGAATCTGACCCTATCGGGCCGTCCTCATCATCACGGCGCTGATCAGGACGGCCCGATCAGGCGGGTGGCGCGAGACAGGCCTGACCGCCGCACGTGTCGACCAGCACGCCACCGGTGCGGAGGAACTCCGACTTCTGGAGTTGCGCGGCGGGCGTCCGACGGGGGAACTCGTGGGGGTCGTTGCCGTACGCGGGCTCGCTCGGGGCGAGGTTGGTGAGCGGGGGGTGCGGATTGCCGCTGTCCCAGTAGACGATCGCGGATCCGTTCCACGGGAGGAACGAGATCGGCGTGATCCCCCAGAACGGGACGACGTCGGGGCTGCGACCCGGCGCGAGGCCGGGCAGCAGGATGCGGGCGCCGACGGTGCGGGCCGCGACCTCCGCCGTCACGTTCGCGACCTGGTGGTCACCGAAGGCGACGTCGTAGAGCACCTGGTGTCGAGGGGTGCCCGGGTAGGGGTCGTCGGTGATGTGCTGGGCGTAGCCGTTCGCCTCGGACCGGTCCCAGAGCATCTGCACCACCGAGAACCAGAGGATGCGGTCGAGCTCGTTCGGGTACGCCGGGTTGAGGATCTGCTTGTAGGTCTCGAAGTCCGAGCTGCGTTGCAGCAACGTCGAGTAGTTCATCCCCGGCACGCCGAGCACGGCCCGGGTGAAGTCGGTCGACACCGCGGTGAGGGCACCACCGAGGATGCCCCCCTGACTGTTCCCGTCGTAGAAGACGCTGCCGTCGAGCACCGGGCTCGCGCCCGATCCCAGTCGGAAGGCGGGGTTCGCGGCGAAGCCGTTCGGGTCCTTCACCAGTCGCGCGAGGAACAACTGGTTGAGGAACCCCTGCTGGGTGCGGTCCGCGACCTTGGGGAAGTTGGAGACATCCTGCAGCGTCTCGACCGCCACGCCGATGTCCTCGTCGGCGAAGCCGCTCCACTTCGTCGCGCAGTAGACCATGCGATGGTCGTTCGCCATGGTGCGGACGTTGCCGGCGTTGACCTCACCCTGACTGCCGAGCAGTCCGTGCCCGTAGATCGCACCGCGCGCCGGGGTGACCGGATCGTTGCCGTCGACGCTGACCGACCGCGGGATGTTGCAGATGAACTGCGCCTCCAGGTTGCCGTTGCGCGCCGGCACCGCATCGGGGCCGGAGCCGGGCGCGTAGTGGAACCGGTTGCCGGGCGAGCCGTCGCCGGTGAGGTAGCTCGGGACGGTGAACGTGCCGATCACCCGCCGGAAGATGCGATCGTCGACGTTGTCGGTCACCGACGCCACGGTGAACCTCGGCGCGCCACCGTTGAGCGACGCGAAGGCATCGTCACGGATGTGCAACATCCGTCCGGCCAGGTTGGTCTCGCTCGCCACGGTGAAGTCCCAGGCGAGATCGAGGTCCGCGCGCGCGACACCGGCGTGCTCGAGATCGCGGAACAGCGCGTCGAAGTGGGCGCGGCGGGACTCGATCGCCGGGGTGAACGTCGGGATGGCGTCCCGATAGAGCGCGAACCCCCGCTCGGTCGGGATCGGCGACCCGCCGGCGGTGCGCAGGTTGCGCATCGCGACGATGAACCGATGCCCCTCGGGCAGGTTCTTCGCCACCCGCACGATGAGCGCCGGTTCGTTGGCCGGATCGGCCTGCGCGTCGAGCTCGGACCAGATCGGCCACCGCTCGCCCGTCGCCGCGTCGATGAGCACGATGGGCTGGTCCGGTGCGAGCGAACGACCGATGTCGGTGATCGGCGCGGCACCGGAGACCCCGAGGTCGACCCCGGGCACGTAGGTGACGATCATCGCACCGGGGCTGAACCCGTCGTTGCGGTTCCACTCGGTCGGGTCGATCGGCGCGCCGGCCGAGTTGGTCGGCATCGCCGCCGGGTCGAAGTGGACCCGGCGACCGGTCGCGCTAGAGGGATCGGCCACGGTGAAGAAGTCGTTCGGGAACGGCATCAGACACTTCTTGGTCGCGATGGGATCACAGCGACCCGCGGTGTCGAGGGCGACGCCCGGCTCCCACGAGATGCTCGCCCAACCACTCTCGCGATCACGACCGTCGTCGGTGTAGGCGCGGGCGCGGATCGTGACCAGGCCCGGCGTCAGGTCGGCGGCGTGGAGGGCGACCGTGCCCCCGGTCGCGTCCCGGTTGATCCGACTCCCGCTCAGCGTCGTGGACGACGTGGGCTCGGGCCAGCCGCTGATGATCGAGATCTTGAGGGTGGCCGGATCGAGGCGGTCGTCGAGGCGCACGTCGACGGCGACCTCACCCGAGGCGGGGGCCTGACTCGCGTTGGTGGGCGCAACGATGTGCACGCCCGACGGCTCGGCCGGTCCGTGACCCGGGAAGTACACGCCCGGGACGCGACAACCGGCCAGCACCGTCGCACCGACCACCGCCACCGTCGCCCATCGCCGTACGGAACCGATCACGTTGCCTCCCCCGAGAAGAACGCGCAGCGTAGGACGCGCGCAGCGTGGCCGCCAACGACGGCGCACTCACCCTCCGTGTGCGTCGGACGAGTCCTGCCACAGACCGGGCACGGTTGTCGTGGTGTTTGTGACGCTACCGACCGCGCCAGACCGGCGGTCGGCCCTCGCGTGCCGCCTGCATTCCTTCCGCGGCGTCCTCGGTCGCAGCGACCACGCGCCGCATCGACTCGCCGAAGCGAACCGCGTCCTCCCACGGCAGGCGGGGGCCGCGGGCCGCGATCTCCTTCGTCGCGCGCTGGGCGAGCGGCGCCCGCGCCACCAGTCGCGTGGCGAGGCGATGCGCCGCGTCCATCAGGTCCGCCCGCGGCACGACGCGCCAGACCAGGCCCATCTCCTTCGCGGCCGCGGCGTCGACCCGGTCGCCGGTCAGCAGTAACTCCATCGCGTTCGACCAGCCCACCCGCCCGGGAAGCCGCATGGCACCGACGATGGTCGGCACCCCGAGTCCCACCTCCGGGAACCCGAACTCGGCATCGTCGGCGGCGATGACGAAGTCGCAGCGCAGCACCGACGTGAGTCCGTAGCCGAGGCAGTAGCCGGGCACGGCCGCGATCGTCGGCTTCCAGATCTCCATGCCGCTCTCGAACGAGTTGACCGTCGGGATCTCCCAGAACGTGCCCGACCATTCGCCGACCGACCCGCGTCCGTCCTTGAGGTCGGCGCCCACACAGAACGCCCGGCCCGCCCCCGTGACGATGCCGACCCAGGCGTCCTCGTCGGCCCGGAACCGCTCCCAGGCCGCGTTCAGATCCTGGCGCAGCTCGCCGTTGATCGCGTTCAGTGCGTGGGGCCGGTTGTAGGTGATGGTGGCGACGTGATCCACGCAGTCGTACAGGACGGTATCGGTCATGGCCGCAGCATCGCGCGCTCGGGCCGCGCCCGCGATCAGGCGAGCGCGAGCCGGGGCGGCGACATCGGCCGCCGGTGTCCGAGCTGGTCGATGCGACGGACGGCCGCCTCGAGGTACGGACCGAGACCGTCCGCGAGACAGGCGTGGCCGGCCGCGTTCGGGTGGAACCGGTCGGCGGTGAAGAACTCCTCGCCGCGCGCGCGAAACGCCTGGTTGACCGCCGGGGTGACTCCGACATGGACCGCGCGCGCGGCTGGGTACACGGCTCGAGCCTTGCGGCGCTCGTAGGCGGCGCCGCGCATGGCGAGCATGAACTTGAGCGCGGACGGGACCCGCGGGATCACCGACAGGTCCAACAACCCGCACACCAGGGTGACGATCCCGGCCCGATCGAGTGCGCCGATCACTGCGCGCACATCCCGTTCGAACTGGCCGAGCGGGGTCGCGTGGATGGCGTCGTTGGCGCCGATCGAGATCACCGCGACGTCCGGCGCGGCGTCGAGCACCGCGGGGAGCTGGTGCATGAACACGTCACCGATGCGCGAACCGCCGACTGCGTAGCGGGTCAGCTGGAGCCGGGTCTCGAGCCGGCTCGCGGCGCGGGCGACGAAGACCTCGCTCGGGTGATCGAGTCCGGGTCCGGTCAACGTGCTGTCGCCCATCACCGCGACCCGGACCGGTTCGGTGTGCGAGTCGTCGGTACCGCCGTAGGTACCGGTCAGGTCCAGGTCGTCGAACTGTGGGAGCGGCGCGTTCGCGGCGCGATGGACCTGTGCCCACAGGCCTCCGACCAACGCCGGAACCGTCGCGATCGCCGCCCCCCTGGCTCGCATAGAACCACTGATCGTGACGATCTCCCCACCAAGGGTCAATAGGCCACCCGACCCGACTCCAGCTGATGCGCACCAACCGCAGCCGAGATCAGGAGTCTCGGTACGGAGTGGTGCGCGCAACCAACCCGGCGTCCCGGCGCATCAGGATGTGGAGGGGAATGCGGGAGGCCAGTTGTATTCGGTCCAGCCGGTGCCGATGAGGCCGTCGGTGGTGGTGTAGCGGCACATGGCGCGGGGGAAGCGGGTCTCGCGTCCGTCGGGCGCGACGAGCAGGATCGGTGCATGGCCGACGGGTTCGGTGGTGAACGCGACCGGGCCGATCTGTTGACGCGCCGCGGTCGGAATCTTCTCGGCGTCGATGTCGACCGAGTTCTCCACGACGGTGGCCGGGCTCAGGACCCCGCCGGGCGCGACGGTGTAGCCGGTCGCGAAGACGTCGAGGTCGGGGATGATCGACCGCGCCGCGTGGACGAAGGATCCGTCGGTGAACGCGCCCGAGGTCCAGTTCCAGGGGAAGAGCCACCAGTCCCGCACGCCCCACGAGTGGTCGCGTTGGCCACCGCAGTCGACGGCGATGGTCTCGTCGCCGATCGTGACGGTGCCGGTCACCCAGCTGGAGATCTCGTAGCGCGTGGTCATCGCGTACGGGAAGACCTCGGCGCGCGACTCCCACGTGAGGTCGAGCGTCACCGGGACTTGCTCACCGTCGAGCCCGTGGAACGCCTGCGCAGGATCGGGGAGGACGACGCCCGTTGCCGTGCTCGTGACCCGGAACTTCTCGAACGGTTCGATGGTCGTGATGGCGTACGCGGTGCCGTCGACCGACACGTCGAGAGCGTCGTCACCCTCGGGGCAGGGCATGTCGTGTTCGACGGTGAGCACGAGCGGGCGGTCCTTGCCGACCAACGCGATCCACCACCAGGCCTTCCCCTGATTCGGGTACAGCCCGAGGCGCACGTACCCGCCGTAGCTGCAATCGGCTGCGGCCCAGTCGAGGTACCAGGACTCGCCCCAGAACTCACCGTCCTCCACCGGATGCCGGCCTTCGTCGGCTGGAACCGGCACGAACACTTCGGGGTCGCTCATCGCCGACGCCTCCTTCGCATCGATCAGTCCGGCGCCGGGAGCGAGCTGCGACCACCGGTGCCCCAGTAGGACGCGGTGAGTTGCAACCCGGAGCGCCCGCCCCGCGGCGAGAGTTCCTCCATCACGCGCTTGTACGCGGTGCGCAGGATCAGCCACTCGCCGTCGCGCTTGACGTAGTCGTCGGTGTAGAACGCGGCACCGCGGATGTCGAGTTCCCATTGGGTGTCGATCACCCAGTCCTCGAGCGCCCAGATCCCGGTCGCGGTGTCGGCGCCGGTCAGGGTGATCTCGGGGTGGTGCGCCTTGTGCGAGGAGAGGAACGTCTCGCGCCCCATCGACTTGCGGAAGAACTCGATGATCGCGTCACGCCCGTCGTACGCGTAGGCGCCGGCGCTGTACGCGCAGGTGGCCTCGGGCACGAACAGCGTGGTCATCTCGTCCCACATCTTCAGGTCGAGGAACCGGAAGTACCGGTACTTCACCTGTTTGATCGCCTCGATCTCGACCAGGTCGTCGGGAGTCATGAGTAACGGGCCTCCTTGCCTCGGGATTCGCCGTGATGCGCGACGGCATCGACGAGATCGGAAACGAGTTGGTCGACGACCAACCCGTGCGCGGGCGACAACATGAGATGCAGCCCGTAGGGATCGGTGTTGCGGTTGATGTGCCAGCCCTTGGCGTCGAGCACGTCGGCGACGGCGTACAGGTCGATGGTGTCCGAGCGCATCGCCATGACCGGACCGATCGGATCACCGACGAGCGCGACGTCGTCGAGACCCTCGATCGTGGTCCGCACCTTCGTCACCGTGTCCATCAGGCCGCGCATGATCTCGGTGTAGCCGTCGAGTCCGAGGGACTGCATGACCGCCCACGCGGTGGCGATGGGCGCCGCCGGTTTCGCCCCGGCCACGCCGGGCGACCCGTAGAGGCCCGAACCCCATTGGTCGTAGACGAAGAACTGGTGACCGAACCAGTCGGCATCCCGGTGGAGCACGACCGACGCACCCTTGGTGGTGTAGCCGTACTTGTGCACGTCGGCGCTGATCTCGGTGACGCCTTCGACCCGGAAGTCCCACGGCGGGACGTCGTGACCCAGCGCCTCGAGGAACGGGAGGACGAACCCCCCGATGCACCCGTCGACATGGCAGCCGATCCCGCGCGCGTGGGCCAGCGCGGCGAGCTCGGTGACCGGGTCCATGACCCCGTACGGATAGTTGAAGGCGGAGGCGACGATCACCGCGGTGGCGTCGGTCAGCAACTCACGCGCCGCGTCGATGTCGGCGCGGAACTCGGCGTCGAGTGGGATGCGGACGTAGTCCATGTCGAAGTAGTGCGCCGCCTTGGCGTAGGCGGGGTGAGCGGAGGCCGGCGCGAGGATCTGCGGCCGCGCGATGCCCTTCGCCCGCGCTCGTTCGCGACTCACGAGCATCGACATCAGAATCGACTCGGTGCCGCCGGAGGTCATCGACCCGCCGCCGCCGGCGGGCAGGTGCAGCAGTCCGCCGGTCATCGCGACCACTTCACCCTCGAAGCGCGCGACCTCGGGGAACTTGAACGGGTTCAACGCGTTGCCGAAGAGGTACCGCTGGTTGACCGCGACGATGAGTTCCTCGAGGTCGTGGCGGCCGGTCGGGTACACCAGCCCGAAGAGCCGCGCGCCATGCACGTCGGGCTCCCGGGACTGCCGAGCGTCGACTTCGGCGAGCAGCGTGTCCGTCGCGATGCCCTGCGTCGGCAGACGGGCGTTCGTCGCGTCGGGGATCTCCATGGGTTCGCACCGTAGTGAACGCCGGGCGCAGCATGTGCGGGCGCGGCCCGCGTCGGTCTACGCGGCGAGGCGCGTGGACAGATCGGCGCACGCCTCGCAGGCCGACTCCGGGATCCAGCCGATCCGCATCAGCCCGGCGAACACCTTGCAGCCGAGGCAGAGTCCGACGAATGCTTCGAGGCTCGCCGCGACGAGCAGCATCGCCAGGACGACGACGGCGGCGCCGGTCGCGCCGGCCAGGACCAACACCGAGGCGGCCACCGAGAACCCGACCCCCATCCCTTGGGCGAACCGCTTCGGCGGACCGGGCACGAGGCGCGGCGTGATCGACAGGCGCGGTCGCAGCACCCGGGTCACCAACAGACCCAGCGGGCTGAAACGGGGCCCGGAAGCCACCCGGGCCACGAACCCGAAGGTCAACGGGACGAGCATCCACCACTGGCGGGTCGCGATCGTGAGCGAGGCCATCACGACGACCCCGCCGGCCACGAGCCGGGCGGAGACCTCGTCCACGGGGTTGGGAAAATCGAAGAAACGACCCATGCCGCAGACCCTACCGTCAATTCCTGACTTGTCAACTCGGGATTAGGTGACGTCCGTCGCTCGGTCGATGTGGCACACCGCTTCCCGAGCGAGCAGATACGGCTCTTGCTGGCTTCTGTCCCGGTTTGACCCCTAGAATGGCTCGCTCCTGGGCGTCAGGAGCGATGCAGTTTTCCCAGGGCGGAGGCAACCCGGTGACCACACGGTGCGCAGGCACTGAGCCGATCGAGCTCCGGTGATCTCGCGCTGGAAACTCGGGACCAAGCTCGGGCTGCTCGTCGTCCTCCCGGTGCTCGTCGCGGTGGCGGTCGGCGGACCCGCGGTCCGGGACCAGTGGCGCACGTGGCGCCAGACCGACCGCGTGACCGAGGCGAGCCTGACCGTCCGGATGCAGCGTCTCCTCGAGCACGTCGAGACCGAAGCGTCGCTGTCCGCCCGCTTCGTGGCCACCGGCGACCCGGCGACGCGTCAGGAGCTCGCGAGTCGCCGCCCCCAAACCGACGCCGCGGCCCGGGCCGTCGCCGACCCGCACCTCCGAGCGCCGAACCCGGACACCCGGGCGGCCGTCCGGAAGATCATGTCCCGATGGCGGACGCTCCAGACCGGCCGCGCCGCGATCGACCGCCGCACCGTCGACGACCTCGCAGCCGGCGAAGCCGCGAGTTCGGTCAACGCCGCGGTCCGGGAGGCGATCGCCACCACCGACCCGGATGCCGCTCCATTCCGCGAGAACCTCGCGGATCTCGAAGCGACGACGGCGCGCCACCAGGCAGTCGTGTCGGCGGTCATCGGACGCGGCGCGGTCCCCACCGAAGCGGCCGATCTGATCCGGCGCGACACGACCACGGAGGCCGGACTCCGCGCGGCCGTCCTGGAGGTCCTGGAGCGCGACGATGCCGCGGCATCGGCCCGGGCCGCCCGCGAGCTGCGTTCGGCGGCGGCGCCCGTCGACGCGATTCGGCGCCTCGCCCTCGCCGGCCAATCGGGCCCTACCCTCCAACGGTCATGGCAGGACGCCACCGACCGCCAGCTGGCCGCCCTCCGCTCGACCGCGCGCCGCCTGGATGCGCGTGCCGTCATGGTCGCGGACGCCGCACGCGCCGACGCGCGGTCCGACCTGACCCGCACGGCCGCACTCGCGGTCGGGGCCGGGCTCGCCGCGCTCGTGATCGCACTCGTCCTTCGTCGCGCGATCGTCCGTCCGTTGCGTTCGGCTGCCACCCATGCATCAGCCGTTGCGGCGCGGGTCGGTACCGACCCCGACCAGGCGGTCCCCGGACCGCCGTCGACGGAGCGAGGCCGCGGCGGCGACGAGGTCGCCGCGATCGACGATGCACTGCGGGAGATCGAGACGACGACGACGAGCGCGCGCGCCTCCCGTCGTCGGGCGGACCGCAACCAGATTGCCGACCTCTCCGTGAACTTGGCGCGCCGGAACCAATCGCTGCTCCAACGGCAGCTCGACGTCATCGGTGAGGCCGCGCCGGCCGGATCCGAGCGCGAACGGCTGGCCACCCTCCACCGATTGGCATTGCGCATGCGCCGCGATGCCGCGAGTCAGCTGGTCCTGGCCGGCGTCGACGGTCACCGGCCAGGCACACCCAGCGCCGGCCTCGCAGTCATCGCCCACGAGGCTGCGGCCCAGGTCGAGCACTCTGCGCGCGTCGACATCATCGGCGTCCCCGACGACGTCACCGTCGCCGGACGCGCCGTGACGGACCTCACGCATCTGCTCGCGGAACTGATCGAGAACGCCACCACGTACTCGTCCCCGGACACGCGCGTCTTCGTCAGCGCCCGGCGTCAGCTCGACGGCATCGAACTCACGGTGTCGGACGAGGGCATCGGCATACCGGTCGAACGTCTCGACGCACTCAATGAACTCCTGGGCCACCCGCCCCTGCCGGGACTCGACCTGTCCCGGTCACTCGGCGTCAGCGTCGTCGCCCGGTTGTGCGAGCGGATCGGCGCGACCGTGTCGCTCCGGAGCGCCGCGGAGGTGGGCACCACCGCGAGTGTGAAACTGCCGGCCGCCTTGATCGATTCGATCCTCCCCGAGGGCGTCGACGATGACGACTGGGTGGAGCCGGACGCTCCCGATCCGATCGCCGCGCCCACCGCGTCGGACCGGGGCGACGCCGACCTCACCATCTTCGTGGGCTCGATCGCCGACGGCGCGCTGCTCTCCCCGGTCATCGCCCCCCGCCCGATCCCCGCGGCGGCGCCGGTCCGCGCCCCGCTGCCCCGCCGGACCCCGCTCGCGACCCGACCACGTGTCGAGCCGGACCGCGTCCCTCGCCCGCCCGGCCCTCGATCGCGCTCCGCCGCCACCGTGTTCGAGTTGATCGCACGGTACGAGTCGGGCACCCGTCGCGCCCGCCGACCCGAGTCCACCTCCACGACCATCGCACCCGACGAAGGACCACCACGATGAGCAACCGCGCCGCACCCGACCTGAGTTTTCTGCTCGACCGGCTCGCCGAACAGGTGCCGGGAGTCCGCGAAGCCGCGGTGGTGTCCTCGGACGGCCTGCCGATCGTCGCCTCCGCCGGGGTCGACGCCGCCGACGTCGACCGACTCGCCGCCGTCGCCGCGGCACTCCTGAGCATCGCGCACGGTGCCGGACAACCCATCGGAGGTGGACCGGTCCAGCAGGTGATCGTCGAGATGGAGCGCGCGCTGCTCGTCGTCATGGGTATCAGCGACGGTTCCAACCTCGCAGTCATCGCCGAACAACCGTGCGACATCGGACTGATCGCCTACGAGATGGCGACGTTCGTCGAGCACGCGGGCGCCGTGTTGAGTCCACCGTTGATCGCCGATCTCCGGACCTCGGCCGCGTCATGACCGCGATCGCCGCCCGCCCCGCCGATGTCGACCCACCAGCGCCGCTCGCGCTCAAGGTCCTGATTGCCGGCGGCTTCGGCGTCGGCAAGACGACGGCGGTCGCCGCGGTGTCCGAGATCGAGCCCTTGCGGACGGACGGCCCGATGACCGATCTCGGCGCCGTCGGATCCCTCGATCGCACCGCCCCGGACAAGGTCGGCACGACCGTCGCCCTCGACTTCGGGCGCGTGACCCTCGACGAGGACGTCTCGCTGTACCTCTTCGGCACGCCGGGTCAGACCCGGTTCGCGTTCATGTGGGACGAACTGGCCCGAGGGGCGGTCGCGGCCCTGGTACTCGTCGACACCCGGCGCCTCGCCGTCTCGTTTCCCGCGATCGACGCCTGCGAACGCAACGACATCCCGTTCGCGATCGCGATCAACGAGTTCGACGGCGTCTGTGAATACTCACCGGAAGAGGTGCGCGCCGCGACCGCGGTCGACGATTCGGTCCCCGTCGTGACCGTGGACGCCAGGGATCCCGAGTCGGTGCGCGCCGCGCTGCGGACCCTGATCGCCGCGGCGGTGGCCTGCGCCCGCCCGGGGTGAGCGCCGATTCCCGACAATCTTGCGCTCGTTCTTGCGTTGACCCCACGGACAGGGCATTGTCTGGCAACCTGACGGGTCGTCAGGTTGGACAGCAGTACCGCAATGCGGTCGATAGGGGGATTCGTGAGGCGATTTCGATGGTTGGCCTTCGTCTGTGTGATTGCGCTGGTGCTCGCAGCATGCGGCCGGAGTGACAAAGAGTCCGGTTCGAACACCGACACCCAGACCTCGACCGACACGCAGGCACCGACCAGCGGCACGAAGGGCGCCTTCGGGACGTCCGATGTCGTGTGTCAGCCCGGCAAGCCCTCGGGTTCGCCGGCGCAGGGCGTGAGCCCCACCGAGATCCGCCTGGCCACCTTCTCCGACGTCGGCTTCGCCGGCCGCCCGGGCCTCAACCAGGAACTGTTCGACTCGGCCAAGGTGTTCGCGGCGTGGTGCAACGACGCCGGTGGCATCAACGGCCGCAAGATCGTCGTCGACGAGCGGGACGCGGCACTCACCAACGTGAAGGCCAAGATGGTCGAGAGCTGCGCCCAGGACTTCATGGTGGTCGGTGGCGGCGCGGTGTTCGACCAGGACGGCGTCGACACCCGGCTCTCCTGCGTGATGCCCGAGATCTCGGGTTACTCGGTGAGCCCGCAGGCACGGGGCGCGGACCTGCTGGTCCAGCCGATCCCCAACACCGTCGCCGCGATCCCGATCGGTGACTACCGGTACCTCGAGAAGAAGTTCCCCAAGGCGACGAAGGCCTACGGCGTCCTGACCGGCGACATCGACACCACCAAGATCGTCGCCCGCCAGGGAGACGAGGCGGCCAAGAGCCTCGGCTGGACCAAGGTGTACGACGACATCTACCCGCCGACCGGCCAGGCCGATTGGACCCCGACCGCACAGCAGATCAAGGACAAGGGCGTCAAGGCGCTGCTCTGGACCGGCGAGCCCGAGAACCTCGCCAAGCTGATGCAGGCCCTCGCCGACATCAACTACACGCTCGACTTCGTCCGTACCGACGCCAACCACTACGACGACAAGTTGGTGGACATCGGCGGCTCGGCGATCAAGAACGTGTTCGTCCGCAGCGTGTTCACGCCGTTCGAGCTGGCCAAGGGCGACAACCCGACCCAGCAGTACCTCGACGCGTTCGCCAAGTACCTACCGGACGGCAAGGTGAAGGCGTTGCTCGGTCTGCAGGCCTGGTCGGCCTGGATGCTCTTCGCCACCGCGGCGAACGAGTGTGGCAACGACCTGACCCGCAAGTGCGTCTACGACAACGCGACGAGCATCTCCGCGTGGACCGGTGGCGGACTGCACGCCGCCGTCGACCTCAAGGCGAACAAGGCTCCGGACTGCTTCACGTCCTTGGAGGCGTCGTCCTCGGGCTTCGAACTCACGACCGACCTCAAGCCCAACGAGGGCATCTTCAAGTGCGACCCGAAGGACGTGTACACACTGACCGGTGATTACGGCAAGGGCGTGACCCTGGCCGACGTCGGCAAGTCCATGGCGGACCTCAAGTAGTCAGACGGCACCCGGGGGTCGGATCGGCCCGGCCCCCGGAACCGTCTCCTCGTTCGGGAGCCTCGTGGACAAGTTCCTCACTTTCACGATCGTCGGCCTCAGCCTCGCCGCGATCTACTCGGTCATCGCCTCCGGGCTGGTCCTCACCTACACGACGACCGGCATCTTCAACTTCGCCCACGGCGCGGCGGGGATGCTGGCCGCGTTCACCTACTGGCAGCTGCGGTTCGACTGGGGCTGGCCCGTCCCGGTCTGTCTGGTCCTGATCCTGGGGGTGATGGCGCCGCTGTTCGGCGTCATCCTCGAGGTCGTGGTCATGCGCGGGTTACGCGGCACGACCGACACCGTGAAACTCGTGGTGTCGATCTCGCTCCTGTTGTTCATGATCGGGCTCGCCCAACTGCTCTGGCCGCCGGGCGTCAGTCGGCCGATGAGCAAGTTCTTCGCTTCGAGCGCACCGATCAACGTCGGTCCCACGACGATCACCTGGCATCAGGCGATCACGATCGGGGTGGCGATCGTCGCCGCGATCGGTCTGCGCCTCGTCCTCACCCGATTCCGCTTCGGCATTGCGATGCGGGCGGCAGTCGACGATCCCGCGCTCTCGGCGCTCAACGGTGCCCGCCCGAATCGCGTCTCGATGTTGGCGTGGGCGATCGGCACCGCCCTGGCTGCCCTGGGCGGCATCCTCATCGCCCCGAACGTGACGCTCGACGCGCCGTCACTGAGCCTCCTGATCATCAGTGCCTACGCCGCCGCGATCTTCGGGCGGCTCCGTAGCCTGCCGTTGACCTTCGTCGGCGCGATCGTCCTCGGACTCACCGAGGGCTACCTCACCGGCTATCTGCCCCAGAACCAGTATCTCCCCGGGCTCCGCATCGCCAGCCCCGCGCTCCTGCTCTTCATCGTGCTCCTCGTCATGCCCAACCCGAGGCTCCGGGGGCGCATGACCCGAAGTCGCGAGTTCTTCCCGATGCCGTCGATCCGGGGCACGATGATCTTCGGGGGAGTCGTGATCCTGGCGGCGATCACCATGAACGCGACGATGAGCGTGCCCGACCTCCTGGTGTACGGCCGCCTGTTCCCGATCGCGATCATCGCGTTGTCGCTCATCCCCCTCGTGGGCTTCGCCGGCCAGATCTCGCTGTGTCAACTCAGCTTCGCGGGCATCGGCGGGCTGGTCATGGCCCACCTCGGTCGCAACGGCGACCCCGTGGCACTCATCTGGGCCGTGCTCATCAGCGCCGCGGTCGGCGCGCTCATCGCGCTCCCGGCACTGCGGCTCTCGGGCATCTACCTGGCGCTCGGCACCGCGGCCTTCGCCACGATCCTCGACCGGTGGATCTTCACCCTGCCCAAGTTCTCCGTGTTCGGCTGGTTCGACGTCGACCTGTTCACCCAGGGTTCGATCAACGTGGATCCGCTCCGGGCGTTCGGTACGACCTTCGACGATCCGGGTGCGCAAGTGATCATCGGCGGCATCACGTTCGCGCTCGTCGCGATGGTCGTCGTCCTGATCCGCCGCGGCCGCCTCGGCCGTCGCCTCATCGCCATGAAGGACAGCGAGGCGGCCTGCGCCACGCTGGGCATGAACCTGTTGGGCACCAAGTTGTTGGTGTTCGCGATCTCGGCCGGTATCGCAGGACTGGGCGGGGCGCTCTACGCCACGCAGCTCACCACGATCCAGGCCACGAAGTTCGACCTGGTCAGCAGCCTGCAGGTCTTCGCCCTGACCGTCGTGGGTGGGATCGGAGCCGTCGGGGGCGCACTGTTCGCCGGCATCTCGCTGTTCGTCGTGCTCCCGCTCATCGGCACGCTCTGGCCGGGCCTCGTCCGCTGGACGGGGTTGCTGCCCGGCGCCACCGGTATCGGTCTCGGCCGCGACCCCAACGGTGCGATCAGCCAGATGCGCGAAGGGTTCGCACCGCTCGCCGGGTCGCCGTCCTCACTGCTCGTGATGAGCCTCGCCCTCGCCGCGCTCCTCGGTCTGCGCTTCGTCGACGCCATCACCAACTGGACGATGATCGGCGGACTCGTGGTCATCCCGCTCGTAGCATCCGCGGTTGCGACCGTCTCGGCGGCGTCCAAGCAACGGACCATCGCCGCACTCGAGAACGACCCGGATCGGACCCCCCTGGAATGGGTCGGGATCGATCGACCCTGGAACGACCACGACGTCGAGTCGCTCGACGAGATGTTCGGCACGATCGAGTTGGAGCCCCATGGCGCTGCTTGAGGTCTCCGACATCGGCGTCCGCTTCGGCGGCAACGTGGCCCTCGACCGCGTCTCGTTGGCCGCCGATCCCGGCGTCGTCACGGGCCTGATCGGTCCGAACGGTGCCGGCAAGACGACCCTGTTCAACGTCATCACCGGCCTGCAACCGCCGACCCAGGGGCGGGTGCGCCTCGACGGCAAGGACATCAGCAAGCTGTCGCCGACCGCCCGCGCCCGGCGCGGCCTCGCGCGCACCTTCCAACGGCTGGAACTGTTCAGCCTGCTGAGCGTCCGGGAGAACATCCGCGTCGCCGCCGACGTGCGCAAGGGCTGGTCGCGGGACAAGTCCAACCCGGCCCAGGTGGTGGAGGAGATCATCGAACGCGTCGGGCTCACCGGGCTCGCCGACGAACGGGTCGACTCCCTACCGACCGGCCAGTGTCGGCTCGTCGAGTTGGGTCGCTGTCTGGCGACCAAACCCAAGGTGCTGCTGCTGGACGAGCCCGCGTCGGGCCAGGACGAGTCCGAGACGGTCGTGTTCGCCGCCCTCCTCCGGACCCTCGCGGCGGAAGGGATCGCCGTGGTCCTGGTCGAACACGACGTGCACCTGGTGATGGACGTCTGCAGTCATGTGCACGTGCTCGACTTCGGCCAGATCATCGCGTCCGGCACCCCGAGCGAGATCCAGTCCGACCAAGCGGTGTTGTCCGCGTACCTGGGGACGAGCTCGTGAACCTGCTGGAGTTCCGCAACATCCGCGCCGCCTACGACCGCATCGACGTCCTGTTCGGCGTCGACCTCGCGGTGCCGGCGGGCAAGGTCGTGGCCCTGCTCGGCGGCAACGGCGCCGGCA
>CAZJBJ010000080.1:0-16924 GCA_964544295.1 uncultured Bifidobacteriaceae bacterium
GGCCCCCGCTGCGCGACAGATCAGGTAGCCGCCGAGGTAGTCCCACGGGGCGTGGACGCTCCCCCCGTCGAAGTAGCCGTCGAGCACACCGGCCGCGACGTCACACAGTGCGAGCGCACACGACCCCAACGCCCGGAACTGCTTCCACTGCAGCATCCGGTTGGGGAACGTGCTGATCCCGACGAAGGCATCCTCGGTCCGCGTGACCTCCGAGGCCCGCAGCGCGACGTCGTCGCGGAATGCGCCCTGGCCCCGGACCGCGGTGTTCACCGAACTGGTCGCGTGATTGACGACCATCGCCACCAGCGGACCTTCTCGGTCGAGCGCACACAGGCTCGTCGCCCAGTACGGGATGTCACGCGCGGCGTTGCTCGATCCGTCGATCGGGTCGATGACGACGGTGAGCGCCGCATCGGTCGGCCCGGTCACCCCGGATTCCTCGCTCACCACCGTGAAGTCCCGACCGCCGAGAATCGCCAGGGCCGCCTCGTCGGCGACCACGTCGATCGCGTACTGCCCGGGCCGGGTGGTCCGGGCCCGCCGGTCGGCCCCGGTGATCGGGTGCACGGCCCGGGTGATGACCTCACAGACGTCGCCGAACATCTCGATCAGGGCCCCGGGTTCCATCGGTTCGAGTCTGTCAGACGGGCCCGACCGCTCGGGGCTCAAGCCGAAGTGATGGTCACGCGGGTGGTGTAGTCGGGGACGCCCGAATCGGGGTCGCGCACCCCGCCCGGGAGCAACGGGTTCCCCTCGGGGAAGAAGACCTGGACGTTGCCGGCCCGGATCGCCGCCACGTGGACCCGCGCCGCCATCTCGCCGTGGGCCGACCGGATCTGCACCCGGGCGCCGTCGAACAGACCGAGCCGGTGCGCGTCACCAGCGTCCATGAGCACACCGTCACGGGGCGCGCCGGTCAGTGGATCGGTGGCGGCGAAGACCATCGAGTTGAACTGTTTCCCGCGACGGGTACTCAGGATGAACTCGCCGTCACCGACACGCCCGTCGGCGCGGGGGTCGTGCGGCGTGACGGGCACGAAGTGGGCGCGCCCGTCGGCGGTCGGGAAGCGGCCGCCGACGCCGAGCCGCGGTCCGCCCCACTGCACCGAGTCGCCCAAGGCGTGGAGATCGTCGACGCCGGCGTAGGACGGCACGACGTCGGCCATCTCGGCCCGGATCGCGTCCGCGTCGGGGAACCGGACGAGGTCCGCCCGGTCGGGGTCGACCCGCCCCGCGAGGTCGCCGAAGATCTCCCACTCGGCCCGCGCCTCACCGATGCGGGGTCCCTCGATCTCCGGGCTGAAGATGATCCGCCGTTCGGTCGTGGTCTCGGTGCCGCCACCGCGCTGCTCGTAGCGCGTGCAGGCCGGCAGGAGCACGACCGCTTCGGCCGCCTCGACGAGCATCTGGGTCGTGACCACGATGTCCTGATGGACCCGCACCGGCACCCGGGCCAGGTCACGTCGCACTGCATCCGGGTCCGGCAGGACGTCGAGGAAGTTGCCGCCGCTCGAATAGAGCACGTTGATCTCCCCGCGACCGCCGGCGAGGACCATCTCCTCCGCGGTGAGGCCTGGGGTCGAGCCGACGGGGAACCCGTACCGGTCGGCCAGCGCGGCGGCGCTCGTGGCGTCGATGGCGACGCCACCGGGGAACGCGGTCGCGTAGGCGCCCATTTCCGCACCGCCCTGGACGCCCGAATGCCCGCGGATCGGCATCAGCCCGCTCCCCCGCCGGCCCAGGTTCCCTCGCGCCAGTCCGAGGTTGACGATCGCAGTGACGGCCGCGGTGCCGTGGCGATGTTGGGTGATGCCCATCGACCACACCAGCACGGCCGCCCCGGCTTCGGCGTACAGCGTGGCGAAGCGTTCCATCTCGGCGCGCGTCGTTCCCGAGATTCGTTCGAGGTCGGCGAAGGACGCGGCGTCGAGTTCCACTCTCAGGGCGTCGAAGCCGGCCGTGTGGTCGGCCACGAAGGCAGCGTCGATGTCACCCCGTTCGAGCAACACCTTCAACACCCCGTTGACGAACGCGACGTCGCCGCCGGTGTGCACGCCGAAGAACTCGTCGGCCATCTTCGTGCCGAACATCGCACTCTCCGCGTTGCTCGGCACCCAGTAGTGCTCCAGGCCCGGCTCCCGGACCGGGTTGACCACCACGACCTTCGCCCCCCGTTTGCGGGCGAGATACAGGTACTTCATGAACACCGGTTGGCCGTTCGCCACGTTGCTGCCGAACAGGACGATCAGGTCGCTCTCGATCACATCGGTGTACGAGCAGGTGGTGGCAGCCGCGCCGATCGCCCGCTTCAACGCGGTGGTCGACGGCGCGTGACAGACGCGCGCCGCGTTGTCGACGTTGTTGGTGCCGATGAACCGGGTCATCTTCTGCGCGGCGTAATAGACCTCGTTGGTGATCCCCCGGGCCGTCATGTACAGCGCGAACCGATCCGGTTCCGAGGCTCGGATCTTCCCGGCGACCAGATCCAGCGCGTCGTCCCAACTCACCCGCCTGAACCCCCGCTCACCGGCGCGCCGGACCATCGGGTACGGCAACCGCCCGAGGTCTCGCAACTGCGCGCCGTCCAGGTGCGCGACGTTCTCGACGTCGGCCAGTACCGAAGGGTCCAGCGGACCCATGGTGTTGACCCGCAACAGGTTGAGCCGGGTGGTGCAGAGATGGACGCCGTCGATGGTCCAGTCGTGGAACCCGGCGACGCCGAGCGCGCAACCGTCGCACACGCCCTTGCGCAGGATGCGCCATGCATAGGGAAGGTGGCGACGATTGGTCCACACCGTCTTCGCCATGTCGAGGAAGTGGTTCGGCTTCTGCCGACCGATCCCGTTCGGCGAGTAGCCGACCCAGAGATCGCGACGAGATCGGGCGGGGGCCTTGATCCGCGCCGAACCCGGCCAGGCCATCAGGAAGGTCCGATCCGCTGAGCCCCCGCGTACACGTTGGCCTGGCCTTCGCGCACGAAGGCGACGAGCGTCATCCCGAGCCGGTCGGCGGTGGCGACCGCGAGGCTCGACGGTGCCGACACCGCCACCAGGACGGTGATCCCGGCGCGGGCCGCCTTCTGCACGATCTCGAAGCTGACCCGGCCCGAGACGACGAGCACGCGATCCGAAGCCGGGAGCCCGCCGCCCAACCCGAGGTGCCCGACCAACTTGTCGACGGCGTTGTGGCGACCGACGTCCTCACGGGCGGCAACCAACGCGCCCGCCGGCGTGATCAGGCCGGCGCCGTGCAGGCCGCCGGTCGTGTCGAAGATCGTCTGCGCGCCCCGGAGCGCGTCGGGCAACGCGAGGACCACCGACATCGGGACGGACGGACCCTCGCCGAGCGGTGCGGTGGCCACCGCGAGATCGTCGATCGTCTGCTTCCCGCACACCCCGCAGCTGGCCCCGCTCACGAAGCTGCGTTGACGCCCGGCGAGGTCCACGCTCCGGCGGGTGGCGAGCGTGACCACGTTGTACTCCTGCTCGGCATCCGGCCCGAGGCAGTAACGGACCTCCGCGACGTCGGCCCCGTCGTCGATCAGGCCCTCGGTGATCGCGAACCCGACCGCGAGCTCGAAGTCGTGCCCGGGGGTGCGCATCAGTACGGCAAGAGGCTCCGCCCGGCCGTCCGGACCGACGACGCGAATCTCCATCGGCTCCTCGGTGACGATCTTGTCGGGGCGGTCGCGGAGTTGGGTTCCGGTCCAGACCCCGACGCGCACGGGCGTCGTGGGGCGGCGGGTCACGTCGGTCGACACGTGGCGGAGGCTACCGGGGCAGTTCGATCCCGGCCCGCCGAGCGTCGGCGGGCTCGTCGATGTCGGCGAACGTGCCGGCCGGGAAGCCCGTCAGCTCATCCAGCGCATCCGGATCGAGTACGGCGAGCAGTTCGTGGAGCGCCCGGGCGCCGTCACGCACGAGCTGCCGAGCGGTGTCGAGCGCGGCCGTGGAGTACCGGGCACACACGTACTGCCGCCGGCCGCGTTCGTCGACCGGAATCGTGGTCGCGCCCGGCCGGGCTTCGGCCAGCGCGGCGAGCACGAGCGCGACGCCGGGCAGGTCGCAGGCCAGCAGCAGCACGTCACCGGTGGAACCCGAGGTTCTCAAGGCATCGGCCCCGGCCACCAGCGCAGCGAGCGGACCGGAGCCGGGTGGATCCTCACGAGTCGTCGGTGCGGTCGAGTATCCCGGCCCGACCTCGGCGACGGTCCGGCACACGGCCTGCAGCTGCCGGTACCCGCGCGCCGCGAGCGTCTCGCCGTCGAGGAGGAGCCGGGCCTTGTCGACCCCGAGGCGGCGACTGGCCCCGCCCGTGAGCAGCAGACCTCCGAGATCGCTCACGGGACCGGGTCCGCAGGCCTCATGGCCGCGGTTCGACGACCGGCCCGACGGTGAAGGACCGCACCACCCAGGCCCGCTGACTGCGCACCAGCCCCACGCGTGCGCCGAGGCCCGAACCGAGGTCGAGTTCGACCTCGGCGTCGTCGTTCAGCACCCGACTCGCCGTCACTCGGACCTGCTCGGACTCGAAGTCCGGGCGGGGTGTCGTGCGTTGTTCCTCGATCCAGTCCAGCCGGTTCCGACCGCGCATGACCTCCTCGTCGGAGAGTCGGTACACGGCGTCGAAGTCGCGATGACCGAGCGCGATCGCGTAGCCGAGCGCGACGTCGACCGCGGTCGATCCCGGATCCCGGGCCACACCCATCACCACCGCGAAACCAAGCAGGACGACCAGCACCACCAAGGTGGCGATGATCACGGCGCGACCTCGTCGATCGCGGCGGCCAGCTCGAAGTCCCATTCGCTGAGGCCACCGAGATCGTGGGTCGTCAGCAGGAGCCGGACGCTCCGCCATCGCACGTCGATGTCGGGATGATGGTCCTTCGCCTCGGCGAGGAAGCCGACGCGCACGACGAACGCGATCGCCGCGGCGAAGTCCGCGCATTCGACGGTCCGCACGATGGCGTCACCTTCACGGTGCCAGTCGGGAACACCGGCGAGCGCGCCGGCGATCTGTTCCTCGGTCAGGCGAGCACGCATGGCGCCGAGGCTATGCGGCCGCCGCCTCGAACCGCGGGTCGGGATCGGCGTCGACCGGCATGTGGCCGCGCCGGATCGCGCTGAGCATCAGCAGTCCGCCCGTGACCGGCACCACCGCGACGGCCAGCGCGGCGGACTGCACACCCCACGCCCCGGCGGCGAGCCCGACCGCAGTGAGGGCCACGAGGTCCGCCCCGCTGTGGAGCATCCCGTCGAGGGCGAAGACCCGACCGTGGGTCTCGGCCGGCGCGGCGCGCTGCACCAACGTCCGCAACGGAGCCACGAGGAAGGCGGTGACCACGCCCCAGATCACGATGCCGACGAACGCGATCACGACCTCGTTGCTCGTCACGTAGATGGTGGCGCCGAGACCGGACCCGATCGCGGCGACGCTGACGACCCACCAGTGCGCGGCGCGGTCACCCAACCGGATCACCACCATCGCGGCCGCGAACATCCCGAGCCCGAACGCGGTCTGGAGCCAGGCGAACATCGTCGGCGATCCGTGCAGCACCGTGCGAACGTAGATCGGCTCGATCACGATGAACGCACCCCAGGTCAGGTACACCGTGGTCGCGAGGGCCAGACCCCGCAACAGCGTCGGACGCGCGCGCACGACGGCGACGCCCTCCCGCACCTCGTCGCGCAGCCGCGGTCGCGCGGTCGGCGCGTTCGATCCGACCGGTGCCGGACCGATGTGAAACGGCAGCAACACCGCCACGCCGACGAGATAGGTCAACGAGTTCACGACGAACGCGCCGTCGAACCCGAACACGCTGAACGAACCCGCGGCGAGGAGCGGGCCGAACACGATGGCGGATTGCGACGCCATCCCGAGCCAACCGTTGGCCGCGACGAGGTGTTCGTCGTCGACGAGGCGGGGCGGCAAGGACTGGAACGCGGGCTCGGAGAAGGCCTTGGTGCACCCCTCGATCGCGCCGAGCAGGAGCAACACCTCGAAGGAGCCGGCGAAGATGAACAGGAGCGTCACCCCCGCCGCCACGGTGTCGGCGACGATGAGAACCCGCTTGGGGCCGAACCGGTCGACCGGGATCCCGGCGAGCGGACCCAGCAGCACGAGCGGCAGCGCCCACGACACCCCGAGCAGCGCGAGGTCGGTCGCCGATGCGTCGAAGTGGAAGCTCGCGTACCCCCACACCGCGACGAGTGCGGCCCAGCTGCCGATCGCGTTCGCGGCCTGACCCGCCACGAGCAGCGCGATGCGACGATCGCGAAGCGGTGAACGGGTCCGGGACATCGCACCAGGGTAGGGGTGAACCCCCTCGAAACCGGACCGATTTCAGACGCATCCGGCCCGCATCCGGCCCGCACTCGGCCCGCATTCGGCTGCTTGCGGCCCGGCTCGGACGGAACGCGTACGACGTGTCGACGGGCACGTTCGATTCCGGAATGTTCGCGGCCCGACAACCGTACGATGACGTCATGACCTGCGCGTCCTGCGGATCGGCCGCTCCGGCCGGGGCCCGCTTCTGCCCGAACTGCGGTCACCCACTGGTGGCCCGCCACGACGAACGACGCGTCGCCACGGTGCTCTTCGCCGACCTCGTGGGGTTCACCCGGTTGTCCGAGAGCGCGGATCCCGAGCACGTCAAGAATCTTGTCGACCGGTGTTTCGAGCGCCTCGCCGAGGACATCGTCCTCCACGGCGGACAGGTCGACAAGGTCATCGGCGACGCGCTCGTCGCGATCTTCGGCGCACCGGTCGCGCACGAGGACGACGCCGAGCGCGCGGTGCGGGCGGCGCTGCGGATGCAGGACCACCTGGATCAACTCCGGTCGGACTCGGGCATGGAGTTGCAGATGCGGGTCGGCATCAACACCGGCGAGGTGTTGGTCGGCGCCCTCCGCGCCGGCGGCGACTACACCGCCATGGGCGACGTCGTGAACACTGCGAGCCGGTTGCAGTCGATCGCGCAACCGGGTCAGGTCGTCGTCGGCCCGGCCACGCACCAGGCAACCGCGAACGCGATCAACTACGAGCCGCTCGGATCTCTGTCGGTCAAGGGTCGCGAAGAAGCCGTCGACGCGTGGCAGGCGACGGGCGCCGCCGCGCCGCCCGGTTTCCGGCGCGCTCGGCCCCTCACCCCGCTCGTCGGGCGCGACGAGGAGATGGTGGTCCTCGGTGCATCGCTCGTCACGACCGTCACCCGCCAACGCGCCCACTTCATCCTCATGGCGGGCGAGGCCGGCGTGGGCAAGACGCGGCTCGCCGCAGAAATCGGCCGGCTGGCGGAGGACGGCCACGGTGCCCGCGTCCTCACCGGACATTGCATCCCGTACGGCGAGAACGACGCCTGGTACCCGATCGGGGCGATGATCGCCAGCGCGTGTGCGGTCGGCCTCGACGACGACACCGCCGTCCAGTCCGCGGCCGCTCGTCACGAGTCCGCTGACGTCCTCGGCATCGACGCGGACGACGCGGAGGTGAGTCGCATCGCCGACGGGCTTCTGCACCTCATGGGCAAGCCCGTCCACTCCGATGCCGTCGACCCGGTTCGCGCCCACGAGGACGCATTGCGCGCCGGGCTGGCGTTCCTCGGCGCGCTGGCCGAGCAGCGACCGCTGGTCCTGATCCTCTCCGACCTCCACTGGGCGGATCCCGAACTCCTCGAGTTCCTCCCGCGGCTGCTCAAGCGGCTCGCCGGCCTCCCCGCGATGCTGCTCGCGACCGCGCGCGCGGAGTTCGCCGACGAGTGGTCGCCGCCGCCGGGCCGGCACAACGTGGTGAACGTGCACCTGGATCCGCTGGACGCCGAGTACACCGACGCGTTGCTCGAATCCCTCCTTCCCGATGTCGCGCCCGAGGTCCGGGCCAGCCTGCGCGACCGCTCGGGCGGTAACCCCTTCTTCGTCGAGGAACTGGCGGCGATGGCTGGTGACGGCAACGCGAACCCGGGTGAACTCCCGGCCACGTTGCACGGCCTCGTGGCGGCGCGCCTGGATCAGCTCTCCCTTGCGGAGCGGTCCGTCCTCGAAGACGCGGCGGTGATCGGCTCGACCGGCCCGGTGGCACTCGTCGACGTGCTCGCCGCGACCCACGGCGCCGATGCCGGTTCGGCGCTGGCGGCCCTGGCGGACCAGGGCCTGCTCAACCTCGACGACGGTGAGTTCGCGTTCCGCAACGAACTGACCCGTGAGATCGCGTACAACACCCTGACCAAGGCCGAACGGGCGCGCCGGCACGGCCTGCTCGCCAAGACACTCGCCACCGAAGGGGAGCGAACCGGTCGCATCGAGGAGGTGATGGAGCGTCTCGGCTACCACTTCGACCTCGCGGCGTCGCTCCGCAACGAACTCGGGTCCGGGTCCGGGATGCCGCCCGAGATGGCTCGCGAAGCCGCGTCCTTCCTCGCCCGCGCCGGCCGACGGGCCGAGCAGCGCGAAGACTGGAAGGCTGCGGACAAACACCTCAGTGGCGCCATCATGCTGACGGAGCCAACCGAGGTCGGGGAGCTCACCGCACTGCACGTCGCCCGCGCCCGGGCCCGAGCGGAACAGCGCGACACCGAAGGGGCCCGCCAGGACCTGGCGGTGGTCCACCGCATCGGCGACGAGAACCCCTACGCGCTGGCGTCGGCCGCCACGATCCTGGGCGACATCCAGTACAAGGAAGGCGACCTCAGCGCGGCGACCCGGACGCTCGACGGATCCGTCGCCCGATGGCGGGAACTCGGCGACCCGAACGGGCTCGCCGATGCACTGCGGTTCTCGGGGATGACCGCGCTGTTCCGGGGGAACGGCGAAAAGGCCGGGGCCGAGATCGAGGAAGCGCTCCAACTCTTCCGCACCGCGCACGACCAGCGCGGCGAGGCGTGGGCGCTCCAGAACCTGGCTTGGCTCTCGTTCATCGAAGGCGACTACCCCACCGCCGAGGCCCGACTGGAAACCTCGGCGGCGACCTTCGCGGACCTCGGCGACTGGGGTGGCGTGTCGTGGGCACTCGGCCTCCTCGCCTGGGTGCGCTACACCCAGGGGCACCTCGAAGAGGCTCGTTCCATCGCCGTCGACATCCAACAGGAGGCGCGCGAACTCGGGAACCGGTGGGCGGCGGCGATGATGACCGTGCTGCTCGCCAACATCGCCGTGTGGACGGGCAACGTCGACACGGCGATCGACGAGGCCCGCGACGCCGTCGAGGTGTTCCGGGGCCTGGGCGACCCCTGGGGCGAGTTGCAGGCGATGAGCCCGCTCATCATCGCGGAGACGATGGCCGGCCGCTACGAGCGGGCCGTCGCGCTGATCGACGAGGTCGACACGGTCGGCTACCAGGTGCTCGACGACGCCATGAGTCGGCTTCCCGGTCTGATCCGGGTCGCGATCGCGGTCATGGTCGGCGTCGATGACGCGTACGAGACGGCACGCGCCACCATCGGGACCGTCGACGGCAAACGATTCATCAACGACGAACAACGCATGGTGCTCGGCATCGCCCACCTGCAGCACGGCGACGTCGCCACCGCGCTCGAACTCCTCAGTGAGGCGCGCCGCCTCGCCATCGGCGCGGGCAGCGACGCCGCCACGAATGTCGCACTCGCCATGGCACTCGTGGCCAACGACCGCGCCGGCGACGCGCTGGACCTCTGCATCGAAGTCGAACCGAACCTCGTCACGTTCACCGACCGCTACCGTCACGCCCTCACGCTCGGCTTCGCCCACGCCCGGTTGGGTGACACCGACGCGGCGAACCAAGCAATACGAGCGGCCCTTGCCATCGTCGAACCGACCGGGTCCGTCCTCGACCGGGCCCTCGCCCACCGGGCAGCCGCGACCTTGTGGGCGGGCACCGACCGGGGTGCAGCCGCGGACCGCACCGCCGACTCCCTCCTGGCCTCCACCAATCTCGATCCGGTCGGATGGCAGCGCGTCTTCACGCTGCTGGCCCCCGCCGACGCGAACTAGCTTCCGCGGCCGCGGGCTCCGAACCCGGCACCGATCGCGCCGAGCCGAATCGGGACGGTCATTCGCCGAACGTCGCGTCCGGGTCGGGGTCGACGGCGTCGACCCCGAGGTGGAACCGGTTGAGGAACCAGTGGCCGAGCGGTCCGATGCCCAATGCGAACACGACCGTGCCGACCCCGACGGTGCCACCGAGGAGCCAACCCGCCGCCAGCGCCGACAGCTCCAGCGCGGTGCGTACCGCCCACACGGGGTGACCACGCGCGGCGATGCTCGTCATCAGTCCGTCGCGGGGACCCGGACCGAGCCCGGCCCCGATGTAGAGGCCGATGCCGATCGCGACGACGAGCACCCCGAGCAGCATCGCCACCCAGCGCGCCACCATCGAGTCCAACCGAGGTGTGAGCTCGAGCACGAGATCGGCGATGAGACCGACGCTCAGCGTATTGAGCACCGTCCCGAAGCCCGGCCGTTGGCGGAGCGGGATCCACAGCAGCAGGATGATCACCCCGAGACCGATCACGACGAGACCGAAGTTCACCCCCAGGCGCTCCGACAGGCCCTGGTGCAGGACGTCCCACGGGCTGAGCCCCAGACGGGCACGCACACTGAGCCCGATACCGGCACCGAGACAGACCAGACCGATCAGCAGTCGCGGCAGCCGTCGCCGGATCTCGGCGAAATCGCTGAACCCGATGACCCGAAAGTCGGGCTCGTGGGCCGCTTCGGTCATGCGAACTGCGGGAGCCAGGCCGCGGTCGCAGCCAGGAGCTCGTCGGTCATGCGACCGAGCGCGTCGTAGTCGATCCGACCAGCCAACGGATCGGCCACCATCGCCGCGAACACGGCGTCCCGATCGCCGGAGATCGCCGCTTCGACCGTCAGCTCCTGCGCCGCCGACACCCGCCGCACCTGCTCGGCGAGGATCGGTGGGAGCACGGCCCGGTCGCGGCCGCGCATCCCGGAACCGTCGACGGTGCAGATGCTCTCGACCACGACGTCGTCCGGCAGGTCCGGGCACTGGCCCGAGTTCGGAAGGTTGAGGGGAAGGTCGCGGGGATGATCACGGATCGTCGCGTCGATGCACGCGGCGACGATCTCGCCGCTCGGCATGCGGGAGATCTCCGGTGCGTCGAACATCGCGTCGAGATCTGCCCGATGGCGGGTCTGCCACTGCTCCCGGGCGTCGATGGTCGTGAGCTCGATCCCCCACGCCCGTCCCCAATCGGAGGCCTCGGTCAGGAAGCCCGGGAAGAACTCGGCCAGGTGCCGGTCCCCCGCGGCGGGGAGGGCGCCGAATCGAGCGAACAACTCGAACTTGAGTCGGTTGGCCGCAATGAGGTCTCCACGCGTCCAGTGGTCACCCGACGATCGCTTGGTGATCTCGATCGCGTCGGGCAGATCCATGGCGAGCCGTTCGTCGGCGCGACTCGGATCGTCGAGTACCGACCGCAGGCGATCGAAGCCGTCGTCGTCGCCGATCGTGAACCCGGTGATGATCGGGAGGTGATTCACCCCCGCGATCTCGAATCGCATCTCCCGGAAGTTCGCGTCCAGGAGCAACGACAGGAAGAACTGGGTCACCGCGATCTCGTGACACAGCCCCACCCCCTTGACCCGCGTCTCGCGTGTGACCGCCCGGCAGATCGTGGTCATCGGGTTGGTGATGTTGAGCATCCACGCGTCTGGGCACCGGCGTCGCATCTCATCCGCGAACTCCAGGAACACTGGGATGTTGCGGAGCGAGCGCGTGATCCCGCCGGGGCCGACGGAGTCACCGACGCTCTGCCGGATGCCGTACCGCGCCGGGATCTCGAGGTCGGCCCGCATGCTCGCGAATCCACCGGTGGAGATCGTGACCACGACCCAGTCGGCGCCGTCGAGCGCGTCGGCCAGCGAGGTCGTGGTGCGGGCGCGCAGGGGAATCGATCGCAGCCGGGCCACGTGGTCGACCCATTCGGCCATCCGCGGCAACGGAACCGGGTTGACGTCTTCGAAGACGAGTTCCGCGTCGTGCAGGCTCGGGGTGTTGGCGACGTCGACCACCAACTTCGGCACCCACTGGTAGCTGCCGCCACCGATGACCGCGATGCGCTGACTCATCGCGTACGCGACTGCGAAGCCGACCTCATCGCAGGGCGACTTCGACTTCGATCTCGACCGAGCCGCCGCGCGGCAAGGCCGCGACGCCGACGGCGGACCGACTGTGGCGTCCGGCGTCGCCGAAGACCTCGACGAGCATCTGGCTCGCGCCGTCGACCACCGCGGGTTGCTGAACGAACCCGGCCGCGCTCGTGACGAACCCGAGCACGGTCAACACGCGCTCGATCCGGTCGAGACTTCCGAGTTCGGCGCGCAGCACCGACATCGCGTTCAGCGCACACCAGCGGGCGGCTTCGGCACCCGCCTCGACCCCGACCTCGGCGCCCAGGACGCCCGGGTGCAGGATCACGCCGTCGTGGCCACGCGCCAGTTGGCCCGAGGTCCGGGCCCGACCGTCGTGGACGACGACCGCGACCAACGGATCGTGCGGCGGGTACGGCCCGGGAAGTTCCAGTCCGAGTTCCGCGAGCCGACCCTCGGGGCTCATCAGAGCCAGCGTTCCAGGAACGCGAGGGTGGCCGAACCGTCGACCCGATGGTCACCTGCGAAGACGTGGTGTTCGAGCGCGCCCGCTGGTGCGCGCATCGCGTGATACACCGACTCGAGTTCGCCCACTGCCGCCCGCGCGTCGGCCACCGGAAACAACGGGTCCTCGTCGCCCGTCTCGATCAGCAACGAGCGCGGCGCGATCAGCGCGCCGAGATCGACGTGTTCGATCTGGCCGAGCATGCCGAAGAGCACCTGGGATCCACACAGGTTGTAGGGCACACGGTGCGCGGCCTTCCACGATGAGAAGTAGCCGGACACGACCGCGGCACGCAGGCGCGTGTCCCACGCGGCGAGGAAGAGCGCGAGCGTGCCGCCGTAGGAGAAGCCTGCGACCCCGATGCGTCCGGGATCGACCAACGGGTGCTCCTCCAGCAGGTCGATCGCACACGCGAGGTCGTGAATGTTCCCAGTCAGCGGGTTGCGTCCGGCGGCGACCGCCGCAACGAGGTTCGCGTCGCACAGGTACTTGTCGTCCGGGGCCCAATCGGCGCGTTCGCCGAAGCACCGGAGGTCGGGCGCCAGCACCACGTAGCCGGCCTCGACCAGTTGGTGTGCGTACGCATCGGGTCCGGCATCGGGCATGTCCGTGCCGGCGACGACGCCGGCGACCTGATCCTTGCCCGGACCGTGGCCGTGCACCGCGATCACTGCCGGGCCCTGCCGCCGACGGGTCTTCGGCACCATCAGATACGCCGGCACGCTCATGGTCGCTTCGGTATCGAACACGATCCGATCGCGGGTGTAGTTCCCGCAGTCGACCGATCCGGTGATCTCGGGGTCGAGCGACACGTGACGCGGGAACGGACCGAGCAGATCGGTCAAGCGACCCCGGCTCCGTGCCCGCCAGCCCGGGACGGATGCGGCCACGGTGGGCACACCCTCGACCGGCCGGAAGTTCTCGAGTTCGAGCATCGCGTTCGCCCACGGCGAGAAGTTGCGTTCGCGGGTCGGTGCGCTGACCCAACCGCCGTCGTCGTCGCCGAACGGTTCGGACACGAATCCCTCGCCCGCGTTCCCCACTGACTCGCTCTCCACCGCAGGTCCCCTCGATGTCGTCATCGCCCCGGCGACCAGGCCAGGCCGCCGTGTAGGTGACGAAGGTAGGCGGGACTCTCCCACGCGGCGGGGAAATGCCCGAGCGCGGTGGTCGAGACCTGACACGGGCGTCACCGTACGGACCCTCGTCGCGAGCGTCAACGAGCCGCCGGCCGATCCGGTAGAACACCGGGATGCATCCCGCGGCCGGTCATCACCCGCCTGTCGTCCATCCCCTCGGCGACGTCACCACCGAACGTCTGGAGCTCCGCAAGCCCGATCCGGGGGACCTCGACGCGCTGGCCGCGGTCTTCGCCAAGTACGAGGTGTGGAAGTTCCCCTACGACCGCCCCTGGACCCGGGAGGAGACGGCCGACTTCATCACCCGGGGCCGGGATCATTGGGACACCTGCGGATTCGGCCTGTGGCTCGCGTTCCTCCGCTCGACCGGTCGGCTGATCGGGTACGTCGGGCTCTCGGTCCCGATGTTCCTCCCAGAGATCCTCCCCGCCGTCGAAGTCGGGTGGCGGTTCGATCCCGACGCATGGGGCCAGGGCTACGCCACCGAAGCCGCCCGGGCCGCGCTCGCCGAGGGGTTCACGACCCTCGGCTTCGACGAGATCTGCTCGCTCCCCCAGGTGGAGAACACCTCGTCCGTACGCGTGGCGGAGCGCCTCGGCATGCGCAACGAGGGAATCGCGACCATTGCCGCCAACGAACGATTCGGCGAGAAGGACGCCGTGCTCTTCTGGATGTCCGCAGCCGAGTGGCACGCTTCGTAGGATCGCGACCGCGTTCCGCTCGACCCAAGGAGAGCTCGTGAGACTGGACGGCAAGGTCGCGATCGTCACCGGCGCGGGGTCCGGGCTCGGGCGGGCGAGCGCGCAGGCACTCGCGACCGCCGGCGCATCGGTGATCGTCGCCGACATCGACGACTCGGGCGCGGCCGCGAGCGTCGCCATGATCACGGAATCCGGCGGAACGGCAATCGCTCACCACGCCGACGTGAGTGTCGCCGCCGACTGTGAGGGAATCGTGCGCGCCGCGGTCGACCGGTTCGGTGCGCTGCACATCCTGCACAACAACGCGGGCGTCGCCTGGCCGGGCCGTGACGGCTTCGCGCCCGACGTCGATCCGGCCGTGTGGGACCAGGTCATCGGGATCAATCTCAACGGCACCTTCTACTGCTGCCATTACGCGGTGCCCGAGATCGCGAAGGCCGGCGGTGGGTCGATCATCAACACCGCGTCGTCCATGGCCCACCTCCCCCTCGGCGGGCTCGACGGGTACGCGTCGAGCAAGGGCGGTGTCGCGCTCCTCACGAAGTCGATGGCACCGAGCGCCGGTCGGCTCGGCATCCGGGTCAACGCGATCAGCCCCGGCTACGTCGACACCCCGATGAACGGACTCATCTGGGGCAACGACGACGTGAAGCACGCGTTCGACCTCGGACATGCGACCGGCTTGCAGGATCCCGACGAGATCGCGGACGTCGTGGTGTTCCTGGCATCCGACGAGTCCCGCAGCCTCACCGGCGCCGTCCTGAACTGCGACCGCGGCTGGACGGCGTTCAAACAGCCCGATCTGCTCCGCGGCTTCTGAGCGCGCAGCCTCAGCGGAACAGGCTGTCGGTGGCGTAGCCGTCGGTCTTGACACTGCGTTCGGTGAGCTTCCAGCCACCGTCGAGACGGACCAGCCGATCCCGGTACCGGCCCCAGTGATCGAGACCGATGTCGGTGATCACGTGGAAGTAGCTGGATGCCCGGGCCGAGGATTCGGACTCCAGGTCGATCACCAGGTTGGTGACCGAATGTCGCATCTGCGTCAGCTTCGGGTGCACCGTGGTTCCGACCCCGGCGAAGAAGTCGCGCATCGCGTCACGACCGCGGTACGTCTCCCCATCGACGATCACCAGGACGCCATCCGGTGCGAAGCATCCGATCATCTCGTCGAACTTCCCGCGATCACCGCCGTGGTTGTACCGGCCGAGCGTGTCGCGAATCTCCTCCCGGGCAAGCAGTTCCCACATCTCCATGCCGCCGCACGCTAGCGACGAGGTCGGGGACAGCCGCGGCCCTCTCTCGGACTCAGCTACGCCCTCCGGACGCCGCTACCGTGAACCGCGCACGGATGTCGACGCGACAGGGCACGTGTGGACCGACCCGACCGCCTCGAGAGCTCGGATGCCGAACTCGTCGAGGCCATCGCTCGCAATGAGGACCGTGATGCACTGCGAGTCCTCTACGACCGCCACGCGCCCTGGCTGATGGCCCGGCTGCGGCGGCGTTGCGCCGACCCCGGCATGGTCGCCGAAGTCGTCCAGGACACCTTCGTCGCCGTCTGGCGCGGTGCCGGCCGCTTCCGCGGTCAGGGAGAGGTCGGCGCGTGGATCTGGGGCATCGGGATCCGCCAGCTCGTCGGTCACCTCCGCAAACGCGTGCCGACGCCCGTCGACGCCCCTCCCCGCGATCAACTCCAGGTCTCGGCCGAAGATCAGGTGCTGCTCGCCGTCGAACACGGCGACCTGGCCGGCGCCCTGAGTCGACTCTCCCCCGAACTCCGTGCGGTGGTGCAGGCAACCGTGCTCGACGGACTCACCACCCGCGAGGCCGGTCAGTTGCTCGGCATCCCCACCGGCACCGTGAAGACCCGCATGATGCGCGCCCGCATCGAACTCCGAGGAGCCCTCACATGACCTGGCACGCAAGTGAGCAACTCATGACGGCCTACGTGCACGACCGGACCGACGAGGTCGCGGCGGCGTCGGTCGAGGCGCATCTGGTCGCGTGCGGCGATTGCCGGGCCCTCCTGACCGAAATCGCCGCACCATCGCAGTCAGAGCCACTGGAGGTCGCGTGGGCCGACATCGTCGATCGGCTCGACCAACCTCCGCTCGGCCTGATCGAGCGCCTTCTGCTGCGGTTCGGCGTCGTCGAGACCGACGCCAAGATCATCGCCACGACACCCGCGCTCCGCCTGAGTTGGTTCGCGGCGATCGCGGTCGCGGTCATCTTCGCCGTGTGGGCGGCCAACAACGGATCTCAGGACCCGCTCGTGTTCCTCACGATCGCACCGTTCGTCCCGCTTGCGGGCGTCGCCCTCGCGTTCGGGCCCGTCACCGATCCGATGCACGAGACGAGCGTTGCGGCACCGATATCGGCAACTCGGATTCTCGCGATGCGCGCGCTGGCCGTCGGAGTGCTTTCCGCCGCGATCCTGATCCCCGCGACCCTCGCGCTTGCGATCGGTCACCCGATCGCGGCGGCGTGGATCGCGCC
>CAZJBJ010000081.1:0-16581 GCA_964544295.1 uncultured Bifidobacteriaceae bacterium
TGCAGCAAAGCCGACAGGGACGACGAAGCAGCTGAGCATGACGCGACCGATGCGTCGATCCTGACGCGCGACCAACACCGTCCCGATGGCAACCGTGACCAACCCGACCAGGTGCAGCGCCGGGCGGGGCGAAAGCAAACCGCCGGTGGCGTCGACGAAGCGCGCGACCGTGGTCGGCGGGATCCAGCTCGAATGGCCGCCGCCGGACTGCACGACGAAGGACGGACCCCAGAGGGCAGCCCAAACAAGCATCCCGGCGCCGAGCGCCGACCGCCAACGCCATGCATCGCGGTCCGTACGGAGTCCTGGGATGATCAGCAGACCGAACACCAGGAGGAACATCGACACATGGGTCAGCAAGCCGATGGCGACGAGCGCACCGAGCGCGGGTCCGTGCCACGAGCGTGGGCGACGCAACCACGCGTCGGCCAGCACCGCCACCGCAACACCGATCAACTCGAGTTCGGCATACATGCGCGCCTCGCGACCGTGCACCAACTGGAATGCACTCACCGCGAACGAGCCCGTCGCGACCGCTCCCGCGATTCCGCGGGCGCGCATCCACCAGGCGACGAGCACCAAGGCGCCGATCGAGACGATGGCCGACGGCAGGCGAACGAGAAACTCGTTTGCGCCGGCGCGACCGAGCGGCATGCGGAGGAGATAATCGAGTGGCGGATGTGAATCACGCACCCGCAGATAGCCAAGGAGACTGCCGACCGAGCGCCGACCCGCCATGGCCGTGAAGGCTTCATCGAAGCCGAGGCGGTGCGCGCCCAACGACCATATTCGGAAGCCGATTCCGACCAGCACCAGCACGCCAAGGGTCACGCGCCACGGCCATTCACGACGCGCACTCACTCCGTCGGCGAGCTCTCGCACCGCGACCGACTTCGTCCGGGAGGGTTCAGGCACGAACGAGGATGTCACGCCGCAGGATCCGCAACGCGACCGCGCCGGGCAGGATCGGGAGCCAGTAGGTGACGAGGCGGTAGATCAGTACGCCCGCCACCGCGGGTGTCGCGGCGGCTCCGAACGTCACCAGACCCGCGACCAGCGCGGCCTCGAGGGCGCCGAGCCCGCCGGGGGTCGGGGCCGTCGATCCGACGGCGGAGCCCGCGAGGAACACCGCGAGCAGTTCGGCGATCGAGAGATGGACCCCTGCTGCAACGACCGCGGCCGCGAACGCGAGACCGTGCCCGAGGGTGACACCGATCGTGCCGAGGAACAACCGCCCCAGGCGGCTTCGGTCGGCACACACCGGCGTCACCGCCGACCACACCTCGGCGACCTTGGCCTTGAGACGGGGCCCGATCCGGCGGGCCAGCAACGTCACGACACCTGCCACGACGAGCAGGCCCGCGGCGAGCGGTACCGGTCCCGGAAGCGCGACCGACGGGACCGCCGTCGACCGGTGCACGAGGCCGAGCACCGACATCGTCGCGACGAGGTGGACCACGAAGGAGGCCGCGGACGTGACGCCGACCGCGGCGACCGCTTCACCCCGCGTCGCGCCGTCGTGTTGCAGGTAGCAGACGTTGGTTGCCATCCCCCCTAGGCCGGCGGGCGCGATGCGATTCGTGCACGCCGCCGCCAGCTGCACTGCGGTTGTTCGGCCGAAGTGGAGTGATCGTCCAGACGCGGCAGTGATCGCGACAGCGGCCGCGAAATAGGTCATTCCCCCGAGCAGGCCGGTGAGAATCAAGCCGACCGAGTTCGCATGGGTGGCGGCGAGTAGTCCACGCCCCAGCGTCGGCGCCTGGCGGCCGAGCAGCGCAGTCCCCAGCCCCACGACCGTGACGAGGATGATTCGTCGGACCACGAGCGCCACACGTCGCCAATCGGGGACCGCGACGAGCCGCGGACTTGCGGGCCCCACCGATGCGATGGTCGTGGTCACCGGAGATCCGCATGGGCGGGCTGCGGAGCGAAAAGGACGCGGTCGAGCAGCACGAACTGGAAGATCCAAAGGACGCCGAAGCCACCGAGGTGACCGACAAGCAGCATCGCGGTGTGTACCGCAGGAGTCAGGTGTGTGTGGGCTGCCCACGAGTCCGCGATCCCGACAGTCGCTGTCGACAGGGCGAGACCGCAGAACGAGAGGACCCAGAACGGAACCATCTCCCGCCAAGCGTCGCTGCGGTCTCGCCGACCCCAGGTCCACCGACGGTTCAAATGGTACGACGGAACCGTCGCGATGCTCGTGGCGATCACGTTCGCGAGTGCGGCGCCCACTCCGAAGAGGGTGGTCGCAACCACGATCGTGCTGAGACTGATCACGGTCGTGACCACCGAGACGCTCAGACAGCGCGTGAGGCGCCCGACGAGACCGGGCCGGGCCGCGGCCGTACCGTCGCTCCCGACAAGGACTTGGGCATCAAGGACGGCGGTCATGATCGATCGCCCGTCCCCGCACCGACCAACGCACGGTCATCGCTCAGAATCTCGTCGACGGGAGCCGATTCCGCGCTCGGGGTCGGTCGACGGCCCGGAAGCAGTCGCCCGACCGCGCGTCGCGTCACCATCGTCAGGGCCTCACGAATGATGTCGCCGGACATCTTGGACTCGCCGGCGGTCCGGTCGCGGAAGTCGATCGGAACCTCGCGGATCACCGCACCGGCATTCCGGGAGCGATCGGCCATGTCGATCTGGAAGCCGAACCCGGTCGTGGTCATCGACTCGAAGTCGAAGGCGCGCAGCAGATCGCTGCGGTACGCGCGGTAGCCAGACGTCACGTCCTGGACCTGGAGTCCGAGCAAGGTGCGCGCGTACCAGCCACCGGCCCGAGAGAGAAACCGGCGACGGGCCGGCCAGCCCGGGGTGTCGCCCCCCGCGACATACCGCGAGCCGACGACGACATCGGCACCTTGTTGGGTGCCCGCGACCAAGGCGGGGAGGTCGGACGGATCGTGCGACAGGTCCGCGTCCATCTGGACGATGACGTCGTAGCCCCCGGCGAGACCCCGAGCGAAACCGGCGCGGTACGCCGGTCCCAGGCCGCGTGGCCCGACCCGCCGGAACACGGAGATCTGTCCGAGCTCGCGGCCGACGCCTTCGGCCAGCTCGGGCGTGCCGTCGGTGCTTCCGTCGTCGACAATCAGCACGTCACCGGCCGGCAGTGAGGCCCGGATTCGGACGAGAACGGCCTCGATGTTCTCTGCCTCGTTCAAGGTCGGCACGACGACGAGCGTGCGGAACCCGCGGGGGCCGGTCGTCGGGTTGGCTTGCATCTCGGTGATGGTCACAATGGACTCCTTGGTGGTGGGACGAATGGATCGACCACGCGTGCGGAGCAGCGCGAGGACGAGCAGAATCATGAGGACCGGTCCGCCGGTCGCGGCAAGCGCGTGGAGCGCCGGATTGAACGAAGCACCGAATGGATGCCTGAGGACCTCGTAGGTTGTGATCAGGACCAGGCCGCTCGCGGCCACGATGCGCGAGACGCGGCTGCGGTGGTCGAGCGCGGCGACCGGCAGCGCCCAGGCGACGTATCCCGGAAGCGTGTACGCCGCTCCCATCGCGAGCATCCCCGACGATGCCGTGACGGCGGTACCGGCGGGACTCCGTCGGTGACGGATGACCACCGCGAGCACGCCCACCGCGAGAAGCGCCAGCGCGACATGGGGACTCGGCCGGGTGAACCCGAGCGTGGAAAGCGCACTCCAGCCCGAACCGCGGGAGTACAGGCCACCCGCGGTCTGCATCGGCGCGAGCAGGGCAGTCGTGCCGGCAACGAGGTAGCCAGCTCCGAAGACGCCACCGGCGGCAAGCGCCATGCGGCGAGTCGCGCGGCGGTTGCCGCCTACCGCGGTGACGACGAGCAGTGACACGATCCCGAGCAGCCCCGTCACTTTGACCAGCGCGCCGAGGCCGCCCACGAACCCGGCGGCACCGGGTCGGTCGCGCGCGGCCAGGTAGACCGCGGCGAGCATCGCCACCCCGACGAGAATGTCGTTGCGACCTGCGTTCACGATGTACATGGCGATGAGCGGGTGAACGGCCAGGAACGCGACCGCGGCGGCCGAGCGGGTGCGCCGCCAGACGAGCCACACACCTCCACCGAGCACCAGGGCGGCGAGACCCTGGTAGAAGAGTCGCGTCGGGAGGATCGCCTTGCCGAGCAGCGCCGCTCCCGCACCGCTCACCGCGGTGAAGACGGGTCCGTACACCGACGGCGTATGGGCCCAGGTGCGACCGACGAGCGACCGGAACGGATCGTGGGCGAACGCGGCCGGCCCGTGGGTCCAGGGACTCACGTGGTGGACCCCGAGCATCCGTCCGTACATCGCGTACGACCACATCGAACCGTTGCGAGGCATGACGCTCAACGCACCCACCGTCGCCACCACGATCGCCCCGACCACGAACGCAATGGTCAACCCGCCCCATTTCCGATCGGACGAGAGCATCAACACGTACGCGGCACACGCGAGCAGAACGCCGGCGACGTGCAGCTCGTTCGATAGCTGCCGACCCATCACGATGACGAGTGCAGTTGAGGCGACGGAGACTGCGAGCGCAGCCCGCGAAGCGAATCGTCGCATCGACCGGGCCATGGCGCGGCAATCAAGCTGCCGAGACAGGCCTGGGCCACGAATCGACCGCCCCACCGGGTGCGCCCCGGTCAACCCCTCGTCCGACGAGTCGGCGGCGGATGCGGGCGGGGTCTCGGTCAGGGTGGGCATGCCCCGCACGATGACGGACGCGCGCTGAACGACCGTTGAACGTCAGCTGGCCGGCCGTCGCGAGCCCTGGGCGCCCGGGCTGGCGCTTCGATCAGCTCGCGGCGTCGACGGCAGGAAACCGGATGACGAAGTGTCCACCGGGTCCACCGGCACCGACGGAAATCGTCCCCCCGTGCGCCTCGACGATCTCCCGGGTGATCGCGAGTCCCAAGCCGGTGCTCGCACCATCGCGAGTTCGGGCGTCGTCGACGCGGTTGAAACGCTCGAAGATCCGCTCGGCGTGCGCGACCGGCACACCCGCACCGTCGTCATCGATCATGACCTCGATCATGACATCGGTCTCCTGCACCGAGATCGAGACCTCGCCGTCTGCGTGTCGTTCGGCATTGTCGATCACATTACGCAACGCACGTCGGAGCTGGTCGGGGTCGCCCCACACCTGCCCACCGGACACCCGACCGACGTCGACACTCACCCGTCCGAGCTCCCGCACCCGCTCGGCTTCGTGTAACACGAGGTCATCCAGATCCACCGGGACCCGTTCGAACGACGCTGCGCCCGCGTCGAAGCGGGCGAGGGCGAGCAGATCGTCGACCAGCCGCTGCATCTCGGTCACCTCGGCGAGCGCATCCTGCTCCCCGGTTCGCCAGTCGGGTTCGGTGGACGCAGCGAGATTCACCTCGAGGCGCGCGCGCAACGACGTGAGCGGGCTCTGCAGCTCGTGGGACGCGTCGCTGACGAACCGCTGCTGGCGGTCCGCAGCCTCGTCCAGGCGGCCAAGCATCTCGTTCATCGTCCGCGCCAGCTTTCCTACCTCGTCCTTCATGGGCGGAACCGGAACGCGTCGGTGCAGGTCGCCCTCGCCGATCGCACTGACCTCGGATCGGATCGCCTCCACTGGCCGCAGCGCCCGGCCCGTGACGCGCCACGTCGTGAACGCGACCAGCCCGACCAGCAGAGGAAGCCCGATCAGGAGGATCCGTTCCATCGATTGGGTCGCGTCGTCGACGGCCTCGGTGGCTTCTCCGGCATAGATCGTGACGCGACCGTTCGGCGTGTCCATCCCCCGCGCGATGACCAGGAACCGGCCGCCGATCGATGGAACGGTTCGGTTCACCTGGACTGCATCTCGCGGTGCCGGCTCCAGGAACAGCACCCGCGGCTTTCTCCGGAGATTCTCGCTCGCGGCGATTACCTTGCCGTTTGCGTCGACGACTTGGGTGAACGCGTCCTCCTCCCGCGCCGCGGTCAGGTCCTTGGGGAGCGCCAGCCGACGCGCGAGCGACGCAACGTCGGTCGCCCGGCTCGTGATGCTCCGCTCGAGTCCGCTGGTCAGCGCACGCTGCTGCACGACCACTAGGAGGATCGCACCGGCGACCAGCGCCACGGTGACGACGAACGAGGCGAAGAGGGTCGTCCTCACCCGAACAGTCGCGAACCAACTATGCATCGGAATCGATGCGGTACCCCGCGCCTCGAACCGTTTGGATCGTCGCGCGGCCGAAGGGCTCGTCGATCTTCTTGCGCAACCGGCGGATGTACACCTCTACGATGTTGTCGTCCCCCTCGAACGCGAAGTCCCAGACGTGCTCGATCAGAGTCCGTTTGTTGACGGCCGACCCGACGCTGTGCGCGAGGTACTCGAGCACCGAGAACTCTCGCGGACTCAACGGGATCTCGGTCTCGCCCCGGAAGCACTGATGGGCCGCGGGATCCAATCGGAGATCGCCGATCTCGATCACCGCCGGCCGTTCAGTACCGCCCCGCCGGACGAGCGCGCGTAAGCGCGCGAGCAGGACCACGAAGGAGAACGGTTTCGAGAGGAAGTCGTCCGCGCCGGTATCGAGGGCTTCGGCCTCGTCGTACTCGCCACGCTTGGCGGTGAGCATCAGAATCGGAGTCCAGTTGTTCGCCTCCCTGAGTGACGCACACAGCCGGTACCCGTTGATCCCCGGCAACATGACGTCGAGAACGATCACGTCGTACTCCTGTTCTGTCGCCATCCACAGGCCGTCGGTCCCGTCGAGCGCCACGTCAACCGCATAGCCCTCCTGTTCCAAGCCCCGCCTCACGGTCGCGGCAAGCCGCTTGTCGTCCTCGACTACCAGGATCCTCATCGCCACCTCCCGCGGGGGTACTTAGAAGACCGTACTGACAAATCGTTGAACAAACCCTGAATTGTCGAGGAGCGGCGGCTGCAAGGTGCCCACCACAGGAGATCAGGAAGTCCATCCGCACGAGGGCGCCTTCTACCCCGGTAGTCGCGATCCAACGGGCCACGGTGTTCGAGGTCCGTTGGACGGCGTGCTCGGAGACGAACTAGCGGCTCACCTGGTCGTCTCCCGCGCGAAATACGCGGCTGCTTTCCGGAAGATCTCTCGATCTATCCGCAGATCCTTGTTCTCAGTGCGCAAACGGTGAAGTTCCGCACGCTCGTTCGCGTCGAGCGCACCCGGCGCTTCGTCCCGTTCAGCGGCCGTCAACCGCGCGGCGAGAGAACCATCCGCGATCCCTAACGACTTGGCGACTTCGGCCCGAGACCGATCCGACCGGCGGTACAACGCGACCGCTTCACGCCGGAACTCCTCGGGGCACTTCGCTGGACGACCCACCGAGGGCCTCCTTCGCCTGGACTACGCCCAGGGTGAGGTGTCCAACTAAGGGACAACTCCAAGGCGGGCGGAGGGCCGGGACCGCCATTCGGTCCCGGCCCTCGTGCATCGGTCGGACGAACTACTAGTTCTTGCCGTCCTGCTGGTTATCGACCTGACCCGGGGGGTCCGCATGGCCACCAGGACCATCCGCGTCGACCCCAGACTCGGTCCCATCCTGGGCCTCGGTCGCGTCCTTGGCCTCGGTTCCCGAGTCGGCCCTGTCGCCCGCAGTCGGGGTATCGGTCTTCTCGTTCGCATCCGAAGTCTCGACCGCACCCGGAACATCCGGCGTGGTCTGATCACCCTCTTGGGTCGCGTCCGTGTCCGTCGCACTCACGGGCTCCGGCGTCGCAACCTTCTTCACCGAGGCCTTCGAATGCACCGCCGGCGTCGACGATGGCGACGCGAACGCCGCCGCCGATCCGAGCGCACCGAATGCGAGAACCACCGCTCCGGCTCCAATCAACTTGTCCTTCATCTTCATCGTGTCGTACCTCCTACTGGGGGGTTGGAGACCCGAGCATGCGCCAACCAACATTGTGAGACCATGAAAACCAGATGTCATGACTCAAATCGTGCGACCGACACACCATTGTCGCCGTGGGCCCAAGCTGATTCGTCGTGTGACAACAGATCGAACGGTACGGTTTCGTGTGCACCCTCGAGCTGTGAGCCGTGGATCTTGTCGTGAACGCGCTGAGTAGATGGACGGGAAGGACCGCCGAGTCGACACGTCGGCAGGCACCGGTTCTGGTTTCCCTCGCGGCGGTGGCCGTCGGCGTTCTGCTGATCGCCGACCGGGGTGCGCCGATTGGCGTTTCGATCGTGATGCTGCTGATACCGCCGGTGGCGTGGCTCGTACTCGCAATTCACGAGGAACGCGGAGTTCGAATCGACGTCCGCCTGGTGGTAACGCTGATTGCTCTTCTCATGGCGCTCGCGGTCAGTCTTCCACCTCGCGGTTCGAAGGATATCTGGTCCTACGTCATGTATGGACGCATGGTCTCGGATCACGGCTCGAGCCCCTATGCACACGTCCCGAACGATTTTCCTCACGACCCATTTCTTCGACAGGTAGGTCCCGGCTGGCGGGACACGTCGTCGGTCTACGGGCCGGTCTTCATCGCGATCTCGGCCGCGGGGAGCCAGATCGCCGGTGACTCGCCCATCGCGTCACGGCTGTTCCAACAACTCCTCGCAGCCGGTGCGGCCACTGCCGCGCTGGCTTTGGTCTGGCGACACTCGCGGAGTCCGGCGGCGCTCGCCTTGCTCGGCATCAACCCGATTCTCATCGGGAGCATCGCGAACGGGGGACACAACGACGCGCTGGTAGGACTCGGGGTGCTGGCCGCGACTCTCCTGACTATTCGTCAACGGGTCATCGCGGCTGGCCTCGTGCTCGCTTTCACAGCGTTGGTCAAAGTCACCGCTTTGCTGGTGGTCCCCGCACTCGTGATCTGGACTGGGTTTCATTTCGGACGGCGAGCAGCCTTGCGTCTCATGCTCGCGACGGCGGGGCTCGTCGCAGCCGGCTACGCGCTGGCCGGCCCCGGTGCGGTGAGCGCACTAGGCGCCAACCGGGCATTGCTAAGTCGCGCGTCGCTATGGCAGCTCGCCCCGCCGGGCCTCGCGTCGGGTCTCGGGATCTCCAGGAGCGGGTGGCTCAGTCTGCTCTCGATGATCTCATTCGCCGCGATCGGGATCGTCGTGCTGATGGCCGCGTGGTGGCAGCGCCACGACCTCGACCCGACCACAAGCGTTACTCTCGCCCTGGGGTCGTATCTGGTCTTGGCCGTCTACGTCCTGCCGTGGTATGTGGCGTGGATGCTTCCGGTCGCGTGCCTCATTCGTCGCCAAATCATGCGGGTATTCGTTGCGGCCACGTGCACGTTCCTGCCAACGGTGTACGCAGCCAAGTTCCGCTCCCTCCCGAGCTCCGTCGGCTGGGGCTGGCGGGCGTTCGGGGCATACGTGGGGCCAATCCTTCTACTCGGTTTGTTCTCCTTCTTGGTGATAAGGACCAAAAGGCCGGCTGCTCCGGCCATCGCAGCTTACGGCGAATAGAGCCGTCACACATCCGCGATCAGCAGGTCAGCCTCGCGCCGATCGCCCCGCTGACCGACCGCGCCGCGCAGGCCAGGCGCCGCCCGGCGATGGGATCGCGTCGTAGGCGTCGGTCAACGCCACGCGAAGTACTCGTCGTCGGTGTGGACTTCGTCGCTGTGGGTGCCGGTGACCTCACCTCACGTCCCAATCTTGGATCGGGTCGGGGCCAGCAGCCCAACGGTCCAGTCGCCGGAGTCAGGGAAATCCGGTGCGTGCCTCGGGTATTTGCGCACCGCGGCAAGCACGTTTATCCGAGGTGATTTCGCCGCGCCGGGACTGCTCAATGCGTTCGGTGATGCCGACCGTCTCCGCAGAACTCGATGCGACATGTTCATTCGCGACCTCCTAAAGACATTTCGTGATTCTCGAACTAGGACCGCGCCACGGCGCCGATCTCCCGGTCTTGCAGCGACGTGACTGCGCAATGTGACGCCAAGCCAACCGCGGCTCAACCTTGTGACCGCTACCGCGGCCGGCGGTTACGTGCCCAGGCCTCGATCTCGGACCGAAGCCAGAGTCGCACCCGACTCTCAGACAGATCGACGACCGGCCGGGGAAAGTCGTCGTACCGATGCAAGTAGGTCGTCACGCTGTTGTGGTGCGACAACCCAAGGATCCGCGCCACCTCGGCAGCGCCGACCAGGTCCTCGGTATTGACTCTCGGCGACACGTTCCAAGTCTATGGAAGTTGACGGACCCTGCGACGGCACTCTAGACTACTTCACTAGACAACAGCAAGGCCCCGGCGGTGCTCAAACACCCCGGGGCCGTGGCCGGAACCCGTCTGAGGGGCACCGACATGAGTGAGCATAAACACGCGCAGGACCAGTTCCCGCCACGCCATCTCGAGGCACAGGTGTGTCTCGTCGCGGCCGAGTTGATCGATTCGGCGGTGTTGTCGGCGCAAACCCTGCCCCGGATGTTCGAGTTGATCAGCCGGTTCGGCCATTTCGCCGTCCAGGCGTACGACGTGCAAGGCCTCGACGAAGTGACCACGGACCACGTCGCGAGCTTCGTGCACGCTCATCGACGCGACCACGTCGAAGCCTCGGTCGCGACGATGCACCTACGGCGTTCCGCACTCCGGCTGTTGTTCCGCACGGCCCGCCGGCTGGGCATGACCGATGCCGATCCAACCGTCGATCTGACACTGGATGCCCGGTCGGGCGTGGTGGGTCGGCCGCTCACCGACGACGAGGCCGCAGTCTGCCGGACCGCCGCATTGCACTCGCTGACGAGCACTCGGCTGTCGGCGGCGTGGGCCCTCGCTGAAGCGACCGCCCGAACCGCGGAACTCCCCCACTTGCGGCTCTGCGATCTGGATCTGGATGCGGGTCGCGTCTGGATCCATGGCAGTCCCCGGACCGAACCCCGCTGGGGTGTCCTCGACGAGTGGGGAGCTCGCCAACTCGCACGACACATCCGCGACCTCGGCCGCGACCCCGATCCAGAGACGCGACTGGTTTATGCGGGTTCGGGATCGGCACAGAGCCAGCAGGCCTCGTCGTGCCAAGCGATCGGCGAGACGCTCCGCCGCGCCGGCCTCGGCGGCGAAGCCGATGTCCGCCCGATCTCGGTCGTGGGATGGGCCAGCGCGCGGATCTTCGCCGAGACGGGCCGGATCGAAACCGCAGCGCGCGCGTTAGGGGTTCGCAGTCTCGACCGAGCCGTACGCTTGATCGGTCTCGACTGGCAGCGCACAGCGGACGCGCCGGCGTGAAGCAGTCGACCGCCGTCCCCGCGCTCGAACGGGTCGAAGCGATCCTGCGCAACCCCGCGGTCTACCAGCTCGCCGAACTCGTCCCCGACCAGGACTTCAGCCGAGGCGGGCGTCGCCGTGACTACCCGGCGTTCATGTGGCTCGCGTTCGACGCGCTCCTCTCCGTGTATGGCAGTGCTCGACAAGTCGAAGCCGAGCTCGCGCATCCGGTCGTGTGGGACTTCGTCCGCCGACTCGTCCGCGAGCACTACCCGAAGAACCCGTCGCAGTGGCTGCCGGCACGACCGATGCGTCGCCATCACTACACCTACGGACGCAACCGCTATCTCACCGACCCAGTGATCCTCGCCGCGTTCGGCGACCGTCACCGCCTGCTCGCCGCGGGACAAGCACGCGAGCTCGGGCTCATGGACCCGGCCGGGTCCGGTTCGTGGACGCATCCGGATCTGACGCGGATGCTTCATGCCGACGGCAAGGTCATCACCCCGCTGTTCCGGCACAAGCCCGGAGACACCCGCGTCGACAAGACGACCGGCGAGATCTTCCACCGCCGCTCCGAGGCCGACGCGCACCTGCATTTCCAAGGTGATGGTGAGACGGCGTGGGGCATCAAATATGTGCTCGTCGCCGCGCGCAGCACCGAGGTGCACGGGCGGATCATCGTCGACGTCGAATGGGTCCCCAAGGCCGGCGGTGAGGCGAACACCGCGATGGACTGCTTCACGCGGTTGACGCCTCACCTCCCGGGCATGCAGGGCGTTATCTACGACACCGCCCTCCGTGGCGTCCACCACCAGACCCTGCTCCGAGACCTCGGACTGTTACCGGTGAACCGAGTCGCGGCGGCGAAGGCGAGCGCCAAGAAGCCACGCAAGAACGGCAAAACCATCCCGAAGAGCGCCTACGTCGAAGACAAGACCATCACCCTCCCCGACAACACGACTGTGACAATCCACCTCTACGCGCGCGGCGGTGCGATCGGCATCGGGGAACTCACCGACACCGGCGACCTCACCTTCCTCCCACTCCCCCGCGTGCGGACGCACCGGGTCCGGGACAAGAACGGCAAGTACCGCTGGTACAACGACTACCGACTCCCCGACCACCTTGGTTCCGGCATCGTGACCGTCCGGCTCCACGGCACGCCCGAAGACACCGCAAGGAAACTGAACCGGACCGAGAACGTCCGGCCCATCGCCGCCGACGACCCCGACTTCGAACGGCTGTACCCGCGCCGCAACGACGCCGAATCGATCAACCGGGCCCTCGACGACAGCCTCTGGCTGCGCCGGGCGCACAGCCTTGGCCACGCACGCCAGCTCCTCAACCTGTTGGGTTACGCGCTGATGGTCAACGGCCTCGCGCTCCACCAGCACCGGCGACGACAACCCACCGCGCTCGCCGCCTGAACCCGCTCATCCCGATCACGAGATCACTTCGACGCGCCTGGATCAGGCTGAACGCCCGACCAACTACCGTCGCGACACGGACGAACGCAGTCCAACGTCCCAGATGCAGCAAATCTCAGCCGGATCCCACAGTCGCATCGGGTTTTCTGCCACGTTTTCTGCATCCCCCGCCCTCGTAGCTCAGGGGATAGAGCATTGGTTTCCTAATCATTCGCGGCCGAACCCGTGACCTGTGGTGATGCACCGAGAGGCCTCGTAGGCAGCAGTTTCACGTCCCGGTCGCTCACGCTCGTTCACGTTCGATCCCAGTCTCTCGCGGCCCCGCCGCGGCCCAGCTGACCACCCTCACGAGGTCCTCGCCGGTGTCCAACAATGCGGGTCAACTCCACACCGGGTGATGGCCTGGTTCGCGAGGCGCACCACATGGAACGGATCCACAACGATCGACACGTGGGACTGCCGCGGGGTTTGGTGACATCTGATCTGTGGTGCCCTGCGGGGTGCTGCTGGAAGGATGTGCACCATGCCCAAGCCCTATCCCAGAGAGTTCCGTGAGGACGTGATCCGCGTCGCCCGGTCCCGAGAGCCCGGCGTCCACCTGCGCGAGATCGCGGCGGATTTCGGGATCTCCGAGTCGTGTTTGGAACAACTGGCTCAAACGCGCTGATGTCGAAGACGGCATCAAGCCGGGTCTGACCACCGCCGAGCACGCTGAGTGCGCGACGCGAAGCGACGCGTCCGGCTCCTCGAGCAGGAGAACAAGGTGCTGCGTCGCGCGGCGGCGTATCTGTCGCAGGCGAACCTGCCGGGAAAAGGCTCTACCCGCTCGTGAACGAACTCGCTGTCGACGGGATCCCCGTCACGGTGACGTGTCGGGTCCTCAAGCTCGCCCGCCAACCGTATTACCGGTGGCGGAAGTGCCCGGTCTCGGACGCGGAACTCGACGAGGCGCATCTGATGAACGCCGTGTTCGACGCGCATCGCGACGATCCCGAGTTCGGGTATCGGTTCCTCGCCGACGAAGCCGCCAGGCCGGCTTCTCGGTGTGTGACCGGACGGTGTGGAGGATCTGTGCTGAGAACGGCTGGTGGTCGAGCTTCGGCAAGAAACGTTCCCGTAAGTCCGGCAAGCCCGGGACACCCGCGCATGATGATCTCGTCCGCCGTCTGTTCACAGCCGACGCGTTGGATCAGCTGTGGCTGTCCGACATCACGGAGCATTGAACGCGCGAAGGCAAGCTCTACCTCTGCGCGATCAAAGACGTGTGTTCGAACCGGATCATCGGCTGGGCCATCGACTCTCGGATGAAGGCCCGCCTCGTCGTCGCCGCGATCGAGATGGCCGTCGCCCGGCGCGGTGACGTCACCGGCTGCATCTTGCACTCCGACCGCGGCAGCCAGTTCCGTTCCCGGAAGGTGCAACGCGCGTTGACGCGTCACGGACTCGTCGGCTCGATGGGCCAAGTCGGCACCTGCGCCGACAACGCCGCGATGGAATCGTTCTTCGCGCTCGTCCAGAAGAACGTCCTCAACCGGCGAACCTGGGCGACTCGCGACGAGCTCCGCATCGCGATCATCACCTGGATCGAACGCACCTACCACCAACGCCGACGCCAAGCCGCGCTCGGCCGATTGACCCCCATCGAATACGAGACCATCATCACCACACCCGCGCTCCAGGCCGCCTAACCCCACCTGTCACCAGATCACGCGGCAGTCACCGGTGATACCCCGGCGCCATCGTGCACTAACACCACCAAACAGATCTTAACCATCGACTCCGACCCGTCGCTTCCCGCCGAAGTCTTTACTCGCAGCTCTTTGGTTCCTAGACGCGAAATACCCTATAGCTAGACCAAGGCCAACAGGCGGCACTAAGAGCCCCGCCGACAGCAGTGCAGGCCAGCCCAGACCATCTGTGCGCCACCTCGATACGGCGGCAGTCAAAGCCGCTGCGGTCATACCAAAGGGAACGACTACAGCGATCAGCAATAGAACTTCAGGAGTGCCGATGCTACCCATTACGTCGCCTCATCTTCGCTATGGAGACTAATACTATTTACATCAAACGGGGACCAACTTGATATTTCAGGGTCCGTCCCAATCCCAAGACCATGTTCCGTTACCGTGCACCCTCGCCCAGATCCAAACTGGATTATATATCGTACCATAGCCCGGCAAGTTCATCGTAATCCTGGTATCAAAGCGCGAATAAAATCCGGTATTAGTACCGTGACCGTTCCAATTATAGAAGTAATAAGTGAACTTATCTACGCTGTAATCCCGCGCTCTTCCAGAGCCTAGCTGCGGCACACCGTAGCCAACACTTGGATTAGCATTCAGTCGATACATCTCACCGAGAACGCGCCCGTACCCCCAACACCACGCGACGGACATGAAGATCGTATAGTCCGTCCCCATAAAGCTGCTACCACCGTTCGCCCGCCACGTCTTCTTTTGGCAACCATTTCCAGACGCCGTACCACCTGTCATATATAGCCCGCCGATGTCGGCTCTCGTTATTGGATCCCCACAGACGTAGTCAAAGTCACTGCAACTTCCACCTGGCACTGGATCGGGTTGCTGAAATCTGCCCGACGCGCTGTTGTAAACGCGCACACCCATGAGCAGCATTGAGCTGGTGGCGTCTCGCTGGCGTTGCCGGCTGCCGAGATAGTCAAACCGAGCACTTCCGCCGGCACCGTATTCGTCGGTCCCCGTCCAGATGGTACTTCCGGTGTTGATGCCATTGACCCAGTCGGTTTCGGTGGTGCTGGTGGTGGCGAGGGCGTCGCCGTGGATGTTCGGCATTTGGAGTCGGACGGTGTTAGCTTCGTCAACGATGGCTGCAAGGCCTCCGAATCCGCTGATGTTTCGAGTCCAGGTTGTGCCGGACGTGTTTTCTGCCGTCCAAGCTGGGTTGTCCGAATCGCCTTGGTAGTGGTGGGTTCGGGTCTGGCTGTCGCTCGTGGTGGCAAAGGTTCGGTTGCGGCGCTTGGGGTCGAGGGTCAGCGTGGTGGTGTTGCTACCGACGGTGATCGTGTTTACGACGTCGCTTGTGTAGTAGCTGAGTGTCGTGGTGTTGCCAGTCGGCGTCTGCGCGCCGGGGACTGCGGTGGTGCGGCCGAAGGCGTCGTAGCTGTATCCACTGGTCGTGACCCGGTCCGCCGCGTCATAGGTCGACGTCTGTGTATCGGGTGAGCTGGTGGGTGGGCATGGTCCGCTGAAGACGGCGCCGGATCTTGTTTCGAGGCTGGTGCGGTTGGTGTCTGCGTCGAATGCGTAGGTCCGGTCGCTACAGCCGAACAAAACGACTTGATCTGTGTGAGTGAGTCGGCTCGCTGCGTCGTAGGTGTAGTCGAAGGTCTCGATCGCTTGACCGACGTGCTTTTGTTGGCCGTGGATCGTGTACGTGGCGGTGAGGTGGGGCCAGTCGTTCGTACTGCAGAGACAGTCGAAGTAGGTGAGATCGGTGACTTCGCCAGCTTCGTTCCGACCATAGAACTGCCAGAAGTTTCCGCCCGGGACGGTGACGAGTTTGACGACACCGTCTTCGTCGTATTCGGCAGTCCAAGTCCCGGCCTGACTATCACTGATCGTGGTGAGGAGCCCCCGCTTCTCTCCTGAGACGTCGTCGTAGGTGTAGGTGGTGGTGGCTTTGCCGTCGTTGAGGGTCGAAGGCCGGCCGAGCAGGTCGTAGGTGTAGGTGCTTGTATTGCCGTCGGCGTCTTGGTAGGTGGCGAGCGCGCCGACCGTGTTGTACGTACGCGTGATCGTTCGCGTGCCGTCGGTGGTTGTCGTCGGCAGTCCCGTGGTCGACGAATAGGCAGTGGTGACCGTAGGAATCGCAGTCCCGATAGTTGCGGTCACAGCCTGCGTCAACGGCCGCCCGGCGGCGTCGTACGCAACAGTCGTGGTGCGATTGTCGCTGCCGTTGGTGTCGACCGTCGCGAGGGGCTTGCCGTACATGTCGGACTTGGTGATCTGGGTGGTGTGCTGGTTCTGCAT
>CAZJBJ010000082.1:0-16442 GCA_964544295.1 uncultured Bifidobacteriaceae bacterium
CGCGAGAAGAGAAATCTCATCACTTTTGTTTCTAAGAGTCACATCACCGAATGCATTCTTCCGCATCCATTCAAAATCTTTCTCGATGTTCGATGCATTGATGACAAGCATGAAATGATCGCCCATATTGTACACCAACAGGTCATCGACAATGCCGCCGTCTTCGTAACACATGGCGGAGTATTGGACACCACCTTCCGTCAACTTCGAGGCATCGTTCACCGTCAGGCTCGAGGTTCCGGACCCGTCGGGGTTCGCGACGCACTGCCTCGCGGTCGACTGCATTCTGAGGACCCAGAGCTTCGTCGACTTCGACTACTCGGTCGACACGCCACTGACCTTCGACCCGAACCAGCCGCTCCCGCCGACGCCGTCGATCACGGTCACCCCGGCGACCGGGCTCCTCCACAACCAGAGTGTGGTGGTGGAGGGTGACGGTTTCGGCGAGAACGCGTTCGTCGAGATCTCCGAATGTGGAGACTCGGCGCTGCGGTACTGCTACGACTATCTCGCCAGTGTCCAGGCCGATGGCGCGGGGAAGTTCTCGACGACAGTTGTGGTCACCCGCCTGGCGTCGGTCTACGGGCCGGGTGGACCGGAAGCGCAGGACTGCGCGGTGGTCGGGTGTTCGCTCCGGGCGATCGGCTACTCCAACGGTGATTCGCTGTCGCGTCGCGTCGATGCTCCGCTGAGCTTCGATGCATCGGTACCCCCGCCGCCGCTGCCGACGGTCGAGGTCACCCCGAACACCGATCTTCCGTACCGGGCCCAGCTCGCGGTGCACGGTTCGGGCTTCGCCCCGAACGCGTATGTGTACGCGTCCTTCTGTTCGTTGGACGACGGCGGCTGCAACGGCTACGCCGACGGTCAGGCCGACGCGAACGGTGACGCCGATCTCGTCATCGGCGTGAAGCGCCGCATCCGGGCCGAGGACGGCACGACCATCCTCGACTGCGCCGATCCGACGACGCCGTGTGCCGTCACCGTGTCGAGCAACCGTGCCTACGAGCGGGTGGTCGTGCCGGTGACGTTCGATCCGAACGCGCCGATCCCGCCGCCGCCGGCGCTCACCGTGGAGCCCCACACCGGTCTGGGTTGGAAGCAAGTCGTGGCGTTCGCTGGCGGCGGGTTCACCCCGGGCCCCCAGACGGTGACGCAGTGCGGCCAGGTGGAGTTCGAACCGGGTTACTCCTACCAGTACTGCACCGGCTACCAGCAGGTCGACGTCGCCGCCGACGGCACCGTGAGCGGGAGTTTCCAGGTCCAGCGCGTCATGAAGCTCGGCTTCGGTCCCGGAGCCCCCGACATCGACTGTGTGACGAGCACGACCCCGTGCGTGCTTCGGGTCGGCTCCGGCGACCCGGACGACTCTGCGAGTGTGGAACTCGGCTTCGACCCGAACTCGCAACCGCCGCCGCCGCCGGTGCTGCGGGTGCTGCCTCCGGATCATCTCCGCGACGGTCAGTCCGCCGGGGTGTGGGGAACCGGGTACACGCCGGGGGCCACGATCGCGCTGGCGCCGTGCAGTGCCGACGCGACGTCGATCGCCGATTCGTGCGACCTCGGCCACGCGTTCACGACCCAGGCCAACGACCAGGGTGATTTCCTCATCCCGTGGGACGTGCTGGGCGTGCTCGGCACCTCACGCGGCGCGACCGACTGCACGGCCTCCGCCGGGGCGTGCATCCTCGCGAGCGACAACGTCGAGGACCTCAGTGAGTTCGCGTCGACGCCTTATGGCGTCGTCCCCGTCGAACTCGAACTCCACTCCACGAGTGTGGTCGAGGGAACCGGCGGCGTGACCGAAGGTCACGTCATGGTCGAACTGTCCGAGCCGATCGGTCACCCGACGATGGTCGAGTGGCGGGCCCACCCGGGCACCGCGACCGAGGACGACTACATGTCCCGGTCGGGTCGCATCATGATCCCGGCCGGTGAGACCGAAGGAATGATCCACGTACGGATCATGGGCGACGCGATCAACGAACGCACCGAGCGCTTCACCGTCGAAGCCATCGAGGCGTTGGGCACCCGGATCACGGACGCGACGGCGACGGTCAAGATCGTCGACGACGACGCCGAGCCGATGGTGACCACGAAGGACATGACCTTCGTGGAGGGAGATCACGGCACGAAGATCGGCGTCGTCCCCGTCTGGCTCAGCGCGCCGAGTGGCCGCGACGTCGTCGTGTCGTACCGCTCGCATCACGGCACCGCCCGCTCGGACACCGACTTCGTCCGGACCCGCGGTGACGTGGTCATCAAGGCGGGCGACACCGGAGCGTTCATCTTCTTCGACATCGTGAACGACACGGTGCGTGAAGGTCCCGAATCGTTCACGATGGAGCTGCGCGACGCGGACAACGCCGAACTCCAGGACCACCTCTCGACGGTCACCATCATCGACAACGACTAACTCGTCCGGGCAAGCCACGACCCCGGACCCCGGACCCCGGACGGCCCGCACGCCTGACGGCCCGGATGGCCCGCACGCCTGACTTTTGAACGAACTTGTACATCCGGCGGTACAACTTCGTGCAAAAGTCGGGGTCGGGTTCGGGGTCCGGGGTCCGGGCAGGGGTCAGGGTCGGGACGAGCGCATCGGGGCCCGAACGGGGCTAGTGCGTGGGCATGTGCATCTCGGTGCCGGTCCAGCAGTCGTCGCCCGGGGCGGCGGGTCCGGTCGGCAGGAGGCAGGGGTGGTGGCCGGTGAAGACGTCCGGCTCGTGGGTCCAGCCGGGGACGATCCACGCGTGCACCAACCACACGTTGCCGAGATAGAAGGTGCTGCCGTTGGTGCCGGGCGGACACTTGCCGTCGAAGATGATGATGCCGGTCTCGTTCGACCTGCACAGGTACTCGTGGCGGTGCCACCAGTCGTTGTCGCCGGGGAAGCCCGCGGGCGGACCGTCGGAGCTCCCACTCACGAACCAACTGACGCCGACGAGTTTGGCGTCGGGAGTGTTGCCGTCGAACTGGAGGAACGTCGGTCGTTTCGGTGTGAAGCTGGATGACAGCGGGCTGCCGAACGAGTGGTGGGTCCCCATACCCTCGGCGTAGTTGGCCTGCGCGGTCCAACCCGCGGCCTCCGCCTCACCCCGGGTGGGCCACTGCTGGGCGTAGGCGAGGGCGGCGTCGAAGTCCTTCGAGACCTCGAGGCAGTCGTCCCAGCTCAGGTCGCCATTCATGATCCCGCGGTCCATGTACCAGTCGGCGCCGTGCTCGCCCGGCATCATCTCGGAGTGGCACCACCACGGTCTCGTGTTCGGTGCGGTCTCCTGCGTGTGGCGAGCCGTCGCCTCGAAACATCCGGACAGTGCGAGCGCCGCGGTGGCCGCGACGGCCACTGATCGCAGGACTCGTGCCGACATGCGGACTGTGCCCATGGTCCCACCCCCTGATCGGGTCCCGACGCTACCACCGGTCCGTCGGCTCGCCCAGCGGTCGGGGGCCAGGCCCTCGGGAACCGACCGGCTCCGCCGGACGTCCAAGTGTCCGAGCCGCAGGAGCCGAGAGGGGTGCGCACATGACGAGGGAACGCAAGGTGCAATCGAGGGTGGCGACGGTGGTCATCGCCGTGGTTGCCGCGGTCGTGTTCGCGACGCCGGCGGGCGCGTGTGGGGGACTGGTCGGGGAGAACGGCACGATCCAGCTCGTGCGGACCACGACGCTCGCCGCGTATCACGACGGTGTCGAGCGGTACGTGACGTCCTTCGAGTTCACCGGACAGGGGGCCGAGGTCGGATCGATCGTTCCGCTCCCGGCCGTGCCGACGGCCGTCGAACGCGGCGGTGACTGGACCTTGCAACGACTCGCGCGTGAGGTCGCGCCGCCCGTGCCGGAGCTGGCCTTCGCCGCGGACTCCGCCGGGAGTGCGAAGAGTGCCGAGGTGATCCTCGAGGCCAAGATCGACGCGCTCGACATCACCGTGCTCAAGGGTGGTGGTGACGCGGTGGGAAGTTGGGCGCTCGAGCACGGGTTCCTGCTCTCGCCCGACGCACCCGAGGTGCTCGACTTCTACGCCGAGCGCAGCCCGATCTTCATGGCGGCGCGGTTCGACGCCACTCGGGCCGCCGCGCTCGACCAGCAGCGCGGTGATGGCACGCCGATCATGGTGACGATGCCCACCGATCGGCCGTGGGTGCCGCTGCGCATCCTGGCGTTGGGGCTCGACTCGTCCAAGGTGGTCGAGGCCGACGTGTTCCTCCTCACCGACGAGAAGCCGCAACTGCTCGCCGGTGGTCGTGGCCTGACTGTCGGCCGCAGTGAGGCCGCCTCGGACTCGTTGTTGGCCGACCTGCGATCGGACGTGGGCATGGAGTGGGTGCCGAACCGGATGTGGTTCACGCACCTCCCGCTCTCGGTGCCGGCCGGGGACCTGACCTACGACCTCGCCATCTCGGCGAGTCCCCGCCGGCTGCCGACGCTCGCCGATGCCGGGATAGCAACGGCCGGTGCGGCGGTGGTGCCGGGACCGCCTGGCGTGTCCGACGCGCCCGGCGTGGCCTGGTGGCCGGCGGGCCTGGGGTTGCTCGTCGCGCTCGCCGGGTTCGGGTGGATGCTCCGCCGTCGATCGGAGCCGGACCTGCCGTTGGACGGCCGTCGATGACGCGGCAGCGTGCTGCGCTGCTGGCATTGATCGTCGGCGTGGTGGTGACCGGCGTCGGGTACGGCGTGGCCGGGGCACGGGCGAGTGCCGCGGATCCCGATCCGATCGGACCGGGCCTGGTCACTATCCCGGTCGGGATCGAGCACAGCCGGTTCGCCGTGAAGCCGGTTCGGGTACGACAGGGGACGCTGGTGCGGTTCGTCGTGACCAATCACGACCCGATCAACCACGAGTTCGTGGTCGGCGACGCGTCGGTCCACGCGCAGCACGCCCACGGCACAGAGTCGAGTCACCCGCCGGTGCCCGGTGAGGTGTCGGTGGGTCCCGGGGAACGAGGCGTCACCGTCATGCGCTTCGACGAGGTCGGTGCCGTCGAGTACGCGTGTCATCTCCCCGGCCATCTCGCCTACGGAATGGTGGGTGAAATCGACGTCGTGCCGGCGTCGGCGTAGGCGCGACCGCCGCTTCAGTGGTGGTGGAGTGCCAGGAGCGAGTGAGGCGCCGTCGAGTGGTGCTTGTCGAGCCATTCGCCACTGGTGCGGTGCGCGCGTTCGATCAGCTCGTCGGTGTGAGCGAAGTCCACCGGCGACACGTCGAGCGGGCACAGCGGTGGGAGCACGGTGATCTCGACCTCGTGCTCGTAGCGCTCGACATCGCGCGCCAGGCCCTGGGCCAGCATCAACGTCAAGGCCTGCATCGCGACTCCCAGCGCACTGCGCGGGGCCGCGCGGAGCGCGCACGCGTATCCGGTCGGCAGCACGTAGACCCGGGACGCGCCCGCGTGCACGGCGTGGGTGATCGGCACGTTGTTGGCGACGGCACCGTCGACGAGCACACGGCCGTCGATGGTCACCGGTGGGAAGACGCCCGGGATCGCGGCACTCGCGGTGATCGCGTCGACCGCGTCGCCCGCGGTCAGCACGACTTCCTCCCCGGTCCGGATGTCGGTGGCGACGACGCGTAGGGGCGTCGGTGCCTCCTCGAGGCGCTCGAACGCAAGATGGCGACCCAGGATCGTGCGCAGACCGCGGGCCGACACGAGATGATCGCGGCGACCCACGAAGCCGAGGAACCCGCCGGGGAGATCGTTCGGGAACACGTCCTGGCGGCGAATCGACCGCCAGACCTCGGTGAGGGCGGCTGCGCCGTCGCGGCCCGGGTTGCCGGCGAGCCACCCTGCGTTCATCGCGCCCACCGACGTGCCGACGATGAGGTCGGGGACGATCTCCCGCTCGGCGAGCGCCAGGACCATGCCGGCCTGAATCGAGCCGAGACTCCCCCCGCCCGAGAGGACGAACGCCGTGGTCATGCTCGAACCCTAGGCCCGGTTCGGTGGGCGCCCGGCGCCGGCCTCCGGAAGGGTGCGGGCCCGACTTCCTGAATCCCACGGCTTGGTTTACAATGTTCACCGTGGTGAGCCGGGGGGCACAACTCAGTCGGAACGTCGTGGTCGATACCGCGCGCGAACTGGTCGCGCGTGACGGCCTGGAAGCCCTGTCGTTGCGGCGGATCGGGAGCGAACTGGGGGTCAGCGCCCCGGCCCTGTACGCCTACGTGGACGACAAGTCGGACCTGTTGCGGGCCATCGCGGAGCTCGAGTTCGAGAGCCTGCTCGAACAGTTCACCGCCATCGATTCGCTGGCGCCGATCGAACGGATTCGGGCCCAGGCCATCGCATACGTCGACCACGCCCTCGCCCATCCGGCGCTGTTCCAGGTGATGTTCCTGTTCCGGCCCGGTTCGGTGCCCCAGCCGGCCGTCGACGAGCTGCCGGCCGCGACCAAGGTCTTCGCGTTGGGCACCGTCGCGATCGAGGAAGCGATGCGGACCGGGGAGCTCCGCGCCGAGGAGCCGCTGGCCGTCGCCCTGGCGCTCTTCGCGGCCGCCCACGGCACGGCCACGGTGTTACTGGCCGACCTCAATCTCGGTGCCGAGTTCGAGCGCACCGTGCGCGACACGGTGATCGACAACCTTCTCCGCGGCCTCGCCGCCCCCACCACCTGAAACGAAGAGGTTCCGCATGCGAGTGTCCCGGATCACAGTGGTCGTCGTTGTCGCGCTCGCGCTCGGCGTCAGTGCGTGTAGCGAGGCGGCCAACAAGAAGGCCGCCAACGGGAATCCGCCCACGACGGTGCCGCGCGGTGTGACGGACTGCAAGGACGCAGGTTCGATCATCGAGTGCGCGCCGGCCGAGTCGACGCTGGCGAAATACCTGCCCGAAGCACCGAAGCAGGCCACCGGCACACCGATCGTGATCGGCATGATCAACCAGGACACCGGCGCCGCCGGGGCGTTTCCTGAACTCACGCTGGGCGTCAAGACCGCCGTCGAGTTCATCAACACCGAGCTCAACGGCGTCGACGGGCACCCCATCGAGTTGGTGACCTGCAACACCAACTTCAGCCCGGACCTCTCGCAGAGCTGCGCGCAGGAGATGGTGGCGAAGAAGGCAGCCGCGGTCGTCGGCGGGATCGACATCTGGGGCACGGGCATCACCACGCTCGAGAACAACGGCATCCCCTACATCGGTGGGATTCCGGTGAGCTTCGAGGCAGCCCGGAGTCCGGTGAGCTTCCAGTTCAGCGGCGGTCTCTGGGGCGCCGTGCTCGGCATGGGCAAGTACGCGATGACCGACGTCGACGCCAAGAAGATCGCGATCATCTACGGCGACTTCGGTCCCATCACCGACGCGGCCGAACTCGGGAAGAAGGTGCTCGAACAGCAGGGCGCCGAGGTCACGCTGATCCCGACGAGCGCGGTGACCCCCGACATGGTCGGCGCCATCAACCAGACCGCCCAGGCCGACCCCGATGCCGTCATCGCCCTCACGGCCGACAGCGGCTGCAAGCCGACGATGGTGACCGCCGCCCAACTGAAGTTGCAGGCACCGATCATGTACACGGGCGCGTGCGCCGCGCCCAAGATCATCGACTCGGTCGGGTCGGCTGCCGACGGTGCGATCTTCAACCTCGAGGCCGATCTCGACCCGAAGAACCCGGACAACGTGCTGTACCTGTCGATCGCCGAGCGGTACGGGGCCAAGTTCGGCTACGAAGCCCAGGGCGCGGGCACGGTCTCGTTCCGGGCGATGATGAACCTGTACATGATGCTCCGGGACCTCGGTGCCGATCACGTCTCGTCGCCCGAGATCCTCAAGGGGTTCCGGGCCGCGCACAACCGGCCGTCCTTCTGGGGTCACGCCTACACGTGCGACGGCAAGCAACTCGAGGGCTACGTGGCGATGTGTTCGCCGCAACAGACGCTGGGACGACTGAAGAAGGGCGCGATCGAGCAGGTCACCGACTGGATCGAGGTCGGCGGGCCCAAGGCCTAGTCGACCGCGACCGCACGCATCGTGTCCGATTATCTCCAGCAGTCACTGACCGGGCTCGGGTCGGGAGCGGTCATCGCGGTCCTCGCGATCGGGATCGTGCTGACCTTCCGGGCGTCGAACGTGATCAACCTCGCCCACGGTGCGATGGGGATGTACACCGCGTACGTCTACTTCGGGCTGCGGAACTTCGATCTCGCCGGCGCCGATCGGGGTGGCGATCTCGTCCTGCCGATCATCGGTCTCCCCACAAGGGTGCACGTGGTCGATCGGCCGACGGTCGTGACCGCGTTGGTCATTGCGCTGGTCGTCGCCGCCATTCTCGGGCTCGTGGTCTACGGGCTGGTCTTCCGGCCGCTGCGCGACGCCCCGCCGCTCGCCCGGATCGTCGCGTCGCTGGGCGTGTTCCTCTACCTGCAGTCGGTCATGCAGCTCCGGGTGACGGCGGCCGGTGGTGGCGCGGCGGCACTGCAGTTGACGTCGCTGTTGCCCGACGGTGTGGTCACCATCGGCGACGCCACCATCCCGACGTCGAGTTTCGTGCTGGCCGCGATGGCAGTCGCGGTCGCGGTCGGATTGGCGCTCGTCTTTCGGCTCACCCGGTTCGGGCTGGCGACACGCGCTGCGGCCGAGCACGAGAAGGGCGCGGTGCTGACCGGCTTGTCGCCGGATCGTCTCGGATATCTGAACTGGGTCATCGCGTCGGTGCTCGCCGGGGCCGCGGTCATCGTGATCGCGGGGATGTCGAGCCGGCTCGACCCGATCGACACGAGCCTCCTGGTGGTCCCGGCACTGGCCGCCGCGCTGCTCGGCGGACTGAACGGCTTCGCGGCCACGACGATCGCGGGGCTGGCCATCGGGATGTCCCAGAGCGTCCTCTCGACGTTCCAAGCGCGCGCCCACTGGCTGCCGGAGTTTCTCCCCAAGGGGGGATTGCGCGAGTCGTTGCCGGTCATCCTGATCCTCGTCGCGATCACGATTCGCGGTTCGCACCTGCCCACGCGCGAATCGATTCTCGAGACCCGGCTGCCGGCGTCGCCGACCCCGCGCCATGTCCTCCCCTGGGCGGTGATCCTCACGGGCGCCGCCGCGGTGGGGCTCCTCACGCTGGATGCGCAATGGCGGTTGGCGATCGTGGTGTCCACGATCGCCACGCTCATCGCGCTGTCCTCGGTGGTACTCACCGGGTACGTGGGCCAGATCTCGCTCGCGCAGTACGCCTTCGCCGGCCTGGCCGCGTTCATCACCGCCCGCCTGGCGGTCGACGGCCTCGCGTTCCCGTGGGCGCCGTTGCTCGGGGTCGTCGTCGCGGTTGCGGTGGGGATTCTCGTCGGTATCCCGGCCGTACGCGTGCGCGGCATGGCACTGGCGATCGCGACGCTCGGCGCCGCCGTCGCGATCGAGGCGCTGGTGTTCAGCGCACCGTCGTTCAACGGGATCAGTGGCGTGCCCCGACCACGCCTCTTCGGCATCGATCTCGGATTCCTCTCGACCGGGGCGGACAACTTCCGTGCAGCCTTCGGACTCTTCGCGTTGCTGGTCCTCGCGGTCAGCATGATCGCGATCGCGAATCTGCGACGGAGCCCGAGCGGGTTGCGGTGGCTGGCGGTGCGCAGCAACGAGCGCGCGGCCGCCGCAGCGGGCGTCGACGTCAGCAACACCAAGCTGTTGGCGTTCGCGGTGTCGTCCCTCCTGGCCGGGCTCGGGGGCGCGCTCCTGGCCTACGAACTCCCGGCGTTGGCGCCCCAGCAGTTCCTCGTCATCGGGGCGCTGGCGATTCTGGCCCTCACGTACCTCGGTGGCATCGCCACGCTGAGCGGGGCGCTGCTGGCCGGCGTCCTCGCCTCGGGGGGCATCGTGACCCAGCTCCAGGGCGGCGCGACGGGCGACGCGTCGAGCTATCAGTTCGCGGTGAGTGGGTTGATCCTGATCGTCGTCACGATCCTGTACCCGGACGGCATCAGCATGGCGCTGCGGCGTGGCGTGTCCCGATTGCGACGCGCATGAGTGCCGCGCTCGACGTCACCGAACTGAGCGTCAGTTTCGGCGCACTGGTCGCGGTCGACGACGTGTCGTTCTCGGTGGCCGACGGTTCCATCATGGGGCTCATCGGGCCGAACGGCGCCGGCAAGTCGACCACGATCGACGCCCTCTGCGGATTCGTGCCCGCCCATGGCAGCGTGCGCCTCGCCGGCGAGTCGCTCGAAGGAATGCGTGCCCACCAGCGGGCGCGGGCCGGACTCGGCCGGACGTTCCAGGCCGTCGAGCTCTTCGACGACCTCAGCGTGCGCGAGAACCTGCTGGTCGCGGCGATCCGCGAACGCTGGTGGTCGCCGTTCGTCGATGCCGTCTCACCGCGGCGGAGTGCCCGGGGGGTCGTGGTCGAGGACGCCCTCGCGCTGATGGGCCTGGCGGACCTCGCGGACGCCCGACCGACCCAGCTCTCGCACGGCCAACGTCAGTTGGTCGGCGTGGCGCGGGCGCTCGCCGGGCGCCCGCGCGTCGTGCTGCTCGACGAACCGGCGGCGGGCCTGGACCCGACCGAGACGGAACGACTGGGCCAATTGCTCACGTCGCTCCCCGACGCGGGCGTGTCGGTGCTGGTCGTCGACCACGACATGAACCTGATGCTGGAGGTGTGCGACGAGATCACGGTGCTGGACTTCGGGCGTGTGATCGCGAGTGGTCCCACCGATCAGGTGCGGAACGACCCTGCCGTCATCGCGGCGTACCTCGGAGGTGGGGCATGACCGACGCATCCACCGAGACGCCGACCGGTCCGCTGCTCGAACTGACCGACTTCGTCGCGGGGTATCGCGGCGTCGCCGTGGTGCACGGTATCGACCTCCGAGTCGGTGTCGGTGAGGTCGTCGCGCTCCTCGGCCCCAACGGCGCGGGGAAGACCACCACGTTGCTGACCGCGTCGGGACTCCTGCCGCGCCTCGGCGGCTCGGCCCACATCCTCGGGGTCGACCAGCCGCCGGGTCGGCGTCGGGACACCACCCGGCGTGCCCTCGCGTTGGTGGGCCGCGGGCTCGCGCACGTCCCCGAGGACCGCGCCCTCTTCTTCGGTTTGACCGGCCGGGAGCACCTTCGGCTGGCGGCGAAGCGCGGCGATCAGGACGCGATCGATCGCGCGTTGGCGCCCTTCCCCGCGCTGGCGGCGATCCTCGACCGCAAGGCCGGCCTCATGTCGGGCGGCGAACAGCAGATGTTGGCGTTGGCCCGGGCCTTGGCGGGCCGGCCGCGTCTGTTGATGATCGACGAGATGAGTCTCGGACTCGCCCCGATCATCGTGGAACAACTGCTGCCGCAGGTGCGCGCCATCGCGACCGACTCCGGCGTCGGGGTGCTCCTCGTCGAACAACACGCCCACGCCGCGTTGGCCGTGGCCGATCGGGCCTACGTGATGGTCGGCGGGCGCATCCGCCATGCCGGCGCCGCGGATGCACTGGCCGCCGACCCCGACCTGCTGGCCTCGGCCTACCTCGGCGGAACTGGCAGCTAGACGAGAGGGCCACGCCGGGGAGTCCCGACCCGCCCGTCGAGTTCACCGGTACGTGGTGTCGCCCGTGGCCCGAGCGGCCCGGCCCGCAGGGCCAAGAGCGGAAATCACGCGAACCAGTTGGCGTGGAACCCGAACGGGACGCGCCGGGGCAGGTGCACGGTCGCGATCGGCCCGTCGGCCACGTGCTGCGCGTCGAGGATCACCAGGTCGGTCGTGTTCGTGCGGTCGTCGTGCACTGCGTTGAGCAACCAACCGTCGTCCTCCGCGCGCGGCGTCGGGTTCGGAGCGAAGACGCTCTCTCCGACGTGCCCGTGGTTCCCGGCCGACCACATCGAGCGGGTGCCGTCGGTCTGGTCGTACTTGACGATGGTGTCGAAGTCGCCGATGACCCGGCCGGGCTCGAGGAACGCCGACATGTAGAGATGATCGGTCCGCACACCGGTGTAGTCGTCGTTCACCCGGCTGAACTCGCCCGGGGTGTCGTCGAACGGCTCCCAGCCGGCGGTGCCGCGATCGAGGTCCACCCAGTAGCGAGCCGCGTAGCCGCCGCTGGGGTCCGCGGTGGACACCTCGAGCGGCGCGGTCGGATCGATGCCGAAGTTGGGCGCGACCATGCGCGGACCGCTGAACTCGACCCGGTTGCCGTCGGACCAGCCGTTCCAGAAGTGCTGCACGTGGCCGGGCTCGATCTCGAACCAGCGGAGGTCCTCGGCGGCACCCCGTCGCGGCATCACGCCGATACGGGTGCCGTTCTCGGGCCGCCACTGCACCATCGGTCCCTTCCCGAGGTTCTCCATGTCGAAGACGATGGGGGAGTCGAGGAAGACGGCGTACTCCTCGGTGATGATGAAGTCGTGCATCATCACCGGCGCGGGCAGGTCGAGCTTGGCCCGGTGCACCAGCGTGCCGTCCGGGTCGACGACGTAGTACCGCAGGTAGGGCGGGAACAGCGAGTACGCGAAGAAGAACATCTCGCCGGTGCGCGGGTCGAGCCGCGGATGCGCGGTCATCGCCCCTCGGAGCGCGCCGTTGAAGTCGTACTCGCCGACGGTGCTGAGGTCCGCGTTCACCTCGGTGGGCAGACCGCCCTCCCACAGCGCGAGGTAATGGCCCGCGTGGCGAACGATGTGGGTGTTCGCCGGGTTCTTCACCGGACCCGCGTCGCCGATGAGTTCCGGGTCGGGATAGTCCATGACTTCACCGAGACCGGGATAGATCGACCGACCGTGGGCGAGTTCGGCGTTCAGCCCTCGTGATCGGATCCAGCGATTCCGGTACGAGACTCCCGCGTCGGTGAACGTGAGCGCGTGCAGCATGCCGTCGCCGTCGAACATGTGGTAGCGGCCCGCCGGTTCGAACGCCGGGTTGGGGCCGTTGCGGATGAACGCGCCCCGGAGACCGTCGGGAATCGTCCCGGTCACCGCGCAGGACGCGACGTCGAGCTCGTCGCCGACGGGCGCCATGTTGCCGCGGAGGTCGGGTTGGTTCGCCGCGTTCGTGACCGTGGTGGTCAAGGTGATCGGCGTATCGGTGGCAGTCATGCGAGTACCTCGTCACATTCTTCGGCGATCTCGTGGATGCTGGCGTGGAACTCCTCGGGGACCGAGGCGATGCGTTCGTCGCTCAACTCGGACGAGAAGCGCAGCCGCTCCGCGTCGGCGAGTTCGTGGTAGGCGGGCATCCACGCCGAGTGCAGCACCAACGGGATGCATTCCTTCTTGGTGCCCATGAGCGTGGCGACGGGTCCGGCCCCCACGTTGGCGGCGTCGAACACGTCGACCCGGAGACCGTCGTCGTTGCACACCGGCTGGATGACGTAGCCGTCATGACCGCCCGGCTCTCCGCCCGCGTACGCACCCGGGGCCGCGCCCCGCGGCGCGAACGAGGGCGACGTGATGTGATCGGCGAGGTCCGAGTACTCCCACCGCCCCTTGAGTTCCATGCTGCCGCGCTCGAACGAGCACAACGCACCGGGGGTCTCCTCGCGCACCTGATCGAGGTCGATGCGTCCCTCGTAGAGCGCCGCCGCCCGCTGGCTGATGCTCCCCGGCCGACATCCCTGATAGGTGACGTGGTGCAGGGTCGGCTTCGACATGCCCTCTGTGCTCCAGTCCATGGCCGACAGTTGCAGGTTGAAGGTCCAGTCCTGCTTGAACAGGCCCTGTTCCAACACCTTGCCGGAGTTGGGATCGAAGACGATCTCGGTGAGAGTCTCGGGCGCCATCGCCATGTTGTAGAGGCCGACGACCCCGGGGTCGATCGGGTTGCCGTTCACGTCGAGGTCGTCGGGTCGCAGGTACAGGCCGAGGTCCATCAGGTCCATGCCCTCCCACACGACCGAGATGCCGTCGGAGTCGTCCCAGCGGGCGTAGTAGTGCCCCGACGGTGGGGACATCGTGAAGCAGACCGGCGTGATCGGCGTGCCCGAGGCCAGCCCCTCCAGCGCGTCCTTGCGGATGAGCCACACCGGCACTTCGGTGTCGGTGGTGACGGAGCGCTCGCCGCCCATCATCTCCGCGGCGTCAGCCTTGAAGTTGCCCGAGTCGCTCAGGATGACCCAGTCGCGGGTCTGGCTGATCGTGTGGACCGAGCCGCCGAACGTGATGCCGTCGAGCGGCCAGTGCTGGACCTGGGTGCCGTCGGCGCGGTCGTAGCGGACGAGGATCGGTCGCATCCCCGGCTCCGGCTCGAAGACGAGTTCGAGCTTCACGGTCCACAGGCAGTCGCGCTCGGGGTCGGCGACCGGGTGCGCACTCGAGAACAGGAAGGGGAGGACGCCGGGCATCGGCATCGAGCTGCCGCCCCAACTGTCGACGTGTCCGACCTCGGAGACGAACTCGAGCGTCTCGGGGTGTAACTCGATCGGTCGGCCCGCGTCCCAGGTCGTGTAGAGGCGGTTCCCCCACGGCAGGGGCGCGGTGTTCGAACAGTTCGGCGGACCGAAGGGGGAGAGGTAGCCGATCGCGCCATGGGAGAACTGGTCGGCGTGACGGTCGAAGATGCGCTTGCCGGGCGACTGGATCGTGCGGCTCTGCCAGGCGAAGTGCCCGGGGGCCGCGCCGCGCTGGCCCGGTTCGAGGGACAGGCGGCAGATCGCGCCCCAGTCGAAGATGGCGTAGGGCAGCTTGCGGCTGTTGTTCGGGCTGGAGAAGACGACCTCGCCGCTGATGTCGGTGGGCCAGGTCCCCGAGACGACTTCGAGCTCGAAGTCCTGCTGCGGTGCGGTGGCGAGTGATCTCGGGGTCGGCATGGTGCCTCCTGGGACGATCCTGCTAGCTTGGTGAACAGTGTTTACCAAACTATCGCGTCACGACGGAACGAGCACCACCGCCATCCCGGTCGCCCTGTCCCGACCCCTCACCCGGCGAGCCCTGCGCGGTCGGCGCCTGCTGAAGCGCTTCCTCTACAGCCAACTCGCCATGCGCCAGGCGTTCATGATCGCGATCGGGAAAGAACAGCCGATCGTGAACTTCACCGTCGAGGCCGATCCGCCGTCGGTCTACTTCGTGTACCGGCTGCGTCCGGAGATCGTCCCCGAACTGGGTGACATTCTCGGACTCCCGCCCGAGTTCGCGTCATCGCCGCTGCGGTGCCTCGCGACCGACGAGCCCGCGCATCTGCTCGTACTCAACGTGTACCGCGTCTCCGGGCTGGCGAAGGGCCTGCGGGCGGAGTGGTCGGTGTTCGTCGGCGACGCCGGCGGGGTGCCCCGCTACATGGTGTTCGACGCGCGTTCGTCGCTGCCCTCGATGGACCCGATCGACGTCATCACCCGCAAGTCCACGGTGGAACACGAACGGACCGGTTCCACGATCACGATGCGGGTCGGTGACGGCGATGTTGCGTTCACCAGCACGATCGAAATTCCGCCCGGCGACGGCGCGCCGCTCGTGCAGACGGCACCCGAGTGGTCGACGGCCAACGACTACATCTACTGGGGGAACGGCATCTGTGACCGCACGTACTACGACGCCGGTATGGCGGCTGCACGCGTGCGCTCGGTTCCGTCGGCCGCGGTGACGATCAGTGACGGGACGCCGTGGGCGGATCTGGTCGAGCCCGGGCCCGTGCACGTGCTCGTCTTCGAGGATGCCATCGAACTCGCGATCACGCCGTGGGAGAATCTCGCCCTGCTCGACCCGCCTCGCTGACATCCGACCGACCGCACTCCGCGTGTCGAAACCCGAGAACGGCTGAAGATCATGGACGCAACGCTCGAACGGACGATCCGGGACCGCATCGAGGTCGAGAAGGCCCGCACGGCACCCGCGCCCGACTCGGTACCGGTCCCGCCGATCCCGACCGCTCGGTACACCGACCCGGCGTTCTTCGCCCTCGAACGAGCAAGGGTCTTCGGCCGTTCGTGGTTGTTCGCCGGTCACGAATCGGAATGGCCCGAGCCTGGCGCCTATCGACTCTTCACGCGCTCCGGTGCACCCATCGTGATCGTGCGCGGCGACGACGGCGTGCTTCGGGGTTTCTACAACTCGTGCCGCCACCGTGGCGCCCCCGTCACCCGGGACGAGTGCGGCGTGGCGAAACGCCTCACCTGCCAATACCACTCGTGGTCCTACGGGACCGACGGCGTGCTCAAGGCCGTCCCCGATGCTCGGAGCTTCGCGGACCTGCGGACCGAGGACCTCGGTCTCGTGCCGGTCCGTTGCGAAGTCCTCGACGGCTGGGTGTACGTCAACGAGGACGCGACGGCCGGATCGCTGGCGGAGTTCCTCGGCCCGGTCGGCGACCAGATGGCGGAGATCAACGGGCCGGCGATGCGACTCGTCGGGACCCAGGTGCATCACCTCGACTGCAACTGGAAGCTGATGGTGGACGCGTTCCTCGAGGTGTACCACGTACGGACCGTGCATCCCGACAACGCCGCGCTGCTCTACGACGATCAGTCCACCACCGTGACGATGCTGCCGAACGGCAACAGCCGGCTGACCGTCGAGAAGCGCGAGATGTTGCGCGACATGCCGATGGTGTCGCCGGAG
>CAZJBJ010000083.1:0-16429 GCA_964544295.1 uncultured Bifidobacteriaceae bacterium
GTGGGCACGCGGGCTGGTGTGCATGCCGACGCACCCCAGTTACCTCGATCGACTCGACGTGCCGCCGATGGTCGCCCCGGGGGCCGCAGGGTGCGACACCGCCTTCTCGGTCTCGATCGATCATGTCGGGTCCGGCAGCGGCATCGGCGCCGCCGACCGCGCCCACACGGTGCGCCAGTTCCTCGAGACCAGCTCGACGCCCGACGATTTCATCCGACCCGGCCACGTGTTCCCGCTGCGGGCCCGGGAGGGCGGCGTGCGTGAGCGGCGGGGGCACACCGAAGCCGCGGTCGACCTGGCTCGGCTCGCCGGCCTCGCGCCGGTGGCCGTGATCTGCGAGGTACTCCACGACGACGGATCACCGGCGCGCATGCCGTTTCTCCAGCTCTTCGCCGAAGAGCACCGCATCGCCATCATCACGGTCGAGCAGCTCGCCGACCACATCGATGCGCTGCCGGCGACGACCCCGGACGGGTCGATCGCCGGTGGCCGCGCGCCGCTGTTGCTCTGACCCGCCGGTCAGACTCCCGGATCCTCGCCGACCTCGCGCAGCGCGGCCGCGATCGCGGACCGCAGCCGCCGGGCCGTGGGCGGTGCCAGATGGGCGACCAGGCCGTATCCCGCCCCGCCGCGTTCCTCGAGAGTCAGGCTCACGCGCGGCTCGCCATCGTCGGAGGCATTCGGATCGTCGGTGAGTCCGACCATCCACGAGATCGGCGGGAACTCGTCGTCGGCCGGGTGATCATCGACGGCATCATCGATCGAGCGCCGCATAGCTGCGCACGATAGACGCCGGCGCGCCCGCTTCGGGCCTGCGCCAGTAGCCACCCGTTGCGTTGGATCAATGTGCGCTCCTCCCCGCTCTTGGCCCTGCGGGCCGGGCCGCTCGGGCCACGGGTGCGCCACGCGGCCCCGACTTCCAGGGGGCGCCGGTTGCTTCTTGGCGCGCCCTCTCAGGGCGTGCGGCCGAGAAAGGCGACGAACGCTTCCGTGGGCCCGGCATCGGGCCCGACCGGAACCGGCGCGCCGATCCCCGCGAACTGACGAGTCGCGTCGTCGATCACCGATCCACTCGCCTCGAGCGCCGTCTCGGCCAGGCCGGGAGGGAACTCTGCGGGCTGACCGGTCGCACGAGCGATGTCCCATGCGTGTGCGGTGGTGTCGAGCAGGTTGATCCGGACCGCCACCATGGCGGGCATCGGTCCGGCACCGATGTCGGTCTCACCGTCGAGATCCGCGGCCCGCCACGCGGCGAGCGTGGCCGCGGCGGACGCTCGGAACTGCGCGCCCACATCGGCGCTGAGTGCCGTCGAGTTCGGATCGGACATGTCGTCACCTCGCACGCCCCGGCCGATGTTCTCGACGACCCCGATCGTGTGGGCCAAGAGCGCCCGCACGTCCCACTCGGTACACGGCGTCGGCGCCCCCATCTGCTCCGGGCGGACACCGGCGACGACGTTGCCGGTGTGGTCGAAGGACAGGGCCAGGGCATCGAGCAGTTCCATGTCAGCGCTCCATTCTCGAGCGAGCTTGCGCTCGGCGATCGTATGTAAGATAATGCTTACATGAGTTCGGAGGCGGCGCAACCCCTCGATCTCGTCGCCCAGGCCCTGTCCGATCCGACCCGGCGCCGCATCCTGCGAATGGTGCGTGACGACGAACGCGCCGCGGGTGAACTCGCCCACGAGTTCACCCACCTCTCCCGGCCGGCGGTCTCCCAGCACCTCCGCGTGCTCCAGGACGCCAAGCTGGTCACGGTGCGTCGGGACGGGAACCGCCGGATGTACCGCAGCCGACCGGAAGGCCTCGAAGCCGTGCGGCACTTCATCGACGAGATGTGGAGCGACCGCCTCACCCGGCTCAGGCACGCCGCCGAACGGGCGGAACGGCCCGGACCCCGCCCGGCACCGACCGAGGAGAACCACCGATGACCGACGCGGCGACCGCTGTCGAGACCGTCGAACAGGTCGTGCGCATCGAAGCGCGTCCGGAGACGGTCTGGGAGTTCTGGACCGACCCGGCGCGGCTGTGCGAATGGTGGGGCGTCGAGGCCGAGACCGTCGTCGAACCGGGCGGGTTGTTCCGCGTCGTCATGGATGGTGGACCAGTGATGCGGGGCGCGTTCCTCGAACTCGATCCGCCGCGTCGCCTCGTCTTCTCGTTCGGGTGGGAAGGCGAGGCGCCCGGTGGCCCGCTCCCGCCAGGTTCGTCCCGCGTCGAGGTGCAACTCACGCCGGTCGACGCGGCCACCGAACTGCGGCTCCGGCACGAACTCCCGGCCACGCACGCGGCCGACCATGCCAGGGGCTGGGAGCACTTCGTCGGCGAGCAGATGGTCGCGCTGGCGGCGGCAGGACAATGAGTGACCACGCGATCGACATCAGCGTCGAACGCAGCATGCCGATTGCGGCCGAACGGGTGGCCGCCGTGATGTTCGATCCCCACCGAGACGCGACCTGGATGAAGGCCCTCAGTCGGGTCGACGTCCTCGACGAGACCGTCGCGGCCGGTGCCCGAGTTCGACGCCACGCCCGCTTCCTGGGCAAGGACATCTCGTGGGTCACCGTCGTCCGGGCGTACGAACCCGCTCGGCGTCTGGAGCTCGACATCGCCGAGGGACCATTCGTGGGCGTCGTGACCTACGAGGTCGAACCGACCGGACCCATGGCCTGCATCGCCCGGATCCGCAACGTCGGCGCGCCCGGCCAGTTCGCGTGGGTGCCGGGCTTCCTGATCAACCGCGCCATGCGATCGTCACTCGGCAAGGACCTCCGCAACCTCGAAGCCGCGGCGAGAGGGTGAGCGCGCGTCTCGCTCAGGTGGTGAGTGACACGACCAGCAGCGCCTGAGCGACGTGGTAGGTGACGATGATCGTGAGCGGCTGCCAGCGTCGTGATCGCACGAAACGATCTTCTCCGATGAACGCATCCGAGACCATGAACAGCAACGCGCCGACGGCGGCGACGGCGTTCCCACTCGCCACCGCGCTACCCACCATGACGAGAATCGTCAGGACGTAGGCGACGACCGGGACCACAAGTTCCGGATGCCCGGCGGTGCGAATGCCTCGTAGCAACCGGGTCCCCAGTACCGCCGCGATGACGACGACAGGGGCGGCGAACCACCAGTTGCCGTCGGACGACTGGTTCAGACCGACGACATAGGCGACGTGACCGAGCAGAAATGACCCCAACCCGGCCACGAACGCGTCAGTGGGAAGCATGAGGAACACGTCACCAGCCAGCGAGAGCACCAACGCGATGACGAACCAGGTCCGCTGCGTCGACGACATCGGGTCGAGCGTGCCGGCGGCCGCGATCATGAGCAGCAGCGTCAGCGGTTTGCAGACGTAGATGCCGACCTGGCTCCTGCGGGCGACGGACACCCAGTTGCCGAGCGCGGCCAACCCCGCCGCGATCATGAAGGCGGTGGCGAGCGTGTTCATGCGAAGTCCCGGTTCAGCACCGGGGCACGATACGCGACTTCACGGGCTGAGTCGTTCGATCACCCAGCCGTCCGTGCACCGGGAGTAGGCGATGCGGTCGTGCACCCGATCCGCCCGGTTCTTCCAGAACTCGAACCGGTCCGGCCGGATGCGGAAGCCGCCCCAGTGCTGAGGTCGCGGCACCTCGCCCGGGAATCGAGCCTCCACCGCGGCCAGTTGGGCCTCGAGTTCGGCCCGATCGGCGATGGGTGCGCTCTGGTGCGACGCCCACGCACCGAGCTGATGCCCACGCGGTCGTTGGGCGAAGTACGCGTCGGACTGCTCTTCGCCGACGCGCTCGGCGACACCTTCGATCCGGATCTGGGCGTCGAGCTGCGGCCAGTAGAACAGTGCGGCGATCGCCGGGTTCGCGGCGAGATCCGAACCTTTCCGACTCTCGTAGTTCGTATAGAACACCGGTCCCTGCGAATCGAAACCGCGTAGTAAGACGACCCGGGCCGAGGGGCGACCGTCCGGACTGGCGGTGGCGACGGTCATCGCGGCGGCGCGATCCCCCGTCGCCTCGACCGCGGCGGCGTACCAGCGATCGAACTGCGCGAACGGGTCCGGATCGACGGTCCGTTCGTCCGGCGGTTCGATGGTCATCCATCGACCCTAGGCCCACGGGCTCCCAGGGTGACGCTCGGCGGACGACACCGGCCCGACCCATGAGCGAGACTGGTGGCCATGGGATTCCATCACCTCGCCATCGCCACCCGTGACCTCGAAGCCAACCACGCGTTCTACACCGGCGCGATGGGCTTCACCCTCGAGCGGGTGAACGCCGCCCCCACCCCCGAGCACGGGTGGGCTCGCCATGTGTTCTACGACACCGGCAACGGCGAACAGATCGCGTTCTGGGACATCCACGATGACCCGACGATCGGCGAGTTCGAACCGTCGATCTCCAAGGGCCTCGGCCTCCCGGAGTGGACCAACCACATCGCGTTCGACGCGCCGACGCTCGACGATCTCGCGGCCGCCCGCCAACGGTGGCTCGACCACGGCCACTACGTCTACGAGATCGACCACGGTTGGTGTACGTCGATCTACACCACGGATCCGAACGGCATCATGGTCGAGTTCTGCTGCACGACCGCCCCCGCGACCGACGCCGACCGCGCCGAGGCCGCCCGTCTCCTCACGGCGAGTCACCCCGACCTGGAAGCCGCGCCGACCGGGACGCTCTACGCGCCCGAGGGCGCGCCGGCCTGACGCCGCGCCACACTCCCGGGCGCTCAGCCGATCACACCGGCCGCCCGGAGCGCCTGACACTCGGATCGATCCAGGCCGAGCAGTTCGATCAACACCGTGTCGGTGTCAGCTCCGAGCGCGGGGCCGACGGCGCGGATAGTGCCTGGCGTACGCGACAACTTCGGCACGATGCCGGTCATCGGGATCACATCCTCGAATCCGGCCGCGAGTCGCACGATCATCTCGCGTGCGGCGATGTGCGGGTCGACCGCGAGATCAGGTGCCGTGTTGATGAGCCCGCACGGAATCGAATGCTCCTCCAAACAGTCCAGTACCGAGTCGGCGGAGCGCGCCTGCGTCCACGCCGCCACCTCCGCGTCCAGTTCGATCTGGGCGGCTGCCCGGGCGGCGTGAGAAGCGAATCGCGCCCCGAGATCAGGCCGATCCATGGCCGTGGCGAGACGAGCGAAGACCGCGTCGGCGTTCGCGGCGATCACGACGTCGCGACCATCGGCGGTCGGATAGGCATTCGACGGTGCCACTCCCGGGAGATACCCCCCGCTGCGCCCGCGCACGACACCCCCGAGTTCGAAGTCCGCGACGGTCGACTCCATCAACGCCATGACCGCCTCGTAGATCGCGACATCGACCTCCTGGCCTCGACCCGACCGACTGCGTTCGGTGACCGCGGCCAGCGTCCCGATGACGGCGAACAGTGCCGCCAGCGAATCCCCGAGCGAGATACCGGAACGGGCGGGCGGCCGATCGGCATCGCCCGTCGTGTGGCGCACCCCTCCCATCGCCTCACCGATCGCACCGAAGCCCGGTTCGTGTGATCGGGGGCCGGTCTGGCCGAATCCCGAGACGTGAGTGAGGATGAGGCCCGGATGGGCTGCGGCGAGCGTCGCGTAGTCGAGACCCCACCGCGCAAGCGTCCCCGGCTTGAAGTTCTCGATGACGATGTCGACAGTCCCGGCGAGCCGACGGATCAGATCTCGACCGGCGTCGGCCCGGAGGTCGACCACGACGGACTTCTTGTTGCGGGCGATCGCCGGCCACCAGAGCGACCGACCGTCGACCGTGACGCCCCACGCCCGCATGGGGTCGCCGACGACGGGAGGCTCGACCTTGATCACCTCGGCGCCGAGATCGCCGAGCAGTTGACCGGCGAACGGTCCGGCGATGAACGATCCGAGTTCCAGCACCCGCAGGCCCGCAAGCGGCGTCGTGGTCTCCGTCACCCGCCCAGACTGCCATCCGCGCCCGTCCCGGCCGGGACCGAGCCGCTTGGCGGTAGGGTGCGCCACCGCGAGCGGCAAGGGAACCCGGCGATGAAGGTGCGAATCGGATACGGCTTCGGCGCCCAACGGGGTTTCACCGCTGATGGGTTCGCCGCGATGGTGGACGCGCTCGACGCGTTGGGCTTCGACTCACTGTGGCTCTCGGAACGCATCACCGCCGACGCGCCGGACCCGATCATCGGGCTCGCGGTCGCAGCCGGCAGGTCGAAGCGCCTCAAGCTCGGGACCAGCGTGCAGGTGCTCCCGGGCCGGAACCCGGCGGTGCTCGCCAAGGAACTCGCGACCCTGGACGTGCTCTCCGGAGGTCGATTCCTGCCCGCGTTCGGGCTCGGGATCGCCAATCCGGCCGAGCAGCAGGCATTCGGCATCGAACGCACCGAACGGGCCGCCTACTTCGAAGAGGCGCTTCCCCTCCTCCGGCGGTTCTGGCTCGAGGACGCCGTCGATCACGACGGTGAGCGCTTCCACTATTCCGGGCTACGGGTCCGACCGCATCCGGTCCAGCGCCCACCCGACATCTGGCTCGGCGGACGGGCACCGGGAGAACTCCGCCGCGTCGGCCGCCTCGCCGACGGTTGGCTCGCATCGTTCTCGATGCCGGCCGAGTGCGCCGCCGGTCGGGCGGTCATCGAGCAGGTGGCGGCCGAGCACGATCGGGCGATCGATCCCGAACACTTCGGAGCGATGGTGTTCTACTCGCCGGGCCCCGTCCCTGAAGCGATCCTCGCGCTGATCGCGCAACGATCGCCCGAGGTCGATGCGGCGGATCTCATCCCGAGCACCCTGGACGACCTCGAACGACGGATCAATGAATACGTCGCGGTCGGCTTCTCGAAACTCGTGCTCGTGCCGATGCACCAGCCGGAGGACTGGTCGAAAGAACTGGAGCCGATTGCGCAGCGAGTCCGGCCGCTCGAGACCTGACGAACGTTTCGCTTCAGGGCGAGGCGGGGGTCACCGGGGGATGGCCCGGCAGATCTTCGCCAGTCACGAACGGCGAACGGGCGAGCCGGATCACTCCGATCAGCATCGCGACCAATGCCAACGCGACGACCGAATACTGCACAAACCCCTCGGCCTTGAGGTGTTCCTCGAACAGCAGGATCCCGAGGAATGACGAGAGGATCGGATTCGTGACCGCGAGCGCCGGCAACGACGCGGCGAGGTGCCCGGCGTTGAACGCGCTCTGGTTCAGGATCAGCCCTCCCACCGAGAAGACCGCCAGTGCATAGACGGGCCAGTGCATGAACAACGCAGTGAAATCGTGGTCTGCGAGAAACTCGACGACCTGTTTGGTCAGCGCCGCGGTGCAGGCGTAGAACGACCCGGTCGCCACGGCGAGTCCGAGAGCACGGTTGTGCGGCCGCGCGTTCCGGGTGACGACGATCATCGTCCCGGCGATGCCGATACACAGCCCGAACCCGAGGACCCATTCGAGGCTCGTCACGCTGTTCGACGAGCCAATCGGTTCGCCGACGCCGAGGAACACCGCGATCCCGACGGCCACCACCGCAGCCGCGATCCACTCGGAACGCCCCGGTCGGTCGGTCCGGCCGATGGCGGACAATGGCAGTGCGAACAGCAGACCGCTGACCATGAGCGTCTGCACGAGGACGATCGACCCGACCGACAGCGCGGCCGCTTCCAGGAAGTAGGCCCCCACATCCAGCACGATGCCGAACAACCACATCGGTCGCTTGATCACTTCGAGGAGCAGCCCCAGGCGCAGCGACAGGTTGGACGGCGCCGCGGCCGCGACCCGGTGTTGGAGCACCGACGCCACGGCGTAACAGAGGCCCGCGCTCAGCGCGAAGAAGAAGGCCATCGCTACGCGGCCGCGGCCAGCCGCGCGGGAATGCCGTGCTCACCGACCGGGCCGACTCGCAGGCCCCGGGCTTCGAGTTCGATCGCCAGGTTCGGCAACGCGCCGAGCGGTGCGCGCCAACACTCGGGCGCCGAGGTGCAGTCCGAGTCGTGGAGGAGAACGGTGCCCCCGTCCACATGACCCCTGAGGACGTCCGCGACGACCGAGTCGGCCGTGGCCTCGGCCCGCCAGTCACGGCCCCACGACGTCCAGAGCACCGTGCGAACACCGGCCCGGCGCGCGCGACGGAGACCACCGAGCGAGAGCGTCCCGTACGGCGGGCGGAACCACATCGGCGCGACTCCCGTCGCGTTGTGGATCGAATCGCGGGCGCGTGCGAGATCGTCGGCAACAGACCGAGGGGTGCGGCGCAGCTGCGACCGATGGTGGTCGCCGTGTATACCGATCTCGTGACCCGCCGCCACCACCTCCGCGGCCAATCCGGGCGCCCGGCGAACCATGTCACCGAGCATGAAGAAGGTCGCACGCCACCTCAAGGTGTCGAGCACCTCGAGGAAGGCCGGCGTCGATGCAGGATCCGGACCGTCGTCGAAGGTCAGCGCCACATGTCCGGCTTCGCCGATACCGGCCAGGTCGGGGGCGATCCACCGACCGACCGACGACAGCGCGACGAGGGACGGCGCCGAATGCACCGCCAGGCCCGCCAGGCCGACCGCGCCGACGCCGATGCCCGCGACGAGGGCCGGACGGGACTTCACCGCAACGCCGACAACGGCGCGGCACTGATCGAATCGCGGGCCAGGAGTTCCTCGAGTTCGGCGAGCGCGGCGCGGAGATCGCGCGGGTCACTCCCCCGGCCGTCCACGACGTAGACACTGCGGTCCTTCAGAATGGTCGGCATCTCCAACGGCCGTAGGACATGATCCGCGCGCACCAGGCGTTGGCCGTGCCGCCGGGCGTAGATCTGATCGAACGCGTCGAACCGACGGCCCGGCACGAACTCGAGCACCTTCGCACCCTTGGCCGATTTGGCAATGAGATCCGCGGATTTCACGACGTCGGTCTCGGCCCGGAGCGGTCGAAACGCCCGACCCTCGCCCCAACCACCGTTCCCGAGATCGACGTCTCGGTTGACGAGTGCCTGCACGGCGTCCGCGCCGGTCGCCTGCACAGTCCGACCCTCGATGATCGCCGTCGCATTGATCCGGTCCAGCGCAGCTCGAATCGCAGGCTGCTCGAGTTCGGCAGCCGTGAGCCGGACACCGACGAAGACCTCATTGTGCGCGTTGCGCGGTGGGCCCGCGACGCCGACACCGAACGCCGCGACGCCCTGAGCTCCGAGCGTCAGAACTCCGTACAGCGCGAACGCGCCGACCGCCACATGTCGGGTCCGGCGTGCGAGCCTCGGCATCTTCACCGGCTTCGGCGTGTCATCGACCGAGCGCCGACAAGCTTCCGCGACGACGTCGTCGGCCGGGTCCGACGCGAAGAGGCCGAAGGCTCGAGCGATCTGTTCCTGACGCTCCACGCCCGGGGCGCTGAGAAGCTCCAACGACGCTCGGAGCTCGTCGGGATCGCGCGCGTATCGCGTGACCCCGATCGATGCCATCCCCTCTGCGTTGTCCTTCCCGTGTCCTGCGATCGGCAGGTACGTCACCACCGGCAGACCGGCCGCAAACGCCTCATTGGCGGTGAGACCACCAGCATTCTCGACCATGACATCGCACGCGGCCATGAGCGCGGGCATGTCGTCGGTCCAGCCGAGAATCGTCCCCCGACCGTGCGACTGCAGTTCCTTGCGCAGCTTGTCGTCCCGACCACACACCACGACCGGGTGGAAATCACCGGCCGCGCAAATCGCGTCGTAGGTGCCATCGACGTCGCCGACGCCCCACGAACCCGCGACGACAAGGACGGCCCGGTCGTTCGACTCGAGCCCGAGGGCGGTGCGGGTCTCGGCCCGAGTCCGGTCTGCGCCATCGGTCCCGACGCGAAACCGGTCGGCCACGAGCGGACCGGGTGCACGCGCATCCTCACCACCCCGGGTACGCGCAGTTGCGGCGGCGAACTCGCTCGTCGCGAGATGTACGTCGACATGGGGGTGCACCCAGAGCGGGTGCACCGCGAAGTCGGTCAGGTACGTGATGACCGGCACCCGCAGCCAACGCTTCTTCCGCATGTTGCCCAAGACGAGTGAGGAGAGTGGGTACGTCGATACGACGACGTCCGCGTCGGTCTCGGTGATCGCCTTCCGGATGCGTCGGCCGGCGATGAACGTGTCAAGGCGAACGATGAAACTCCACGTCGACGGCATCCGGTACCAGAGGCGATACGTCAGCTCGTAGCTCCAGGGCGCAACCCGGAGCTGCACCATGTAGGTCCACTTGATGAACCAGCCGATACCGAAGGGGCAGCAGTCGAGGAAGTCGACGACCGACACCGTGTGGCCTTGCAGCTCGAGGCGGCGCCGCAGCTCGTGCGCGGCACCATCGTGGCCCGCGCCCATCGACGCCGAAATGATCAAGATCCGCCGGCCCATGAACCGCCGAGCGTACTGCCGAGGCCGGATCGAATGGCGGGTTTCTCGGGCGCCGGCGGCGGCCGTATGACACCGCCCGCTGCTGGTCACCAGCCGACGACGACCCCGATGATCATTCCCAGGATCAGCAGTCCGCCGGCCCGTCGGGTCACGAGGAACGAATGGGGCGCAAACCACAACGGCCACACAGGGTTCGGCACCGGCGATTCGGCCGGCTTGGGCTGGCCGTACACCCTCCAGACCCGCACCATGAGTGGCATCGAAGCGAACACGAGCACCGTCGCAACGGGAAGTATCCGGGCGATCACCAGGCCGACGACCAGCGAATAGAACGCGACGAACATTCCCCGCGTCACCTGGCGGGCCGGGCCATCTCCGAGGAGGACCGGCAGGGTGTGGGTCCCCGCCGGGCCATCCCACGGCGCCTTGTCGATGTGCTTGCCCATCAGGACGGTTGTGCACAGGATCGCGTAGGGCAGCGAGGCAAGCAGCACCGCGGCCGGGATCGTCCCGGTGGCGGCGTAGTACACGCCGCCGACCATGAGCGGACCCCACACGACGAGGACCGTCGGTTCACCGAGCCCATGCTTCTTCAACCGGACAGGCGGCGCGGTGTACGCGGCGGAAAGGAAGAAGCCGCCGAGCGCGAATCCGAGGATGGCCGGCCCCCGCTCGACCGTGAGGTAGATCATCACGGCGAGGCACATCAGGTTGACCACCAGCCCGTAGAGGGCCAGTCGTTTCCGGGTCACGACACCGGAGATCACCGGATGCGGCGAATAGAGATTGCGCGGGTAGTCCTGGGTGTCGGTCCCGACCTCCAGGTCGAACAAGTCGTTCATGATGTTGTTCGCCATGTGCGACAGGACCAACCCGACCGCCGCGACGGCGAAGAGCCACCAGTCGACGTCAGCGTCCCGGAACGCAGCAAGGAGCCCACCGAGACCGGCCGACACCAGCGTCATCGGCAACACGCCGGCCCGGGTCAGCCACAACCACTTCGAGACGGGATCGAGGGTCCCCTCGGGCGGATTGGTCGTGGCCAGGACATACAGCCACTTCTTCGGCAAGCTCTCGCGCTCACCCACCACGGCATCGGTCATGAGTACGAGGCTAATCCGAGGTCAGCAAGCCGTCACTCGTCGCGGACGACCCGGCCGATGTCCGGCGAGCCTCGTCTCCACGCGTCCGCGGACGCGTGGAGACGAGCCATGGTCACACCCCTCCGGTACCTTGCCCGGACAGCGCGTCCGCCTGCTGCGATGGCCGACCGTTCCATCCAACGAGCCGCCCGCCGGGTGGCGCCGCCCGGGAGAACGGTATGTCGAGTCACGCTCATCGCCTGGAAGCAGTTCCCGAACCGACCTCACTCCGCGATCAAGTCGCAGCGTGCGGGAACCAATGGGCAGCTGCGCAACATCAGCTCGTCCACCTCGTCGTGGCACTCGACGATTCCGGCGAATGGCAGGGTTGCGGGTTCCCCACGTGCGCGCACTGGGTGGCGTCCGCGCTCGACATCGAGGTCAGCACGGTTCGCGAATGGCTGCGCATCGGCAGGAAACTCTCGGCGCTCCCTGCGATCGCCGCCGCGTACGCGACTGGCGCGCTCTCGTACAGCAAGGTCCGGTCGTTGACCCGGGTCGCGACCGCCGACAACGAGGTCGATCTCTGTGAGATTGCACGGCGCGTCCCTGCCGGACGACTTGCCCACGCGCTCGCCGCCTGGCTCGCTCGGAACGAGACGCCCGCCGAAACCGAGGCCCGCCACCTCGGGGCGCGACGCATGTCGTGGCGCCTCGAACCCGATGGCATGATCGTCGGCAACTTCTCACTTCCACCACTCGCCGCTGCGCCGGTCACCGCCGCGATCGATATGGAGCTGGTCCGCAGTCGGCCATCGCGGGGACGCGTCCGCGGACGCGTCCCCGCGATGGCCGTCGATCGCACAACAGCGCGCCGATGCGTTCGTCCGCCTGATGGCCCAGGGAGGCGCTCGCTCGGTCACCGAGGTCGTGGTCCACGTGCGAGGCGACGGCGTCACCCTCGACGACGGGACGCCGATCACGGAATCCGCCCTCGAGCGGATCGCGCCGACGAGCTTCGTGCGGGCCCTGATCCACGATGCCGAAGGTCGGCCCATCAATGCGTCTGCTCGCCGGCGGCATCCTTCAGTGCGTCAGCGACGGGTGGTGAAGGAACGGGATCGGGAGTGCGTGAACTGCGGGGGTGAACAATTGCTCGAGTATCACCACGAGCCCGCGTTCGAACACACCGGGCGGACACTCGTCGACGAACTCGAACTGCGGTGCGCCACCTGCCACCGCGAGCACCACGCCAACGAACCACCGGGCTGACCCGTACTTACCCCCCGTAGTTCATCCGGGTGTCAGCCATACTCAGCACGGGCGTGTCTTCCGCCTTGCAGAAGCCACAGTCGACGACTTCTCCGGCAAAGAACGTGTGGCCGCCGATCTCCATCCGATCACGGACCTCACAGTCGAGGAAGGCGACCGACTGGGTCAGTACCGGTGCCCCGGTCGCGTACTCGTCGTACGCGAACCCGTTGAGAGTCTTAGCTTCGAGGTCGACGATGACCGGCTTCGTGAACTTGCGCACGATCGCCCGGTCGGCCTGATCGATCAGACACACGCTGAAGACCTGCCCGGCCTCGATCAGTTCGTGGGTGAATGCATCACGTTCGATCCCGACACCGATCCATTTCGGATCGAAGCTCAGCTGCGTGATCCAGTTGGTGGTCATGCCGTTGCGACGATCGGCGAGATCCGTGCTCCCGACGATGAAGAGGCCGGACGGCATCTTCCAGAGCACCCGCCGTCGAAGCTTGTCGTACTCCACGCGATCGTCGTCCGAATCGACCCGAGCTGGGTAGGGACCGACAGAACCTTCCTTGGTTGCCATCGGGCCAGGGTACGTTCGGATCAGCCCCGGCAGCGCACGGTCGAGTGCGCCAGGACCAAATCAGTGCAACGATCGGCGCAGAAACGAGACCACACCCCACTGGATCGACGGGCAAGGATCGAGGAGGCACGGCTGTGGACATGGTGAAGATCGCGACCTGGACCGAGATCCCGGATCGCCAACCGATCGGTGTCACCGTGGAAGGCATCGACCTCGTCATCGTCCGTCAGGACGACGAGCACTCCGTGCTCTACGGGAGGTGTCTGCACCGCGGCGCGCTGCTCGCCGACGGTCACATCGAAGGCGAAGATCTCATCTGTGGCGTCCACGGCTGGGACTACCGCATCGAATCAGGGGTGAGCGCATACAACAACGCCGAGGCGTTGGAGAAGTTCACGAGCGCCGTCGAAGGGGACGATCTGTTCGTCGACCGCACCGAGGTCCTGAAGTTCGCGATGCGTCACCCGCAGCCCTACACACCCGACGTGTACCAGGGCTATTACCAGGATCCACACATGGTGCCGGAGGAGCCGTTCGTCGCGTACATCCACGAGTTGGCAGGCAACGGCCTCTCCAAGACCGGGCATCATGGCCCGCTCGGCGCCATGGGCGTCCCGCGCGACGAGCTCCCGAAGTGGGACCACATCCAGTTCGTGACCGCACAGCTGGCGCGCCTTCCCCGTCTTGACGACGATCCCGTCGGGACCGAGGTTTGCATCGGGCCGAATGCCGACCAACCACTTTGGCTCGACATTCCACTGTTCGTCTCCGACATGAGTTTTGGTGCGCTCTCACAAGAGGCCAAGACGGCGCTCGCCCGCGGAGCGGAACTCGCAGGAACCGGCATCTGCTCCGGTGAGGGCGGCATGCTGCCCGAGGAGCAGGCCGAGAACTCTCGCTATTTCTACGAGCTCGCCTCGGCGCGGTTCGGCTGGGATTGGGACGTCCTGAAAAAGGTGCAGGCGTTTCACTTCAAGGGAGGCCAGGGGGCCAAGACCGGCACTGGCGGCCACCTCCCGGGCGACAAGGTCGTCGGCAAGATCGCCGAAGTGCGGGGACTCCCCGAAGGCACCGCCGCGATCTCTCCGGCGACATTCCCCGACTGGCACTCGGTCGACGATTTCCGACGCTTTGCCGACGAAGTACGCGAACGGTCGGGCGGGATTCCGATCGGTTTCAAGCTCTCGGCGCAACACATCGAGGAGGATCTCGACGCCGCACTTGCCGTCGGTGTCGATTACGTGATCCTCGACGGGCGCGGTGGCGGGACGGGCGCCGCGCCGCTGCTGTTCCGGGACAACATCTCGGTCCCGACCATCCCCGCACTCGCGCGAGCTCGGCGACACCTCGACCGGCGCAACCGTCGAGACATCACCCTCGTCGCGACCGGTGGTCTGCGCCACGCACCAGATTTCGCCAAGGCGCTGGCACTCGGTGCCGACGCAGTCGCCGTGGCCAACTCCGCGATCCAGGCGATCGGATGCCTCGGCATGCGCGCATGCAACACCAACAACTGCCCGGTCGGCATCGCGACCCAGAAACCCCACCTCCGCGCCCGTCTCCCCGTCGACGAAGCCGCCGAACGACTCAACCGATTCCTCCGGGCGACGGTGGAACTGATGCAGATCCTCGCCCGCGCGTGCGGACACGACCACCTGCGTGAGTTCTCCGCCGACGATCTCACCACCTTCGACCGCGAGATGGCCCACCTCACCGGCATCGCCTACGGCGGAGTGACGGTCTGATGGCCGCTCAGCTCGCAGACGGTCCGGACCCGCGGATCCGTGCGCACTCCGCCACTGCTCGACTCCATCTGTTCATCACTCAGGCTCGGGAGGGTCGCTCGTGATGCAGGAATCCGATGACCTGATCTGGCACAAGGTGGCCGGGATCGATGACCTCCCCGACGGTCGGGTCAGCACCGTCGTCGCCGGGAAACACTCGATCGCCCTGACGCGAGTCGGCGACCGGTACGGGGCGCTCGACAACCGCTGTCCGCACCAGGGCGGCCCGCTCGGCGAGGGCTCGATCGAGAAGGGCCTGCTGCGCTGTCCCTGGCACGGCTACGACTACGACCCACTCACCGGCCAGCCACCGGCGGGCTTCTCGGATGCACCCAGCTGCTTTCCTCTCGAGATCCGAGAAGACGGCATCTACGTCGGCGTGCCCGTCGACGTACCTCACGAACGCACCGTCTCGGACGTGATGGTGGAGACGATGGTCGCGTGGGGCGTGACCCACGTGTTCGGCATGGTCGGGCATTCAAACCTCGGTTTCGCCGACGCGATGCGACGCGCCGAGTTGGCCGGCGACCTCACGTTCGTCGGGATTCGCCACGAGGGCGCCGCTGCGTTCGCGGCGTCGGCCTACGGCAAGCTGACCGGTCGTCCGGCCGCGTGCTTCGCGATCGCCGGACCGGGATCCACGAATCTCCTGACCGGCCTCTACGACGCCAAGGCCGACCGCGCTCCGGTCTTGGCCATCTCCGGGCAGGTGCCGTCCAAGGTGCTCGGCCGCGGTGCGTTCCAGGACGTGGATCTCAATGCGGCGTTCGCGGCGGTGTCGTCGTACTCGAAGACGGTGCTCCCCGAATCCGATCACGCCGAGCTCATGACCCTCGCGTTGAAGCACGCGACCGTCCAGCGAGACGTGGCGCACCTCGTGTTCCCTGACGAGGTCCAGGAGAAGGTGGTTGGCGATGCGCCGCGGCCATCGTCTCCGGTCGGGCGGATTGCGGATCCGGAGATCGCGCCGCCAGCCGATGCACTACGCGAAGCGCTCGCACTGATCGAATCGGCCCGGCGACCGGTCATCGTCGTCGGCCACGGTGCGCGCTTCGACATGAACGCGATCCTCGAGCTGGCCGAAACGCTCAGCGCGCCGGTCCTCACGACGTTCAAGGCCAAGGGTCAGATCTCGGATCACCATCCGTTGGGCGCCGGGGTCCTGGGCCGCAGTGGCACGCCGGTGGCGAGCTGGCTCATGAACGAGTCCGACCTGTTGATCGTGCTGGGTGCGTCGTTCTCGAACCACACGGGCATCGCCTCGTACAAGCCCATCGTGCAGGTCGACTTCGACCCGATGGCACTCGGCCGGTTCCATCCGGTGACCGTGCCGGTGCACGGCCACGCAGGGGTGACCGCACGGCTCATCGTCGAACGCATCGC
>CAZJBJ010000084.1:0-16408 GCA_964544295.1 uncultured Bifidobacteriaceae bacterium
GGGTCGGTGCCGATACGGTGACTACACCGAAGCTCACGAAGTGACCCTCGTGTCCGCGTGACGACCCTCCCGAGAGGTGTGCCTGCCGGAAACTCATCTGGAACTGTGACCTGCGGTTTCGCGCGCCCGGTACGGCCGTCGGTGGAAGGCTCGGAGGATGGCACGCTTCTACCATCTCGTCCGATTCGTCGTCGATGCCCTCATCTTGCTCGGCCGAACAGATCGGTCGAAGGACATCGAGATCCTCGTGCTCCGTCACCAGCTCGCGGTGCTTCGCCGCCAGGTCCCCCGGCCGCGCTTCGACCGAACCGACCGTGGTTTCCTGTCCGCGTTGGCGCGGGTGCTCGACCGCGACCGGTGGTCAATGTTTCTGGTGAAGCCCGACACGATCCTCGCGTGGCATCGCCGGCTCGTCGCGAACCGCTGGACCTACCCACACCGGCAGGGCCGACCACCGACTCCACGCGAGATCCACGAACTCGTCGTGCGCTTCGCGGGCGAGAACCCGACGTGGGGCTACCGACGCATCCATGGTGAACTCGCCCGCTTCGGCGTCACCATCGCCGCGTCGACAGTGTGGTCGATCCTCAAGAGCGAGGGCCTCGAGCCATCTCCGGGACGGACCGCCGAAACATGGACCGCATTCCTGCGTTCGCAGGCGGCGGGGATCGTCGCGTGCGACTTCTTCACCGTCGACACCGCGTCGCTGCGGCGCCTCTACGTGTTCTTCTTCATCGAGCTCGACACCCGACGCGTCCACCTCGCCGGCATCACGTCGAATCCGACTGGACCCTGGACCACTCAAGCCGCCCGGAACCTCCTCATCCACCACAGCAAGCAGATCAGGTTCGTGATCCGAGATGGTGCGGGCCAGTTCACCCGCGCGTTCGATGACGTCTTCGCCGCCGACGGTACCGACGTCATCCGCATCCCACCGCGGACACCCGTCGCAACCGCGTTCGCCGAGCGATGGGTCGGGACCGTGCGACGCGAACTGTGCGACCGGACCCTCGTCTGGAACCGTCGACACCTCGCGCGACTCCTCGACGAGTACGTCGAGCACTACAACCAGCACCGACCCCATCAATCGCACCGCTAACGCGCACCCGCCGGCGAAGTCGTCGCGTACCGGCCCGGCCAACCGATCCGACGACACCTCCACTGCCACGGACTCATCAACGAGTACCACGCCGCAGCCTGAACCACCCCCGACGAGGCCACCAAGAACGCGTCGACGCCGAGCTCAGCGCGCGTACTCCCTACCGCGACCCGACGGCTGCCGTTCCGCAGCGACGACGAGTCTCCGACAGGCACAAGCCGGCATGGACCGCGATGCACCTGCTCCGACGAATACGAACAACTCGTCCGGGTTCGCCACCGGGACCTCCGGTCTCGTCTGGGCGCGGCGGCGCTCCGTTAGGACCTGCCTTCAGGACCGAGCGGAGAGCGCAGCGATGACGTCCTCGATGTACTGCTCGTGCTCGGGACTCAGGAGTGGCTCGGCGGCGCCAGCGTACGCGGGCACGCTGTCTTGAGCGCTGAAGCTGCGCTGCAGCGCAACGCGCACGGTGTGGCGATCGAGGCCGAGGCTGCGTGCCCACGCTGCAACGACGGCGGCGGGTTGTGAGTCGACAGAGTGATCACCGCGCTCGATCGACAACATGGAGTGCGAGTCGATGCCGATGTCAGCCGCGAGCGCATCGATGTCGCGTCCGATTGCGCGGCGTTCTGTGAAGAGGACCACTTCGAGCGCTGCCTGTCGGTCGGCAACTCTCTTACTCCCCCGTTGCGCAGCATTGACGAGGCGAGATCGCGTGTCCGGCTCGAGCGACTGTCCTTTGTCGAGCAGCGACTCGATTTCGGCTTGGATCTCGGGCGGAAAGATGCTCAATCCGCTTTCGGAAAGCAGCGCTTCAAGGTTGTCGTCGCGACTCTCAGTCATCGGGTGGACACCTCCCCGTGGTCACGCTGTTCGTCAGCGTCGGCGGTGCAGAGTTCGAGCAGTTGAGGTTCGCGGAGTGCGGCTTCGCGAAGCCGCGTGAGGGCTCGGCTGTGGCGCTTCCTGGCGGAGTCCTCGGAGATAGACAGTCGCGATGCGATCTCTGAGTAGCCGAGGCCTTCAGTGGTCCGAAGCGCCACGATGAGTTGATCATCGGGACTGAGCGTTTGGACAGCGCGCCGGAGAGCTTCCAACCGCTCCGTCGGCGCAGCCGTCTCGGTGGTGGGTGGTGCGGATTCGACGATGTCGGGTTCGAGGGTTCCAGTTACAGGATGCACGCGTCTCCACGCAAGCGTCTGGAAGCGGATCTGCCCCCGGAACCAAGAGCGGAGTGTTCCCTTGCTCCGGTCGAAGCGGTGAATCGCTCGGACGCCGGCTTCGATCGCGAGCTCGACGATGTCCTCCCGGGCGGCGTCGGATAGGTCGGGGGCGTGAGCATGTGCGTAGCCGAGAAGGCTTTCGCCGTAGCAGCTCACCAGGAAGGGCGCCGCGCTCGCGTCACCGGCGAGAGCTTTGCCAAGAAGCATGGCGTCCAGGTCGTCCATGATCACCTCCAACCTCATACGCGTTCCTGTGACAGGCCTGCTCATTGGGAGCGAATCACGCTGGTGGCTGCTCCAACGCCGTGTCACCGGTGTACTGGGCAACGCTCGCCACTAGCGGCTGATCCGGAATGCTGCTTTCGCCGATCTGGTCCGTGTCGGGCGTCCAGGTCCGGAGCGTGCGCGGGATGCGCCATGCGAGCACGTGCGGGTCGCGGCTGTGGTCGGTCGCGTCGATGAGGGCCTCGGCGATCACTGCGGGCTGTCGTTGCGCGCGTTCGTCCTTGCGGATGGCCTCAACGACCCACATCCAGCGTGGCATCGGGAGCCGCCGGTACAGGGCTGTGATCTCTGGCATGAAGTCACGATCGGCGAGGAACTGCTTGAACTTGTTCGACCGAACGACGGTGGACCGGAAGCTCACCGTCCGTGCCTTGACCCCTTCGACGATCTCCTGCGCAGCGGGATGTCTTGACTGGCCGGCGGCCTCAAGCAGGAATTCCCTACCCAGGCTCTCCGCGACCTCGCCGGGAAGAAACACCTTCTGCGGCAAGGGAACGATGAGCCACTCCCAAGCACCGTACGCGTCATGAGCGAAGTCTTCGACGACCTGGTATGGGCCAGCCTCGTCGTCTTGTCGGATGAAGTGAATGCGTTCGTCGGGGGTGTCGGCATCGGCTCGGCGATACCCGACAAGCGTGAAGGCGTGGTGTCCTCCGGCGGCGACGATCACCGGCATGCCGGAGTTGAGGTAGCGACAGACGATCCCGGGAATCCGCTCGCCGCTGGGCAGATCCGACGCCTCCCGGCACTTGTATACGAGCGCTGGGAGCCCGAGGGCTCGGCAACCAGCGGCGAGTTGGTCGACGGTCAGGCCACTAGAGGGAGCTGGGCGGCCCAGGCCGAGGTCGCTCGGGATCAGGTTCGCGATGTCGCCGGAAGTCCACCGTTCTCGACCAAACGCAAGGTGGTGGTGGTGGGCGGCGACCCAGAGCGTCATGTGCGCGCAGACACCGAGCTGTGCGTCTTGTGCCATGAATGGAGCGCTCAGCACTTCTACGGCGCTGCCGAACAGGTTGACGTGTTCGAAGGTCCGGCAGGTGATGTCGGGCAGAAGTCCAGTTGGAGGGCGGAGGGCAACGCGGCCGACGCGCGCGCCGGCGAGGGGCCTGAGCACGACGAAGCCGAGGTAGGAAGGACTGAGCTGTTCGAAGTCGAGCCACCGGTCAGAGTCCCGCCATGCGTCTGGTGGCGGCGCGGAGAAGAAGTGGACACGGTGCGCGACGGATGGGTATCGGCGGAACGTTGTCGAGTAGAACCGGCTGTGTTCACTCCGGTAGTCAGGGTCCAGGTATCGGTACTCGATGACGGCCATCTGCGCGCCCAGCGAGTACGCCTGCCCAAACACTTCGTGGACAACCCTCGGTCGTGTGCCCTCGTAGTACTGCGTCAACGCGAGCAGCGCGCCCGTCGGGCGAAGATCGACGATGCGCGCCGGTTCGCTTGGAGTCCACTGCGCGAAGTCCACTGTGGAACTCAGCCGACGTACGACGTGTGACCGTCCCTCGCGGCCCGTAGCCGCGCTTCGTCGACGCTTTCCATCTTCTCAAGCACTCGCCGCCGAGCCTCCGCAGACAGGACTTCATGTGCGGGACCGAACTCGAAGCCGCTTTGGAGTGGCTCTCCGGGCAGTTCAGAAACCACGTGACTCGCATCACGCTCGCGGTCGGTCATGCGCGGCAGATTAGACAGCTTTAGCACCTGAGGCGCGCTCCTGCGCCCGTCGTGGCAGCCGACGAGCGTCGCCGAGGCCCAATAGCCCCGTTTCTCCGCATACATAGCAATCGGGGTCCCGTCGCACAGCCGCCGTCGTGACCGATCGTGTCTCCGCCCGGTAGAGCAGCCGGACGGGTTCGATGACGAAGAGGCCGAGCAGCAGATCGAGTGCCTCGGTGACGGCAAGCGACGCGGCAGCACCGTTGATCGCGACGACTGATGGCGCGGTCACCTCCGATTCGCGCAAGTACCCGCGGCGACGTTCCTTCTCACGTTCAGCGTCCGTCAAGAACTCCTCGCGCACGAGCGCCGGGTCCAAGATCCCCATGCACTGCAGACACGGCCCGCCCGGCCGGATGACGCGCACGCCGCCACCGGCGCGCGTGCCATTCGCGGCGGGCTGAATCTCGACACCGAGATCAATCAAAGGAACGAGATACTGCGCTGCGAGTTCCGCAAGCACTGCACGCGACCCATGACCATCGGTGCAACAGATCACCAGGTCGGACGAAGCGAGCTGCGCGGCGTCAATGTCGAGAAGCGATGCTGCGACCGTGTCGACGACGAGCTCCGGTCGAATCGCGTTCGCGGCGCGTGCCAGCACCTCAACCTTCGAACGGCCGACATCGGCGGCGACGGCACCGACGACGCGGTTGAGATTTGTCGCTTCAATGTGATCCGGATCGACGAGCACGACCTTCCCGATGCCGAGATGGGCGAGCTGTACGACGACGTGGGAACCAGTGCCCCCGACTCCAACAACCGCAACCGTCGTGTCACGTAGCGCGCGCTGTCCGCCGTCACCCCATACGAGAACACTGCGGGCGTCACGCTCGTCGACCGCGAGTGGATCGCGTACCGAGGGATGCACGGCGCGACGGGCGACACGCAACACGAGCCGCTCTGGCACCCCGTCTCTCCACAACCGACCGTCATTGCCATCAGGGCCGAGTATCAGCGCAGCTGCCGGCCGCCCAGTACGGGACGGCAGCACGCGACCGCACAACTCTCCCTCGGTCCTCAGGTCAAGGCGCGACGCCCGCACGGTCCCGGGAAACGGATGCGAATGACAAACAACGAGCGTCGCGGCGCGCATCGCGGCACGCTTCGCGATGCGAGCCAACGCGATCGGCGAGATGTCCAAATGCAACCGACCAGACGATGGCTCGAGATCCTCATCCTCGAGCAGGACGACCTCACGGCAAACGAGTAGCCCTCGGTCCGCACCGCCGGAACCGCAAACCAGAATTGCTGCGTGCTCCGCGTCGTCGGCAAGAAGATGCGACCGAAGGTCGTCATACTGGGAGGTCGTCATGCGTAGTTCAGCGAACATCGGCCAACCTCGTGAGAATGAATCGCAAGTAGGTCAGGAGTCGGTCGCGTGACGGCTGCCAGCTAGCCAGGTGCCACGAGAACCAGAGTGCCGTCGTTCCCAACATGGGCAGCGATTGAGCGCCGCTGTTAGCTGGCTGAGCCCCCGATGCCAACGTCAGACTGGCATCGGCCCAGAAGCAGTCGGGCTGAGCAGCTGGGTAGCCCACCGGGATCGCGAACCAAATCGGCGTCGTCCTCCGCGACCATCCTCCGGGCAAGGTGACACTCGGGATGTGCGCGAGAGAGTTGTCCGGACCTTCGATGATCTCTGCTCCGGGGCAGACAGCTACAAGCTCAGCGAGTTCGTCATCGCGCACGACATTCAACCGAACGTCCCGACAGGAACGTCGTAGAACTTCATGCCCGGTCGTAGATGGAAGGGCTTATCCACCGGAACCCGTTCGTCTTCGTCAGAACCCGGAACATCAAGGAACACGTGGTTCACACCGGGGAGTCCGGCCAAGGCCAAGATCTCGGCTCCCGTCATGAACTCCGCGGTCGCGAAGAGCGGGTCGCCGTTTACGAAGATGCGAATGCGCTTGCGGCTGTCCGTCTGGACTGCCGCATCAGTAACGCTCATTGGTTGCCTCCAAAGGTTGCGTAGTTGCTCAACAGCTATACGCGGCGATGTGACACCGACGAGATGCGCCGGAGGTCGGGTCTGCCGCGTTCGAGCCGGAGCCGACCAGCAGCGTCCTAATGGTTCAGTGCTCGAAGCACGGCATCCCACCAGCCATCCAAGGTCGACCTCACCAACCGACCGGCGCACGATCTAGAACTAGGACTCAACATCCAGCGTCGGCGAGTGCTGACCGGCCAGCGCCTCGGGACCATCCTCACCCCAAAGGGCGAAGCGGTCGACCCCCATTAGCGTTGACCCGCTATCGGACTCCATCCAGGATCGGGTGTCCAAAGGAGTCGGTTAACTCCAGGCAAGGCTTTTGGAGGCGGGTTCGGTCGTGACAACGCGGAGATTCGGATACGATACTTGCCGTGCGTATAGGCGTGTGTCACGCGCCGTCAAATCCCACGCTTCGTCGCCACGATCCAGGCGACAGCTGTGCCAACGCGCTTCAATGGTAGCCGTCATTTCGTGGAAACCGGTCGAGCCACTCCCCGAATGCCTCCTCCATACCTTGCGCGACTGGATTGCCGTTTGCTGCAAGCGGTCGGAGCGCTCGATGCAGGACTTCAACAGTTGCCCTGTCCATGAAAATGTGCATCGCAAGGTCTGAAGGCGTTGCCCACGCCTCGTTATCCAATTCCTCGCGAACGAAACGAACGACACGGTCGGCGTCGGCTTCGGTGAGCTCACCAACGGTGACAGACCATGGCACCATCTCATCCGACATTCTCAATACCCCTCTCATTTTCCGATCGGTGTCAGAAAGGCATCCGTCGTTGCGGTACGCCGATTCTTAGTCAAATCCTTCGCCGTTTTCGCCATCTTCCACACGGCTCCCGGAAGGTGTCCATCTGTGTCAGGCGAAATCACGTTCTTCCCATTCGTAAAAATGGGAAGAACGTGGGCGAAGCCTTGAGTTTGCCGGTCGTACCCCAGATAGCGAGCTAGATCCCGAGCCTGGCTGGAAGTTAGTCTGCCCAGCCTGTCGCTCCTGCCGTTCCACGCCTGGGCAGATCAATGGCTTCGCACGACGACCCACCTGAAGCCGTCGACGCGAGCCGGATATGAGTCGATGCTCCGGGCCCGACTACTTCCCGAACTCGGACGTGCTCCGATCGGCGAGATCCGCCCGGGTGATGTCCGCGAGCTTCTCGCACGGATGCAGGAGCGCGGGCTCAGCGCGTCAAGCTGCCGACAGGCGTATCACCTTCTCACGGCCATCATGCGAACCGCCGTCGAGGACGGACGGATCCCTGCGTCCCCGTGCCGGGGCATCAAGCTCCCGCGCCTTCCCCAGGTCGAGATGGCGTTCCTCAGCCCATCGCAGCTCCGCGAACTGCTCGACATCATCGACCCGCGCTACCGGCTGTTCATCGAAGTCCTCGCCATCGCAGGACTCCGCTACGGCGAGGCCACCGCGCTGCGAGGTGACCGCTGCGACCTGACGCGTTCGCGCCTCATGATCGCAGAGAGCCTCACGAACGTCTCGGGCACCTTCCACTTCGGCCCACCCAAGACACATCAGCGCCGAGCCGTGACCGTGCCCCATTTCCTGCGCGACCGGCTGGCCGAGCACTTGTCCAGCATTGACGACGTCCACACGCTCGCCTTCCAGGCGCCGCAGGGCGGACCGATCCGCTACACCAGCTTCACGCGAAGGGTCTGGCAACCTGCACTCGCACAAGCAGGGTTGCCACACATGGGACTCCACGCCCTCCGTCACACCTGCGCTGCGCTCCTCATCTCCCAAGGAGCTCACCCGAAAGCCATCCAGAGCCATCTCGGCCATAGCTCGATCACGACCACGCTCGACCGCTACGGCCACCTGTTCGAGGATGAGCACGAAAAGCTAGCCGGCCGACTCGACGCCGCCTACGCCGAACTCGTGCACACCAAAAGCTCGCTCAGTTCTCCCGCGGCCCAACCGCGGCCCAAACGCCGCCTACGATCGACCACGGGCAGCCGCCCGCACCGGTGGCAGGCATGCTGACCTGCACAAACACCATCCCCGCCCTCGTAGCTCAGGGGATAGAGCAATGGTTTCCTAAACCATGTGCCGCAGGTTCGAATCCTGCCGAGGGCACCGAGCCGCACCAGCGGCGAGTCGAGCGAGGATCGGACGAACGCGCATGACCATCTTCAGCCACGTCGGCCAGTGCGTCCGGGACCTCGACCGGGCCTGCCGGTTCTACGTCGAGGTGTTCGGCTTCGCGGAGGTGCTCGACCTCGACGTCAGCGGGCCGCAGTCGGCCACGCTGCTCCGCCTCCCCGAGCCGCTCACCCTGAAGGCGGTCTACCTCCGGCGTGACGGACTCGTGCTCGAACTCCTCGCGTTCACCGAACCCGTCCCTCACGAACCGACCGAGCGATCGTTGCTCGAACCCGGGCTGACCCACCTGTCGATCGGGGTCGACGACCTGGACTCGGCGTGCGCCGACGTGGTCGCGCACGGCGGCGAAGTCCTCACCGACTCGCGCCTGCCGAGCGCGGTGTTCGTGCGCGACTGCGAGGGCCAGCTCGTCGAGCTCCTCGCCGGTGACGCGTTCGCCCGTCGCCTCCACGGCGACCCGTCAGCCTGATCCGAACGTCGGTACCGCCGGCGCCTCACCCGGGAAGCGAGTAGCCATGGACCTCGGAATCAACGGTGCGGTCGCGGTGGTGAGCGGCGGTTCGAAGGGCATGGGGCGGGCCGCGGCGCGGTGCCTCGCGGCGGAGGGTGCGCGGGTCGCCGTCATCGCCCGGGGCCGCGCCGAACTCGACGCGACCATCGCCGAACTCCTCGCCGCGGGAGCACCCGACGCGGTGGGCATCTCTACCGACCTCACCGTCCGCACCGATGTCGACGATGCGTTCAACGAGGTGGGCGAACGGTGGGGCGAGTGCAACATGCTCGTGAACGCGGCGGGACCCGTCGACGTCGGGATCCGCGACTTCGAGGATCTCGACGACGCCGAATGGCACGCCACGTTCGACATCGGCACGCTGAGCGCGGCGCGGTGCGTGAGAGCAGCACTCCCCCTGCTCCGGGCTGCGGAATGGGCGCGCATCGTCAACGTGTCGGCCCACTCGACCAAACGTCAGACTCCGGAACTCGTCGCGTACACGGCCGCGAAGGCCGCGCTGACGAGCCTGTCGAAGAACCTGTCGGCCTCGCTCGCCCCCGAGGGCATCCTGGTCAACACCGTCTCGCCCGGATCGTTCCTCTCCGCGGGCATGCAGGGGTACCTCCGCTCGCTCCCACCCGAGCGCAACGTCGACCCGGAGAGTCTCGAAGACGCGATGCGGGTCATCAGCGAGGACTTCGGCCACCCGGCCCACCTCCCGCGCGCGGGAGATCCGTCCGAGATCGGACCGGTGATCGCGTTCCTCGTCTCGCGGGTGAACAGCTACATGACCGGCGCCAACGTCAACGTCGACGGCGGCTCCGACTTCACCTGAGTACGGTCTCCGCCATGCCCGACGACGACACGCCCCCCACGCTCACCGACGCCGAGAAGGCGGCCCGGTCCTCCAGCTTCGGCGGCATCGCCGACCTCTACGAGCGGTACCGCCCCGGCCCGCCGGCTGCGGTCGTGGACTGGTTCCTCCCCGAGCCGGTCGACTGCGTGGTCGACCTCGGCGCCGGTACCGGGGCACTGACCCGCCATCTCACCGGCCGGGCGCAGACCGTGATCGCGGTGGAACCCGACGACCGGATGCGGGCCGTCCTCGAAACCCGAGTCCCCGGGGCGGACGCCCGCGCCGGGCGAGGCGAGGCGATCCCGCTGCCGGATGCATCCGCCCAGGGGGTGTTCGCGTCGTCGTCGTGGCACTGGATGGACCCGGTGCCCACCCTCACCGAGATCCATCGCGTCCTGAACCCCGGGGGCGTGTTCGGCGCGGTGTGGACGGGGCCCGATCCCGACGGCGCGTTCATGCAGCAGGCGCGCTTCCTGCTCGCGCAACAGCGGGGTCAGGATGAGGACGGCGGAACGCTCGCCACCTCGCTGACCGCAGGCGGATCCGGCCCCGGCACGAGCGACGTCTTCGAACTCCCCGACGGCGTGCCGTTCACGCCGGTCGAGTCCGAGGCGATCACCTGGGACATCGCGCTGAACGCCGACGAACTCATCGGGCTGCTCGGCACGTTGAGTTGGATCATCCTCATGCCGGACGACCAACGCGAGCGGGTGTTCACGACCGCGCGTCGCCTGCTCGCGGAGATGTTGGGTGTCGAGGGAGACGTGACCGTCGACGTCGCCTACCGGGCGGCCATGTTCCGCACGCGACCGATCTGAGGAGGACCGGGGTGACAGCGCGAGACATCGATCTGCTCGACGGCGACTTCTACGTGAACGACCCGTACCCGACCTACGCGTGGATGCGCGAACACGCACCCGTGTACTGGGACGCGACGAACGAGCTGTGGGGCATCTCGCGCTACGACGACATCGTCGAGATCGAGAAGCACAAGGAACGGTTCATCAACTCCGATCAGGCCAAGGGCGGCTACCGCCCGAACATCCCGGCCGACGGTGCCATCATCGGGCTCGACGACCCGCTCCACCAACGCCGGCGTGGGCTCGTCGCCCGGCGCTTCACCCCGAAGGCGGTTGCGGTGTGGACCGACGCCATCCGCGCCAAGGTGAACGAGTTGCTCGACGGCGTGGAGGCCGCCGGTGGCCACGCCGAGATCATCGGCGACCTGGCGGCGCCACTGCCCGCGATGATGATCGGCAAGCTGCTCGGCTTCGCCGACGACGCGTGGCCCGAGCTGCAGTCGTGGTCCGAGCGCACGATCGCGCTCGGCGGTGGCCCGCGGTACATGAACGACGACGGCATCGTGGCGGCGATGGAGTTCGCGCAGGCCGCGTCGGAGCTCTACGACACGAAGTCGGCGTGCCCGATGGACGACGTGATGAGCGTGTGGACGACCGCCCGCATCGGCGACGAGCCCGTGAGTCGCGACGACGTCATCGCCGACAGTCTCCTGCTGCTCGACGGTGGGGCCGAGACCACCCGCACCGTCATCGCCCGCACCCTGCTCGCGCTCGTCGCCAACCCCGGCGAGTGGGAGAAGTTACGGGCAGGGGCGGACCTCACCGTGGCGGTCGAGGAGTTCATCCGCTACGTCACCCCGATCCACAACATGTGCCGGGTCGCGGTCGCCGACTCGGAGATCGCCGGCACCGTCGTGCCCGCCGGCCACCAGGTCGTCCTCCTGTACGGCTCCGCCAACCGGGACGAACGCCACTTCACCGACCCCGAGCGCTTCGACGTGGCCCGCTGGCCGAACCAACACCTGGCGTTCGGCTTCGGCACCCACTTCTGTCTGGGGACCTCACTCGCCCGGCTCGAGATCACGACGTTCTTCGAAGAGCTCCTCCGTCGCGTGGCGAGCCTGCGAATCACACCCGGCACGACGCCGGAGGAGATGCCGAACGCGTTCGTGTACGGACTCGCCGCCGCGCACATGGATCTCGAGTTCGCGTAGCCGCTCCGCCGCAGATGCGGAGTGACCGGCTCACATGTCGGAGTCGGTCGCGGCCTTCAGCAGCGCGGCGTTGGGGTGCTCGGGAAGTTCGGTGAGCGGCGACGCGATCTCCTCGACCGTCGGCCCGTACTGCTCGGCGAGCGGCGCGAGGGCATCCAGGTCGAAGTCGTAGAGCTTCGCCGCGTTGCCGCCGAGCACGTCACGCAACTCGTCCTCGCCGACGGCGTGGAACACCGCCCGTAGGCTCTCGCGGCTGTAGGGCGGCGTGCCCTCGTCGTGGGGATAGTCGCTGCCCCACATGAACCGGCCCGGCGCCATGACCTCCCGGGCCGCCCAGTCCTTCGGACCGGGAAAGCTCGCCCCGACCCAGCAGTTCTGCTGGAAGTACTCGGTCGCCGAGCGAGGCAACGCGTTCTCCGGCGTGTACTTCAGCTCGCCGATGGCCCCCTTGCTCACGTTGGCGATGACCTGATCCATGTGGGCGAGCATCGGCGGGAGTGCCGCGGCCGAACCCTCGGTCATCACGAACTTGAGCCGCGGGAATCGCTCGAACACTCCGGAGAGCAACATGTGCACGAACGCCCGGGTGCCGTAGAAGCCGACCTCGGTGATCATGATCATCGGCGTGGACGGGAACCGGCCGTAGTTCGGCGAGCCCGTGCCCGAGTGCAGGTTGACCGGGACGTCGAGATCCTGCAGCGCGGCCCAGAGCCGGTCGTAGTCGGGGTGGTAGAGCGGCTTCACCCAATCCACGTCCGGCGCGACCGTCGGCAGCAACACGCCGCCGCGCAACCCGTGCTCCTTGATCCAGGTGATGTCGGCGATTGCGTCGTCGATGTCGTTGAGGAAGAACTGGCCGATGCCGGCGCGCTGGGCGGGTTTCCGGGCGCAGAAGTCGACGAGCCACCGGTTGTGCGCGTGGATTCCGGCCCGGCGGTGCTCGTACTCGTCCGCCTTGGGTGGGCCGGCGAACAGCACGAACCCGGGATAGAACGGCGGCACCGTGTTGGGGAACACCACTTCGCCGACGATCCCGTCCGCGAGCTGGTCGGCGTCGCGGCGGTCGTCGTCCCAGTTCCGGATCCGCAGATCGGTGTCGCGCAGGTCCTTCCACGGGTTCTTGTACTTGCCGCGCCACGCGTCGAAGTCCTCGTGGTACTCGGACGCGAGGTACTCGCGGTAGGTCTCGTGGTTGGCACCTGCGTGGGTGTCGGCCGAGATGATCGTGTAGCGGGAGGCGGTGTCGGTAGCCATAACCCGATACTAGTATCAGATTCTGGTTCTGGCCAGCGGACTACCATGACGGCTGTGCCGACCGACCTGGCCGCTGCGGCGGCACCGCCCGATCCCGCAGCGCTCCCCCGCGCCCAGCAGGAACGTCGGCGCCGGATCGTCGAGGCCGCGATCTCCCTCATCGGGCGAAGCGAGTACGACGCGATCCAGATGCGCGACGTCGCCACCGAAGCCGGAGTGGCCCTCGCGACGATCTACCGCTACTTCACCTCGAAGGAACACCTCTACGCCGCCGCGCTGGTCGAATGGGCCGCCGACTTCCCCTTGACCCGTCGCACTCCCCCGGCGACCGCGACGACCGATCCCGAGCGCATCCGGGCGCTGATGCGACGGGCCGTCCGAGCCTTCGAACGGCACCCGCAGATGATGCGGGCGGTCATCGTGCTGGAAGCCTCCAACGACCCGAACGCCCGCGCCTGCTTCGAGGAGTTCGCGGCACACAACACCGCCACGCTCACCGATGCACTCGGCACCCTCGACCCCGACACTGCCGCCGCGGTCGTCGAGACCGCCAACAGTGTGATGGTCACGCGGCTGCGATCGTGGGCGCTCGGCCGCTGCTCGATCCGGGACGTGGACCGGTCCGTGCAGCGGTCCCTGGACCTGATCTTCACCGCCCCGCCGGTGTGACTTCGATACCGTCGACACCTGTGACCGTGGACGAGGCACCTCCCCGCGCGGGCACCCGGCGCCAATCGCGACGCTCGGGCGGGGGCCGTTGGCTCACGGTCGTGGCGATTCTCGCGTTCACAACCGTCGTCATCGCCGGCATCGTCGCCGCGACCAGTCACTCCGGCACACCGCCGAACGACGACGAGGCCCTCATCGACCTCCAGGTGTTCGACGTCGGCGCCCACTCGCCACTGGTCGGATCGTACGAACGCTTCGGCGGGAATCAACCCGGGCCGCTGCTCTTCTACCTGCTGGCGGCACCCTACCGACTGTTCGGTCCCGGCCCGGCCGGGCTGGGCATCGGCGTGGTAGCGATCACCGCCGGCTGCGTGGCCGGGTGTGTCCTCGTCGCGGTCCGTCGCGGCGGACGCGTCATCGGCCACGGCGCCGCGATCCTGCTCGGCATCATGCTCCTCGCCCGGGGGGGCAGTCTCGCCATCAGCCCGTGGGAACCACACGTGTTGTTGGCCGTACTCGCGCTGTTCGTGTTCCTCGTGTGGGAGTACTGCTGCGGCACCGAGGTCGCGCTCCCGCTGGTCGCCGCGGCGGCCACCCTCCTGACCCAGACCTGGCTGGGGATGGCGATCTTCGTGGCGGCGCTCGGCGGGCTCGCGATCGTCGTGGCCATTGGCCGGGTGGTCCGCCATCGCCGAGCCGAATCGAGCACACCTGATCCGAGCCCGGTCCGGGCGATCGCCTGGGCCATGGTGGTGCTCCTCGTGCTCTGGCTACCTCCCGTCGTCGAGCAATTCACGCGCGACCCGGGCAACCTCGGCGAACTGACCGCGCTCCGCCACGACCGCGGGCCCTCGGTCGGGCTCCGCGACGGCTACCGCGCCGTGGCGATCGAGTTCCGACTCGACGCGCCGTGGCTCACCGGCACGGTGCCCACCCCGGCCTTCACCCCGACGGTCGACGTCGACGCCGGCGGCGGGGTTCCCGTCGCGCTCCTCGTCTTCGCCGCCGCGGCCATCGTCGCCGTGCGGCACCGGGCCCGCACCGCCAACTGGCTCAACCTGATCGTCGGCACGACGATCGTCGCCGCCGTCGTCTCTCGGGCCCTGGTCTTCGGCGGCCTCTTCGTGTGGATCGCCGAGCCGGATCGGGTCGTCGGCATGTTGTGCTGGTTCGCCGCCGGCGTCTCACTCTGGACGGCGCTCTCGGATCGCCGCCGCGTTCGGATCGAACGCGTCGCCGTTCCGCTGCTGAGCGTGGCACTCGTGATCACGGCCGGCGCGCTCGCCGTCGACCTGGTGCGCGGTCGGGACAACGTCGACCGACCGTCGCAGGCTGCGGCCCGGCTCGCGGCTCGGGCCCTCGACGACGACCAGCCGCTCGCCGATCCCGTCCTGGTCACGTCGACCGCGCAGGCCACCGATCTCGACCCCACACGATGTTGCGCGCCGGTCGTGGCGTCGATCCTGACCCGCGCGGGGCTCGACGTGGTGGTCCCGCGCGGCGAGGCCAACCGGTACGGCGACCACCGCGCTCGACCTGCCGACGCGCGCTCGGAGATCCTGATCACCTCGTACTCCACCGCGCGTCCGCCGGTGAAGCGTGGCTACCGGCTGGTCGCCACCACCGATCAGTTGTCGCCCCGAGCACGCGCCCGCTTGCGCGTCATCGATCGGCGTTTAGAGCGGCTGGTCGGAGTCGACCCGAGCCTGGAAGAGATCGCGGCGATCCAGGCGGAACATCCCGAGGTGGGCGAGCTGTTTGCCGAGCAACGCAGGCTGGGTGATGCGAACCGCCTGGCGTTGTATCGGCGTCGCTAGGCGGCAAGAAAAAGAGGACGAGCCCATGCCCGGGCAGGGTGGGCATGGGCTCGAGTCCTCGGCGAGGAGGATACAGGGCCAGGACGCAGCGCGTCGGGTCAACGGTGTTTAGTCACTTTCAGTTCGGGACTTTCAGGCACGTCTCAGCGGCACGTTCCCCGGCGCGATTGACCGCTCGTCGTGCCATCTTGGGTGTCACGTCCTCCTGGTCCTGCTCCAGCAGTTCGGCGATCTCGGCCGACTGCGCAATCTCGAGTGCGAAACACCGCGCGGTCGACGGCGGCGCACCGGCATCGTGGGCCTCCTGGGCGATCCCGGCTTCGAGTTCGCCATGGATGTCGAGCAGGTCACCGGCCTTGGTCAGGGCAAGGTCGGGTGCGTCGATGCTCGCGTCCGCGCCCGGGTCGCACGCGTCGAGGGTGACTGCTGGCCCCCGGCTCCCGATCGTGGCTTGCCCGGGCGGCAGGGACGCGGCCCACAACCGGAGGTTGGCGTCGAGCTCCCGCCGACCCGCGGCCGTACGTGCCCGCAGCGCGGCGCGCACACAGGTCTTCCCGTCCGCCCGGTAGGTGATCATCCGGCCGCCTGCCCACTTCGTGGCCACGCCCAACGCGTCGCCCGCCGGCAGTCGCGACGCCAACACCAGGTAGAGGTCGAACGCTCCGAAGGTGTCGGGCTTCTCGATGCGCTTCTCACCCCTACCGACCTTGGGCGCGGCGACCCGCAGCGGTTTCGCGTCGGACAGTGACGCACTCGGCTCGATGAACAGCTTCTGGGTGAACACGCCGCGTCGGAACGCCCGATCCACGCTGGCGTTCCCACCTTCCGCCGCGAGGACGTCGCGGACCGGTGGCCCGTACCGGCAGGGCGCGGAGCACT
>CAZJBJ010000085.1:0-16315 GCA_964544295.1 uncultured Bifidobacteriaceae bacterium
GACGTCGTGGAGCTCGTGGTCGTCGGCGCACGCGGCCGGGTGGTCGTGGTGGGCGAGACCGGCCGGGTCGTCGAGGTGGTGTCCGGGGGGATCCCGGGGAACGGCGCGGCCGGCGCCGGGAGCGTGGTCGAACTCGTCGCCGCGGGCCGGGGCTGACCGGCGATCGCGTACCAGAGCACCACCATCGGGTCGAGTGTCGTGGTCGTCGTGGGCGCGGACGTGGTGGTGGCACGCGGTCGGGTCGTCGTGGTCGCGGGGGACCGTTCGATGCTGATGCCCCGGACCTCGGGCGCGGCTTCCGCACGGTCCTCGCGGAGCTTCGAGATGCCCACGACGACGAGGATGGCGACCACGATCACGAGCAGCGCGTTGAGGACGCGTTCCTCGGGGGTCTGGAAGCGGAGTCTGTTGCGTATGCGGCTCATGTTGCTGGTGAGTCTTTCAGGCGCCGATGCACGCGTCGAGGACCCGCAATCCCAAACGCCCCGAAAAACAACGAGAATCGTGAATGTCCGGGTTGGGCGGTTGCCCGGGTGCGCGAGAACGTGTTCTACTGCGGCGGTTCGTGACCCCGAGGAAGGACATCGCCTGATGCCGGGTGGCTTCTGGTATTTCGCGCAGGAGGATCCCGAGGCGCTCGCGGTGGTCGATCCCGACGGCACCGAGATCTCCGCCGGCGAGTTGCTGGCCCGCTGCAACCGGATGGCCCACGGGCTGCGGTCGCTCGGGCTCGAGCCCGGTGACTCGGTCGCCGCGATCCTGCCCAACGGCGTGAGTCCCGCGACGGTCTACCTGGCGGCACTCCAGATCGGCCTCTACTACGTGCCGATCAACTACCGGCTCTCCCCGCCGGAGGTCGCCTACATCCTGGCCGACTCCGAGGCCAAGGCGTTCGTGACCCACGAACGGTTCGCCGCGCTGGCGAGCGCGGCGGCGGACGAAGCCGGGATTCCCGCCGACGGGCGGCTGGCCATCGGGGCCGTCCCGGGATTCGGTGACCTCGACGAATTTCTCGCCGACCAACCCGACTCGCTCCCCGAGGACCGGCTCGCCGGCGCGGCGATGCACTACACGAGTGGCACGACCGGTCGCCCGAAGGGGGTCAAGCGTCCGCTGACCGGACTCGACCCGGACACGTCGTCGGAACTGTTCGCGATGTTCCTGCTGCTCTTCGGGATCCTGCCGCGCGACGGCAACGTGCACCTGTCGACGTCGCCGAACTACCACACCGCGGTCACCACCTTCGCCGGGAACGCGCTGCACGCCGGCCACCCGGTCGTGTACATGGACAAGTGGGACCCGGAGCAGACCCTCGCGCTCATCGAGAAGTACGGCTGTACGCACACGCACATGGTGCCGACGCAGTTCCACCGGATGTTGCAGCTCCCCGACGACGTGCGCGGCAAGTACGACGTGTCGTCGATGCGGTTCGCGATCCACGCCGCGGCGCCGTGTCCGATCGACGTGAAGCGCAAGATGATCGACTGGTGGGGCGAATCGATCATCGAGTACTACGGCGCCACCGAGGGTGGCGGCACGTTGGCGACGGCCGCGCAGTGGCTCGAGTATCCCGGCACCGTCGGCACCGCCTGGCCGAACTCCGAGCTCAAGATCGTCGACGACGACGGCAACCTCTGCGCCACCGGCACGCCGGGCACGGTGTGGATGAAGATGTCCACCGGCGACTTCGAGTACAAGGGCGACAAGACCAAGACCGACGACTCGCACGATGCCGACGGGTTCTTCACCGTCGGCGACGTCGGCTACCTGAACGAGGACGGCTACCTGTTCCTCTGTGACCGCAAGTCCGACATGATCATCGCGGGGGGCGTGAACATCTACCCGGCCGAGATCGAGGGCGAACTCCTGGCGCACCCGCAGATCGCGGACGCCGCGGTGTTCGGCATTCCCGACGACGACATGGGTGAGCAGATCAAGGCCGTCGTCGAGGTGCGGGCCGGGGTGACCGCGGACGATTCGTTGCGCTCCTCGATCATGGACCACCTCGCGGGACGGTTGGCCAAGTTCAAGTGGCCGCGCTCGATCGACTTCATGGACGAGCTGCCGCGCGAACCGACCGGCAAGTTGTTGAAGCGGAAGCTGCGCGACCCGTACTGGGCCGACCGCGACGCCGCGATCTGAGGAGAGGACAGCGTGACGACACCACTCATCGAACATCACGTACTCGAGTACCCGGGCGGCTACACCCGTTCGGTCGGGCCCGCGCTGTCGCGCTGGTTCACGGGTCTGCGCGACGGGAAACTCGTCGGCGTGCGGACCGAGGACGGTCGGGTCATGGTCCCGCCCACCGAGTACGACCCGGTGACCGCGGCGACCCTCGACGAGTTCGTCGAGGTCGGGCCCGGCGGCGTCGTCGAGGCCTGGACCTGGGTGGCCGAGCCCGTCGAGGGCAAGCACCACCTCGGCAAGCCGTTCGCGTTCGCGCTCGTGCGACCCGACGGTGCCGACGTGCCGATGATGCACGTCGTCGACGTGGATTCCGCCGACGCGATGAGCGTGGGCATGCGCGTCGCCCCGCGCTGGAGGACGGAGCGGGTCGGCTACATGACCGACCTCGATGCCTGGGTGCCCGAAGGCTCGGAGCCGCCGGCGCCGGCACCGTCGGAGGAGACCGAGCCGGTGACGGGCATCACCGTGCCGATCCGACTCGAGTACGAGATCAACGCCGGTCGCGCGCCGAGCAAGTACCTGCGCGGCATCGCCGAGGGCAAGCTGATCGGCCAGAAGGCGGTCGGCTCGGACCAGGTGTACCTGCCGCCGCGAGGCTCGGACCCGACGAGCGGCGAGCCCACCGAGATCGAGGTCGAGGTGTCCCAGAACGGCACCGTCACCACGTTCTGCATCACGAACATCCCCGGCCTCTCCGAGAGTGCGCCGGAGGTGCCCTTCGCCGCCGCGCAGATCCTGCTCGACGGCGCCAACACGCCGTACCTCGGGTTGATCCAGGGCATCCCCGTCGACGACGTGCGCATGGGCCTGCGGGTGAAGGCGGTCTGGGACGAGAACCTGCGCCCCGACGCCCGCTGCCTGAAGTGGTTCGAACCCAACGGCGAACCCGACGCCCCCTACGAGTCCTACCGGGAGTATGCCTAACCATGAGGGATGTGGGAGTTATTGCGTTCGCGCAGGACACGGCCGAGAAGGACCGTGAGCGCAACGAGGTGGAGTTCATCATTCCCGTCGTGCAGGAGGCCGTCCGCCAGTCGGGCATGGGCCGCCACGACATCGACTTCACCATTTCGGGATCGTGTGACTACCTGAGCGGCGGACCGTTCACGTTCGTGCAGGGTCTCGACGGCGCCGGCGCGTGGCCGCCCGTCAAGGAGAGTCACGTCGAGATGGACGGGGCGTGGGCGCTGTACGAGGCGTGGGTCGCGATCCAGACCGGCGAGATCGACAGTGCGTTGATCTACGGCTTCGGCAAGTCGTCGCTCGCCGACGTGTACCAGGTCTTCACGTTGCAAGCGGACCCGTACACCGTGACCCCGCTGTGGCCGTCACTGATCCACTTCGCCGGCCTCCAGGCGAGCGCGCTGCTCGAATCGGGGAAGGTCACCGAGCGGGATCTCGCCGAGGTCGCGGCCCGGAGTCTCACCGACGCCGCCGCGAACCCGCACGCGATCCGCAGCGAGGCGGTCGACGCCGACACCTTGCTGGGCCGTCCGCTCACGCACGCACCGCTCCGGGACGCGGACATCTTCCCGGTGACCGACGGCTCGTGTGCCGTCGTGATCGCCGCCGCGGAGGTGGCGCGCGAACACTGCGAGCGACCCGCGTGGATCCGCGGGATCGAGCACCGGGTCGAGGCTCCGCACATCGGCGTGCGCGACCTCACGACGAGCGAGTCGACCCGTCGGTCCGGTGAGGAGGCCGGGGCGCTCCAAGGCGGTTTCGACGTCGCCGAACTGCACGCACAGTTCAGCTCCGACGAGCTCATCCTGCGCGAGGCGCTCGGCATCGACGCCGGCACCCGCATCAACCCGTCGGGCGGGGCGCTCGGCGCGAACCCGTTGATGGCGGGCGGCCTGATCCGAATCGGCGAGATCTTCTCGCGGATCAACGCCGGAGAGATCGGCCGTGGTCTCGCGCACGCGACCCAGGGTCCGTGCCTGCAACAGAATCTGGTCTGCGTCATGGAGGGGGAGTGATGGGAGCCGTCCGCACCGCCGTCATCGGAGTCGGGCAGACCCGTCACGTGTCCGCGCGTCACGACGTGTCGATGGCCGGACTCGTCCGCGAGGCCGCACTCGAGGCGCTCGAGGACGCCGGCATGGACTGGGGCGACATCGACGCCGTCGTCGTCGGGAAGGCTCCGGACACGTTCGAGGGCGTGATCATGCCCGAGCTGTACCTCGCCGATGCGCTCGGCGCGGTGGGCAAGCCGCTGCTGCGGGTGCACACCGCCGGTTCGGTCGGCGGCTCCACCGCCATCGTCGCCGCGAAGCTCGTGATGTCGGGTGTGCACAAGCGCGTGCTCACCGTCGCGTTCGAGAAGCAGTCGGAGTCGAACGCGACCTGGGGACTGTCGGTGCAGATGCCGTTCAGTGCGCCGCTCGTCGCGGGCGCCGGTGGCTACTTCGCCCCGATCATCCGCGCCTACATGGCTCGGTCCGAGGCACCCCGCCACATCGGGCACCTCGTGGCGGTCAAGGACCGCCTTGCGGCGCTCCGCAACCCGAAGGCGCACCTCCACCTGCCCGACATCGACCTCGCGACCGTCGAGGAGTCGTTCCTGCTCTGGGACCCGCTGCGCTACCTCGACACCTGCCCGAGCTCGGACGGGGCCATGGCGCTCGTGATCGGTGCCGAGGACGTCGCCGACGCGAGCTCGTCGCCCGCGGCGTGGATCCACGGCACCGCGATGCGATCGGAACCGACGATGTTCGCCGGGCGCGACCAGGTGAACCCGCAGGCCGGCAAGGACTGCGCGGCCGACGTGTACGCCCAGGCCGGCATCACCAACCCGCGGGAGGACTTCGACTGCGCCGAGGTCTACGTACCGTTCTCGTGGTACGAGCCGATGTGGCTCGAGAACCTCGGGTTCTGTGCGGAGGGGGACGGGTGGAAGGTCACCGAATCGGGCGCGACCGCACCCGACGGGGACATCCCGTGGAACCCGTCGGGCGGCGTGCTCTCGTCGAACCCGATCGGCGCGAGCGGCATGATCCGCTTCGGCGAGGCCGCCCAGCAGGTGCGCGAACGGGCGGGCGACTACCAGGTGCCCCTCACGACCGGCAAGGCCCTCGGCCACGCCTACGGCGGTGGCTCGCAGTTCTTCTCCATGTGGGTGGTGGGCCGGGACAAGCCGGCCTGAGGTCGGCGGGGGCGGGTCCCCGGGCACTGACGAGGCTGGTACCGTTTCGTCGCTTATGCGCCGGGGGGCTCGCAACTCACTGATCCGAAATCGTCGTCGGAGTCTCGTCGCGCTGACGGTCGTGGCCGCGTTGACGGTCCTCGCCGCCTGCGACCGGGTGCCGCCCTGGTCCCGCGGCCATGGTGGCCCGCCGGCCGCGGAAGTGCTGACGAGCACGGCCGACGGCGCGACTCGCCTGCTGGGCTCCCGGGCTCCACTGCATCGGCGCGCCGGACCCGCGGCGGTCACGGTGGACCCCGACCGCACCCGCCAGCGCCTGTTCGGCGTCGGCGCGGCGCTCACCGAATCGTCGGCCCATCTCATCGCCGCGCTCCCGGCCCCGGCGCGGCGGGACCTCCTGACCCGGTTGTTCGATCCGCGCCGCGGCGGGCTCAGCGTGCTGCGGGTCGTGATCGGCGCGTCGGACTTCTCGAGCGTGCACGCGAGCCTCGACGACTCGCCGGTGCCCGACCCGAACCTGGTCCACTTCTCGATCGAGCGCGACCGCGCCGAGATCATCCCGGTGGTGCACGAGATCCTGGCGATCGCGCCGCGCCTCGAGATCGTGGCCTCACCGTGGAGTGCGCCCGGTTGGATGAAGGACTCGGGCAACTATCTGTTCGGCACGTTGCGACCGGAGTTCGAGCCCGCCTACGCCGACTACCTCGTGCGCTTCGTGCAGGCCTACCGCGCCGAGGGCATCCCGATCGGTTGGCTGACCGTCCAGAACGAGCCGGCGGCGGTCCAGGTGACGTACCCGTCGATGCTGATGCCACCCGACCAGCAGGCCCGGCTCCTGCGGGACCATCTCGGTCCGGCCCTCGGCCGCGCCGGCCTCGCGACCCGCGTGCTCGTCTGGGACCACAACTGGTGTGACGCACAGCCGCCGGGCGGGTGTGTCGGGACCGGCCCGGCCACGTTCCCCCTCGACGTGCTCACCGCGACCGGCGCGGCACCGCCGATCGCCGGCACCGCGTTCCACTGCTACGGCGGCGACCAGGCGGCGGCGTACGAGTCCGTGCACGCGGCCTTCCCGGCCCAGCAGATCTGGCAGACCGAGTGCTCGGGTGGCACCTGGCAGGGCACCCGCACGGAGGCGTTCGGGGCGACGGCCCGTCTGGTGCTCGACGGTTGGAACCACTGGGCCAACGCCGAGCTGCTCTGGAACCTCGCCCTCGACCCCGAACACGGACCGCACCTGGGCGGGTGCGACACGTGTCGCGGCGTCGTCACCGTCGACCCCGAGACCCGACGCTGGACCCCGGAGCCGGACTTCGACGTCCTCGCGACGTTCGCGTGGGCCGGCGCCAACGGTTCGTCCGTGCTCGAGACGTCGGTGGATCCGGCGAGCGGACTCTCGGCGACCGGCGTCTGCGATCCCTCGGGTCGCGTCGGCGCCGTCGTGTGGAATCCGGGCCCGGCGCGCTCGATCGACGTCGACTTCGGCCGCGCCGCGGTCTCGGTCGCGCTCCGCGAGCAGTCACTCACCGCGGTCCGAGTCCGTGTCCCGGGGCGGTGTGGTCATCCCGGCCGCGTCGACCCGGGCGGTTCCCACCGTCCCTGACGGTCGATCGCGTCCCGGGTCAGCCGGCGCGCACGGTCGCGACGAGGTCCGCGACCGCATGCAGTGACGGCACGCGGACGCCGTCGAAGTCGGGGTGGTCGTCGTGCGGGTCGATCAGGACGGGCATGATGCCTGCGGCTTCGGCACCGGCACAGTCGGCGGCGGGGGTGTCGCCGACGTGGATGGCCCGGGCGGGATCGATGCCGCCCAGGCGCTCGAGCGCGATCTCGAAGATCTTCGGATCCGGTTTCGCGACGCCGACCACCATCGAGTCGAGGATCGCGTCCATCTCCGTGCCGGGCCCCGGGCCCAGCTGACAGATGCCGTCGGCGGCGAGCTGCGCCTCCACCGAACCGTCGGCGTTGGAGACGATCGCGAGCTTCACCCCCGTGGCCTTGATCCGGGCGAGGGCACCCGGTGATCCCGGGATGATGCGGGTCCAGACCCCGCCGGTCGTGAACTCGTTGAGCAGGGTCTCCGCGACCTCCTCGACCTGGCCGTCGGCACCGAGCGCGTGGGCGTAGCCGCGGTTGTAGGCGAGCCAGATGGCGCGATCGCCCTCGCGGAAGTTCGTGAGTGCCTTGACGCCGGCGTAGTGCGCCCGGTCGAGGTCCGCGGGGTCCACCTCGATGCCCGCCCGCGCCATGGCCGCGACGATGCGATCGTGATCGGGGAGGTGGAACACACCCCCGACATCGAGCAGGACGGCGTCGAGCGGCTGGGGAAGGTCCATGGGTCGGGATGGTATCGACGCCGGTCGGGCGCGACGTGACCCATACTCGTCCCGTGACACTCCTCGAACGTCGAACCCGAGGCCGGGCCCGGTCGTGATCCGGATCTCGAACGCCGAGCGGCGGGCTCGGCTCGCACGGCGTCATCGCCTCGTGGGCGGTGAGCGCAGTGACGACGTCGCGGCCATCACGGATGCCGTGGTCTGTCTGCACTCGTCGGATCCGGCGTCGGTGTACCTGAGCGCGGCGGCGCGGATGGGAACCCCGGGAATCGCTGCGACGGCCGCGGCACTGTTCGACGATCGGTCGATCGTTCGCCATCACGCGATGCGCCGCACGCTCTGGGTCATGACGCCGGGGACGGCTCGCGCCGCGCACGCCGCGTGCACGGTGAAGATCGCGGCCGCGCAACGCAAACAGACCGTCGCCCTCATCGAGAGTTCGGGGATCGCGCGCGACGGAAGCGCCTGGTACGACGCCGCGCGTGCCGAGGTCCTCGCCACGCTGACCGAGTCGGGATCGGCGACGACCCGGGAGCTGGGCCGGGCCGTGCCCGCGCTCACCGCCAAGTTGCACCTCGCGGTCGGCAAGCCGTATCAGGGCACCCAGTCCGCCCACTCGCGGATCCTCACCAATCTCGGGTTCGACGGGGCGATCGTGCGCGGCCGGCAATCCGGCTCGTGGATCACCGCGGAGTACGCCTGGGCCGTGATGGACACGTGGCTCGAGGGTGGGGTCGTGGGCATGGAGACCGGCGCCGGTGCCACCGCGCTGCTCACGCGCTATCTCGACCGCTTCGGTCCGGCCACGACCGCCGACATCACCTGGTGGACCGGTTGGACCCAGACGCTGGCCCGTCGCTCGCTCGACGCGATCGGCGCCACGCCGGTGCAGCTCGAGGACGGTCGCGACGCGTGGGTGCTCCCCGGCGACGAACACGCGCCCGATGCGGTCGACCCGTGGGTCGCGTTCCTCCCGGGCCTCGATCCGACCACGATGGGTTGGAAGGAGCGGAGCTGGTACCTCGGCGACCACGCGACCTTCGGACGCGACGTCTTCGACCGCAACGGCAACGGCGGCCCCACGATCTGGGTCGACGGACAGGTCGTCGGCGCGTGGGTGCAGCGGCCCGACGGTGCGATCGCCACCGAGTACTTCACCAGCGTTCCGACCCGGCGCCGTCGGGCGTTGGCTGCGGCCGAGGAGGAACTCCGCAGCACCGTGGGCGACACCCGCTTCAAGCTCCGCTTTCCCGGCCCGGTGCACCAGGCCCTGCTCGCCGCCGCCCGCTGACGCCACCGGAATCACGCGGCAGGCTTTGAGCCCTTCTCCCGGACCCGGCAACTTCTACAGTGGGCGGATGGAGTTTCGTCGGATTCACGCCTTGCCGCCGTACGCGTTCGCCGAGATCGACGCGCTCAAGATGGCCTTCCGGCGAGCCGGTGAGGACGTGATCGACCTCGGGTTCGGCAACCCGGACGTCCCGTCGCCCCAGATCGCGGTCGACAAGCTGGCCGAAGCCGCGCAGAACCCGCGCAACCACCGGTACTCGGCGACGCGCGGCGTCCCGCGTCTGCGGCTCGCCATCACCGACCTCTACCGCCGCAAGTTCGGCGTGGAGCTCGATCCCGAAACCCAGGTGTGCACGACCATCGGCGCCAAGGAGGGGTTCTCCCATCTCATGTGGGTGCTGCTCGGGCCCGGCGACACCGCCTTGGTGCCGAGCCCGTCGTACCCGATTCACATCTGGGGTCCGATCCTCGCCGGTGCCGGCGTGCACTACGTGCGGATGGGGCCGGGCCAGGACTTCTTCGCCAACCTCCACGCGGCCTGGGAGCAGGCGTGGCCGCGGCCGCGTGTCGTCGTGATGTCGTTCCCGCACAACCCGACCGGCACGTGCGTGGATCTCGAGTTCATGGCAAAGATGGTCGAGTTCGCCCGGAGCCACGACGTGTTGCTCGTGCACGACTTCGCGTACGCGGACCTCGGCTTCGACGGGTACGACCCGCCGTCGCTCCTGCAGGTGCCCGGCGCCGAGGAGGTCGCGGTCGAGATCTACAGCCTGACCAAGAGTTTCTCCATGGCGGGTTGGCGGGTCGGGTTCATGCTCGGCAACGCCGAGGTCGTCGGCGCGTTGGCGCGCCTCAAGAGCTACCTCGACTACGGGACGTTCCAGCCGATCCAGATCGCGTCGATCGTCGCCATGAACGAGGCGCCCGACTATCCCGTCGAGGTGAACAAGGTCTACCTCGGCCGGCGCGACGCGCTGATCGACGGCCTGGCCCGCATCGGGTGGCACATCCCGAAGCCGATGGGGACGATGTTCGTGTGGGCGCCGCTGCCCGAACCGTACGAGGAGATGGGCAGCCTCGAGTTCTGCAAGATGCTGGTCAAGGAGGCCAAGGTCGCGGTGTCGCCCGGCGTGGGCTTCGGCCCCGGTGGGGAAGGGTTCGTCCGCTTTGCCCTCGTCGAGAACGAGCAGCGCATCGGCCAGGCCATCCGCGGGATCCGCAAGGCGTTGCCGAAACTCGGCTGAGCTGCGTGGACCCACCCGCGGCGCGGGGATCTCTCCTAGGCTCGGCGCGACGAGTTCGGGGGGACCTGCATGGCGTACTGGATCCTGAAGATCATCCTGACCCCGCTGCTGCGGATCTTCTACCGCGTGCGCGTCGAGGGTCAGGACCACCTGCCGAAGTCCGGCCCGGTGATCCTGGCGGCCAACCACCGGTCGTTCCTGGATTCGATCTTCATCCCCATGATCGTGCGCCGACGGGTCACTTTCGTGGCCAAGGCCGAGTACTTCGACGACCCGAAGACCGCCTGGTTCTTCCGGGCCGTCGGCCAGATCCCGATCCGGCGCGAGGGCGGATCCGCGTCGGAGGGTGCGCTCGCCGCGGCGCGCGGGGTGCTCGAAGGTGGGGGAGTGTTCGGCATCTACCCCGAGGGCACGCGCACCCGTGACGGTTACCTGCACAAGGGCAAGACCGGTGTGGCCCGGCTCGCGCTGAGTACCGGCGCGCCGATCGTGCCCGTCGGGTTGATCGGGACCGACGAGTGTCAGCCCACGGACGCGAAGTTGCCGCGCCTGTTCCGGAAGGTGACGATCCGATTCGGTCCGCCGCTGGCGATGGGGCACTACGTCGGGCGTGAGGACGACCGCCTGGTGCTGCGCCAGATCACCGACGAGCTGATGTTCGAGATCGGTGAGCTCTCCGGCTACGAGTACCGCGACACCTACGCCTCCAAGTCCGACGCCCCCGGCGGTCACGACTTCCCCGACCCGATCACCGAAGTCGCCCAACTCGCCTCGTAGGCGCGGTAACCGTGGTGCAGTGACCCGAACTCGTACCTCAGGGTCGATCGGGGATTGGTCGACACCTGAGGGGTGACCATCTGGCCGCCACCTCCGCCCGGGCGACCGTCCCAGCCCCTGCCTCCATCGGGACCGCCACCGGGGCCTGCATCGGTGCCGCCCGAGCTGTCGCCGTTCGGGCTGCCGCCAAGCCGGCCGGGCCGAACCCGCGCGGCAGGTTCGGATGGAAGCGCCAGTCGCGCGCGTACTTGGGTGGTGGCCGCGGTCGTCGGGGTGCTGGTGAGCGCCGTCGGCATCGCCATCGTGACCCAGTCGCTTCGATCGACGAACGATCGGCGGTCACCGTTTCGCTCGGCGGAGGGTGTCGCCCCCGAGGCCCTCGCGCCGCTGATGCTCCCGGGCCTGGCCGACGGTGCTGCGCCCCAGGAAGCAGACGCGGTGCTGAGCCGCTTCGACATCTCGGTCTTCGCCGGTCCTGACGACTCCGCCCGCGTTGCACGGGGATTGATCGACGACGGCTTCGTCACCGGGCTTCGTCGCGTCTACGTCGGGCCCGACGGCACGGTGACGCGGATCCAGGTGTTCCAGTTCGCGAGCGCGGCCGGCGCCGCCGATGCCCGGCGATGGCTCACCCAGCGCTGGTTGCGAATGCCAGGCGGGACCTTCGAGCCGGTACCGGCCGATCAACCGGATGCGGTGATCGTCTCCGCCCGCGTCCCCGACGCGAGCGGTCGCCTCGAGCGCGGGCTCATCGCCGCGGTGTCCCACTACGTGGTCGACATCGACGTCCAGGGCGTCGACATCGACGCCGCGCGCCCGGCGCAGCTCGACGTGTTGCGGGAGCAGCTGGCCGCGCTGTCGCACTGAACGCGACCGACCCGACCTCCTGAAAAAAATGTCCGGATTTCTTGGGTTTTGGGGTTGACCGACGTACATGTGTTCGTATATACTACATCCATGGAGTTCGCGGCCTCTGCCCCGGAATCAGACGTCGATCCGGATCCGGATCCGGTGCCGGCGCTGCGCCGGGCGGTCGACCGGGTCGCGATGTCGGACCCGAGCGCGATGACGGATGCGGAGTTGGCCCAGGACCTGGTGGCGCTGCGGACCGAGGCCGATCGGGTCGAGGCGGTGCTCGCCGAGCTCACGATGGCGGCCAACCGGCGCGGGATCGGGCTCGAGGACGGACATCAGTCCACCCCCGCCTGGCTGCGCTGGAGAACCGGCCAGACCCTCACCGAGATCCGGCGGGCGGAGCGGCTCGGCCAGGTCGCGGAACTGTTGCCCGACACCGGCCGGGCGTGGCGAACCGGTGAGATCACCTCGCACGCGGTGGCGCTGATCGCCCAGGCGCGCGTCGAAGGCGCCGACGACGATCTCGTCGCGACGGAACCGCGGTTCCTCGAGGCCGCCCGGCGCGGTGATCATCGGTCGCTGCGCATCCTGACCCAACACTTCGCGAACTTCGCCCGGGCCGATGGCACCGCGCCCCAACCGGTCGACGGCCTGAGCCTGGCCGCGGTCGGCGACGTCACGGTGGTGCAGGGGGAGTTGCGCGGTACCGCGGCCGAGACGGTCGCCCACACGCTCGACGTGTTCACGCGGCCGCCGTCGGAACACGACAGTTCCACGCCGATGCAGCGTCGCGCCGAGGCGCTGGTCCGGATCTGTGAGATCGCGCTGAAGTTCGGCACCGACGCGGAAGGTGCCAAGCCGTCGGTCGCCTATGTGATCCGGCAGTCCGACACTGACGGTCCCGGCGTCGCCGAAGGTCTCTTCGGTGCGGTCCTGAACCCGGCCGAACGCGCACGGGTGTTGTGCGACTGTTCGATCAGCCGCGTGGTGCTCGATGCGAAGGGTGAACCCCTCGACGTCGGGCGATCGTCACCCACCTGGCCGGTGGCGATCCGCAAGGCGATCACCGTTCGCGACCGATGTTGCCAGTGGCCCGGGTGTGAGATGCCCGCCCGATGGTCCGATGTCCATCACGTCAGACCCTGGGAACACGGCGGGTCGACGTCGGTGGCGAACGGTGTCCTGCTGTGTCGCCGACATCACACGTTCCTGCACGCGCATCGGGATTGGACCTTCACGTTCGTCGATCAGGTGTTTCGCGCCTACCGACCCGATGGCACCGAACTGCTCCGCGATCGCATGCGCTGGAAATCGCTCGTCCCCGCCGCGTGAGCCGCTGCGACGTCAGTCGGTGGCCCAGGCGCGGGCGCGGTCGACCGCGCGGTGCCAGGTGGCGAGACGGGTGTCGACCTCGGCTGGGTCCATCGCCGGGGTGAACGACGCTTCCTCCCGCCAGGCGCTCGCCGCTTCGGCGGGGGTGGACCAGACGCCTTCGGCGATGCCGGCGAGATAGGCCGCGCCGAGCGCCGTGGTCTCCTGGACGGCCGGGCGGCGGACGGTGACGCCGAGGATGTCGGCCTGGAACTGACACAGCAGATCCATCACGCTGGCCCCGCCGTCGACCCGGAGTTCGGAGAGCTCGGTGCCGGACGCGGCGCGTACCGCAGTGACCACATCGGCGGTCTCGTAGGCGATCGCCTCGACCACCGCCCGCGCGAGCTGGGCGCGGCCGCTGCCGCGGGTGAGGCCGAGCACGGTGCCGCGGGCGTAGGGGTCCCAGTACGGGGAACCGAGTCCGGTGAACGCAGGGACGAACATGACCCCACCGGAGTCGTCGACGCTCGCGGCGAGCGGTCCGATCTCCTCGGCCCGCTCGATGATCTGGAGTTCGTCGCGCAGCCACTGGATGGCCGCGCCGGTCACGAAGATCGCGCCCTCCATGGCGTAGGTGGTTTCGGAGCCGATCTGCCAGGCGATAGTGGTGAGCAGACCGTCCACCGGTGCCGGGGCGGCCGCGCCGAGATTCACGAGCACGAACGAACCGGTCCCGTAGGTGTTCTTCGCCATCCCCGGGGTGAAGCAGGCCTGGCCGAACAGGGCGGCCTGTTGGTCGCCGGCCATGCCCGAGACCGGAACCCGGAGCCCGGCCGCGGCGGCCGGGTCGGTGACGGCGAACCGCCCGCTGGTCGGAAGCACCTCGGGCAGGCAGGTCATCGGGACGCCGAACAGCTCGCAGAGCTCGGCCGACCACTCGCCGGCGTGGATGTCGTAGAGGAGCGTGCGGCTCGCGTTCGACGGTTCGGTCGCGTGGATGGTCCCGCCGCTCAACTTCCAGAGCAGCCACGAGTCGACGGTGCCGAACGCCAGATCGGGAGTCGGGGTGACGCCGCCGGTCGTGAAGAGCCAGTGCAACTTGGTCGCCGAGAAGTACGAGTCGAGCACCAGCCCGGTGCGGGCGCGTACGAGTGGTTCGTGGCCGGCGTCGCGCCAGGCGTCGCACGCCGCCGCGGTCCGGCGGTCCTGCCAGACGATCGCCCGATGCACGGGCCGACCGCTGCTGCGGTCCCACACGACCGTCGTCTCGCGTTGGTTCGTGATCCCGATCGCGGCGACGGTCTCGCCCGCGGCCGTGCACTCGTCGACCACGGTCCGGAGCGTGGCGAGCGTCGCGTCCCAGATCTCGTCGGCGTCGTGTTCCACCCAGCCCGGCTGCGGGAAGTGCTGCGGGAATTCCCGGTACGCGCTGCGCACGACCTGGCTGGTCGCGTCGATGGCGAAGGTGCGGACGCCCGTCGTGCCGGCATCGATGCCGAGGACGACGGCCCGGTCGGGAGAGGAAGTCACGGCCGCGCAGAGTATCGGCCGGGCGATCTCGGCGGGGTCCGTGCGGTGACGGGCGCCACGGGGGAAGATGCGAGGACGAGACCGAGGAGGACGAGATGCGTATCGGGATCCTGACCGGCGGCGGCGACTGCCCGGGGCTCAACGCCGTGATCCGGGCGATCGTGCGGAAGGGGGTGACCGTCCACGGTCACACGATCGTCGGGTTCCGGCACGGCTGGCGCGGCGTGATCGAAGGTGACGTCATCGACCTGGACCTCGAGACCGCGCGGGGTCTCCTGCCGCGCGGTGGGACGATGCTCGGGTCCTCGCGTACCAATCCCTACCGGTCCGAGGGCGGCGTCGACGCGGTGCGATCCACCCTCGCCGCCGAGCGGATCGACGCGCTCATCGCGATCGGTGGCGAGGACACGCTGGGGGTCGCCAATCAACTCGCGGCCGAGGGCATCCGGGTCATCGGCGTGCCCAAGACGATCGACAACGATCTCTCGGCCACCGAGGTGACCTTCGGCTTCAACACTGCCGTCCAGACCGCGACCGACGCGATCGACCGGCTGCATACGACCGCCGAGTCCCACGACCGGGTCATGGTCATCGAGGTGATGGGGCGGCACGCCGGTTGGATCGCGCTCCACAGTGGGCTCGCCGGCGGGGCCGACGTGATCCTCATCCCGGAGCGTCCGTTCGACATCGCCGAAGTCTGTGACCATCTCCGGCACCGGTCGCGCCGCGGTGAGAACTTCTCGGTGGTGGTCGTCGCCGAAGGCGCGGTGCCCCAGGAAGGGTCGATGACGGTGGCGTCGGGTGCGGTCGACGAGTTCGGCCACGTGCAACTCGGTGGTGTCGCGAACCGGGTGACCGAGGAGATCAAGGCCCGGACCGGGTTCGACACGCGGGTCACGATCCTCGGCCACCTGCTCCGGGGCGGCACTCCCACGGCGTTCGATCGGATCCTGGCGACGAAGTTCGGTGTGGCCGCGGTCGACGCGGTCCACGAAGGTGCCAGCGGTGAGATGGTGGCGTTGCAGTGTGGTGCGATCGTCCGCGTGCCGTTGGCCGAGGCCGTCGGCACGCTCAAGACCGTCGATCCGGCGTTGTACGACCTCGCCACCGTGTTCTTCGGGTAACCCGTCGCGCGCGCGGCGCGCCAGTACCCTGCACGGCCATGGACCCCGGTGACGGAACTGTGCGACAGGACGCGCTCGACGACCTGATCCGGTTGCTCGATCTCGAACCGCTCGAGGTCAACCTGTTCCGCGGCCAGAGCCCGGAGGAGCACCGCCAGCGGGTGTTCGGCGGGCAGGTCGCCGGGCAGGCGCTCATCGCCGCGGGCCGGACGGTGGATCCCGACCGCGTGCTCCACTCGCTGCACGCCTACTTCCTGCGGCCCGGTGATCCGGCGGTCCCCATCATCTACGAGGTGGATCGCATCCGCGACGGCCGCTCGTTCACCACCCGACGTGTGGTCGCGATCCAACACGGCAAGGCCATCTTCAACTTCGCGGCGTCGTTCCAGATCGTCGAGGACGGGCCGAACCACGGTGACCCGATGCCCGACGTCGCCGACCCGGAGACGTTGCCGACCATGCAGGAACGCTTCGCCCCGTTCCGCGACAAGTTCGGCCCCGAGTTCGCCG
>CAZJBJ010000086.1:0-16292 GCA_964544295.1 uncultured Bifidobacteriaceae bacterium
GAGATCGGGGGACACGCACAGGCCGTGAAAGCGGTCGTCGTCGGCGGTGTTCACGACGGCGGTGACGGCTGTCGGCTCGACGACCCGGACGAGTCCGCGCAGGAATCGAGCGGCGCCCACGCCTCCGGCCAGTGCGACGATCATCTCCGAGAGCGTAGGGAGTCCCGGTCTCCGCCAGCGAACGGCGTGGTCCGGCCTCCGGGTCCGAGAGCCACAACGACCCCCTCCGAAGAGGGGGTCGTTGTGCTCCGCCGGACATCGGCGACGGGGGGTTCGCCGATGTCGGTTTCGGTGCGACGGCGCACGGCGCCGTCGGATCTCAGTTGGCGGTCTCGCCGCGGAAGGACTGGACCTTCGCCTTGCCGGCTTCGACGGCCTTGGAGAGCTGCTCCGGCAGTGCCTGCACGGGCGCGGTGACCGAGATGCCCTTGATCTGCTCGATGACGGGCTCGATCCGCTGCTTCACGTCGCCGACGACGGGGTCGATCCACCCGCGCGGGTCGATCTGCTTCAGGGTCGCCGTGGCGGTGTCGACGCCGGCCGTGGCCGTGTCGCCCACCTTGGTCGCCAGCGCCGCGGTCTGCGTGCCGATCGTGTCCTGCGCGTCCTTGGCCAGGGTCACGATGCGGTCGCCGGCCTCGCGGCGACGGACCTGCGCCTGCTGGAAGCCGAGGACACCGGCACCCACTGCGATGTAGGCGGCGTCGGCGGCGGTCTTGCGAAGGTCGAGTTCCATGGTGATGCTCCTGCGTGAGGTGGGGAGGAGGGTGAACTCCTCGGCTGTGATGCTCGCAGCGTACAGCATCTTGCTAACTCTTGCAAGCACCCGGGCCGACATTTGTGGTCGCCGTGACGAGGGTCACCGTGACCCCGATCGACAGCGGCACGGGCGGTCCAGCGGCTCCGCCGACGAGAGTCCCGCAAGACCGGGAATCCCGAACGCATCCCGGTAGGCTCGCCGCCCTCATGGACGCCGACCAACCGCCGTCGGAATCTGCGCCGGAGCTCCCGCGAGCGGAGTTCGGCGACGCGGTCGCCCCCGGGGTGGAGGCAGCGCCCGCCGTGGTCGCCGTGGTGGTGGTCGAGGGCGATGCACCGCACCTCGAGGCGTGCCTGACGGGGCTCCTGACCGTCGAGTATCCCGATCTGACGGTGCTCGTGATCGCCGAGTCGGACGAGGATCTCCGCGCCCGCGTGGCGGCCAAGGCGCCGACGGCATTCGTGCGGGCAGTGACGGTGCGGGGCTTCGCCGCCGGCGCCAACGAGGCGATCAGCACGGTGCAGGGGGCGCCGTTCCTGCTGTTCCTGCGGCCGGACGTGGTCTGCGAACCGGGAACGGTCCGCCTCCTGATCGAGGAGGCGTTCCGCTCGAATGCCGCGGTCGTCGGGCCCAAGGTCGTGGCTGCCGACCACCCCGAACGGTTGCGGGAGGTCGGCTGGTCGATCGACCGGTTCGGCGTGCCCCACAGCGAGATCGAGCGGGACGAGCTCGACCAGGAACAGCACGATGCCGTGCGCGACGTCTTCTTCGTCGGGGATGCGTGCATGTTGGTCCGGGCCGATCTGTTCGCCGCGCTCGAGGGGTTCGACCCGGACTGTGATCCCGGTGCCCACGAGGTCGACCTCTGCTGGCGGGCCCGTCTGTTGGGCGCACGTGTGCTCGTGGCGCCCGACGCCCGGGTGGGTCGACACGACGACGAACCACCCAGCACCGAGGTCACCCGCCTCAGCCACCGCCATCGGTTGCGGGCACTGCTGACCAACACCTCGACCGCCCGGCTCGCCTGGATCGCCCCGGTGGCGCTGGTGATGCATGCGCTGGAGGCCCTGGTCTTCCTGGTTCGTCGCCAACGCCTGCGAGCGTCGATCCTGATGGGCGGGTGGGCCTGGAACCTGCGCCATCTCTCGGACCTGCGATCCGCGCGCAAACGGTCCCAGGCGGGTCGGGTCGTCCCCGAACGGGAGATCCATGCGTTGCAGTACCTCGGCAGCGCCCGGGTCGCGCACTACGTCGCCAACTCGCTCCACACCGAGGACCGGGTGCGGTCGCTGTCGGATCGGGGACGCTCGTTCGCGGGATCAGCGCGGGGTCAGTTCCGCAGCCTGCGCGGGATCCTGCTGCTCGCACTGTTGTTGGCCGTCGTGTTCGGAAGTCGTGAGATCCTCTTCGGGCGGCTCATCATGGTCGGCGAGTTCACGGCCTGGCCGGGCGTCGGCGCACTGGTGCGGGCCTTCACCTCCCACTGGCGGTATGCCGACCTCGGGTCGGCGGCGTCGGCCCCGCCGATCCTCGCGCTGGCGGCCGGGATGCGGACCGTGCTCTTCGGGGCCGACGGGCTCGGCCAGACCGTGATCGTGGTCGGCGCGATGCCGGTCGGCATCCTCGGCGCGCGGTACCTAGCGCAGCGGGTGATCCGGCCGGGTTGGCCGGACCTGGTCGCGGCGGCCGTCTACGCCCTGCTGCCGCTACCCCGGAACGCCATCGCCGAAGGGCGCCTCGGTGCACTGGTGATGTACGCCACCGCGCCGTACGTGTTTCTGGCGTTGGCCCAACTCGCCGGCCTCGTCCCGAGTCGTTGGCCGCGACGGCGGATCATGATCGTCACGGCGGTGCTGGTGGGGGTCACTGCGGCCTTCTGGCCGCTCGCCGTCGCGTTCCCGGCCGTCGTGATGCTGGCGGTGCTGATGGCTGCGCCCGTGTCGGGAGACGCTCGAGTCGTCCTCGAGCCGTTGGGTCGGGGAGTCGCGGCGGTCACCGGGCTCGCGCTGGCACTGCTCGTGCCCTGGCCGCCGTCGTTCCTGGCGGGCGGCGATCGGGCCGGCGCGTTGGGCATCGTGGAGAACGCACCCCGAGCCTTGGCCCCGCTCGTCCGGTTCGCCACCGGGGTGAACGGCGGCGGGGTCGGCGGTTGGGCGTTGCTCGTGGGTGGCCTGGCTGTCGTCCTGTTGGTGTCCGGTGAACGCGAGCGCTGGGTGGTGCGCCTCTGGGCGCTCGCGTTGCTCTCCTTCGCGCTCGCGGCGCTGCCCAACTGGATCGGGTCGGCGAGTCCGGCGCCGGAGGGTGTGCTCGTACCTGCCGGTCTGGCGTTGGCGATCATCGTCGCAATCGGGGCGGCGACCTTCGCCGAAGAGATTCGCCGAGCCGCGCTCGGCTGGCGGCACGTGGCGGCGGTCGTCGTCGCGGGACTACTCGGGCTGGCCGGACTCGGCTTCCTCGGCGACGCCGTGTCGGGAAGCTGGCATCAGCCGGCGAGTGACTGGAACGAAGCGTTCGGCTGGATGAGCGCGCAGCGCGATCAAGGCGGGTTCCGCGTGCTGTGGCTGGGATCCCCCGAGACGGTTCCCGGCTCCCGGCATCGCTCGGGTCCCGATGCGTTCTCCGTGTCGATCGACGGCCCGCCGGGGCTGCTCGACGCGATGGCGCCGCCCGGCGGCGACGGGAGCGACGCGCTGCGTGCGGCCGTCGCCGCGATCCGACCGGTGCAGGTGCACCGCCTCGGCCGTCGGCTCCAACCGATGGGCGTTCGCTACATCGTGCTCCTCCACCGGAGCGCGCCGAGTTCGGGTGCCGGATCGGACGCCGCACCGGGCCTGGCCCGCGGCCTCCGCCAGCAACTCGACCTGCGCGAACTCGAAGGCACGCCTGGCGCGACCGTGTACGAGAGTGTCGCCTGGAGCGCGGCCCGGGCCGCGGGGGCGGGACGGGGAACGGTGACCGATCCCTGGCCGGCCGGGGGAGGGCGCGTCGCCCGAGTGTGGTCGCAGCAGTACGACGCGGCCTGGGAAGCGAGCCGCGACGGGAGTGCGTTCGACCATCGGCGCGTCGCGGGATGGGCGAACGGATTCGTCCCGACCGGAAGCGGACCGGTCGAGGTGCGCGACACCCACCAGTGGTTCCGATGGGTCGCGCTCGCGATCCAGGTGCTGATCATCGCGGGGTGTGCGCGGCTCGCGTTCCGGCGGGACCGGCGTCGTCGCCTCGCGCGACGCGCGGCGCACGCAGGTCGGACCGCCGATGGGGAGGCGTCGTGATGTCCCGACGGTCGGCGTTGGTGGCGGGCATCGTCGTCGTCCTGGTGCTGATGAGTCTGCTGACCACCGACGACGGCGAATCGACGCGGACCGCGACGGGGGCGCGGCTCGTCACCGATGTGGCCGACGCGGGGGCGTGGTACTGCGCGGAAGGCACGTCGACACCCGACGGTCGCGCCGACGAGACGATCGTCATCGGCAACGCCGACGTGACCCCCAGTCGGGCCACGGTCACCGTGTACCCCGGCGGCGATGCGCCGCGGGTCACGAAGCGGTATCGGGTCGCCCCGGGACAGGTCAGCCGGATCCGGGTCGCAGACATCGCGGTAGCAGCCGAACCCGGGGTCGTGGTCGAGGTGCGCGGCGGCCGGGCCGGCGTCGTGCACGAGATCCGTCGTGGTCAGGATGTCGCGCTCGGGCCGTGCGCCCGGGAACCGTTGGCGCGTTGGAGCTTCGCGGGCGGAACCACCGGTAAGGGCGCCGAGCTCTGGGCGGCATTGTTCAACCCCTTCCCGGACGACGCGATCGTCGACGTGCGGGCCATCAGCGGTGACGGCCTGCGCTCACCCGGCGCCCTCCAGGGCATCGTGGTTCCGGGGTACTCGCGGGTCAGCGTGCCGGTCCACGCCGGACTGCCCCGGGTCGATCTCGTCGCCCTCCAGGTGGCGGCGCGCCGGGGCCGCATCGTGGCCGAGCAGTCGATGAGCCTCGACGGTTCGGACGGTCGCGCCGGGATCGCGATGACGGAGGGTGCCCCGCCGGCGACCCGGTGGCGATTCCCGACCGGCGTGATCGGCTCCGGGCGCGGTGAACGGTTGGTGATCGCGAATCCCACCGGTCGCCAGGCCCGGGTCGCGGTTCGCTTCGGCCTGGACGCCGCGGCCATCGAACCGCAGGATCTCATCGTGCCCGGCGAGACGGCCCTCGCCGTCGACTTGTCGCGGGTGCCGCCGGACGTCGGGTACTCGATGACGCTGGTCGCCGATCGGCCCATCGTCGCCGAGAACGTGGGCAGCGCCGCGGCACCCCAGGGCGCGGAGGTGCGCGGCATCGCCGCCGGCCTCGGCCTCGGCGTCGGTGCTCGGGAATGGGTCGTGGTGCCGTCCCGGCTCGCCGCCGCCTCGACCGACCAGGTCGCCATCCTGGCCACCGACGGCCGGGCCTACGCGGTCCGGATCCTGACGATCGATCGCAACGGTGCGCGAGTCGTCAGCCGGACACGGGTCCCGCGCCGGGCCCGGTTGGTCGTGGACCTCGCGGCCGCGGTGCCCGAGGGTGACCGGACGGTGCTGGTCCGATCCGACGGTCCGATCGTGGTCGAGCGGGAATCGGCCGGGCCCGGGATCACCCGGTCTCGGGCACTACGGGGCTGAGTCGGCCGGAGGAGGCTCTCCGGCGGCCATTTCCGCCGCTTCGGCCGCTTCGGGCGCCTCGGCCTGCATCGCGGCGAGCACCGCCTCGAAGATCTTCGCCGCATCGGCGTCGAGGTGGTCGCGGGCCTTGAAGAGCACGTAGGCGCCGACGTAGACCGGCGGGGTCACGATCCACAGCGCGGTGCGCAGATTGGTGAGCTCCGCGAGTTGGCCGACGACGAACGGCGCTGCGGCGGCACCCAGGATGACCGAGACGATGTTGAAGGCTCCGAACCCGGCACCGCGCAGGTGCGCGGGAACGGCGTCCGCGACACCGGCGCGCAACCCTGGCACCGCGAGCCAGATCGTGAACATCCCCATCAGTTCCAGCGTCCAGGACACGGGGAACGGCATGGGGGCGTACGACACGGCGAAGAACGTGACCCCGATCGCGATGCACGCCGCCGGAATCACGACGCGGGCGCCGCGGATGCGGGTGGCGTAGCGGTCGGCCATGCGGCCTCCGAGGAGCAGCCCGGGGATACCGCCGACGACGAGGAGCGCGCCGAGCGCGGCCGTCGATTCGGATTGGGTCAGGCCGGAGTACCGGTCGTGGAACGGTGCCAGCCAGGCACCGACGGCCTGGGCGGTGAAGAGCAGGGCGCCGACGCCGACCAACGCGTAGCGCAGGGTGGGGATCGCCAGGATCACCCGCATGTCCTGGACCAGGCCGCGCCACATGTCGACGAAGAACCGACGAATCCCGTGTTCGAAGAGTCGGACCTTCGCGACCTCGGCGTCGTCGTCGACCACACCGAGGTGCAACCGGTCGGCCGCGCCTCGGCGCGGTTCGCGGAGGCGATACGCGATCAGCGCGATCAGGATGCCCGGCGGCCCGACCACGATGAACGCCCACTGCCATCCGAACGCACTGCCGACCGCGCCTCCCAGCGTGATGCCGACCGCGGCCCCGATGAGCCCCATGATCTGCTGGAACGAGAAGGCCCGGGCACGCACGGTCGTGGGGTAGAAGTCCGAGATCAGACTGTTGGCCGACGGTTCGGTCACCGCCTGACCGAAGCCCAGCAGCGCGCGGCCGACGAGGAGTTGGCCGAAGTTTCGAGCGGCGGCGGTGATCATGCTCACCGCGCTCCACGCGATCACCGTGTGACCGATGGTGCGCGTGCGGTGCCAGCGGTCCGCGAGGTACCCGGCGGGCACGGTGATGAGTCCGTTCACGAGCACGAAGACCGACAGGATGATGCCGATCTCGGCGTCGCCGATGCCGAAGTCGTGCTTGAGCTGGGGGATCACGCCGCGGACGATGTTCTGGTCGACCTGGTCGATCAGGATGACGAGACCGAGCACCCACATCGGCCACGGACTCACGCTCGCGGCAACGGGCGCGGGGCGCAGCAGGGGAGCGGGCGTCGGGTCCTGTTGGTCTTCGCTCACGCCGCCCTCCCCGAATCGGCCGGCAGTCTCGCGCACGAGGCGGGTCGATCCCCCGGCCGCCAGTAGGGTCGACCTTCGTGGTGGCGCGCATCATCATCGGGCTCGTCGTCCTGCTCGTCGCCGGGGCGGTGGCCGTCGTCTTCGAACGACGGCGTTCGGCGGCCGGCGCGCCCGTCCGCGATCCGTTTCCCGTGCCGCGCCAGCTCACTCGCGCGGACTTCGACCGGCCCGAGGCCCCCTGGCTCGTGGCGTTGTTCTCGTCGACCACGTGCGAAGGATGCGCGGCGATGCACGACAAGGTGCTGGCGGTCGCCTCACTCGAGGTCGTGGCGGTGGACGTGTCGTTCCAGGCCGACCGGGAGCTCCACGAGCGCTACGAGATCTCGGGCGTGCCGATGGTGGTGATCGCCGACGGCGAGGGCGTCGTGCAGCGCGCCTTCGTGGGCGCGGTCAGCGCGACGGACCTGTGGGCTGCACTCGCGGCGGCCCGGGACCCGTCACTCGACATCGCCCACGGGCTCGACGCGCTGGAGTAGCCGCGCCGGTGCCGTGAGGAGGTCAGTCGCCGATCGGCGCGACGGGTGAACCTTCGTCGTCGACGGGTTCGACCCGCCCGTCGGCGTGGGTGAAGGTCCGGGCACCGCCGGCGTGGTAGCCGACGGCTCCGTCGACGAGGCGTTCGACCTCGAGGCCGTCGAGGGTCTCGTGCTGCAACAGTGCCTGGGCGACGGCATCCAGCCCGCCCCGGTACTTGGTGAGCAACTCGACGGTGCGTTCCTCGCGCTCGCGCAGGATGCGTTCGACCTCTTCGTCGATGACGCGCGCGGTCTCGTCCGAGTAGTCGCGCGTGTGGACGAGGTCCTCGCCGAGGAAGACCGCACCCTGGGAGCCCCAGGCCATCGGACCGATCCGGTCCGACATGCCCCACTCGCGCACCATGCGACGGGCGATCTCGGTGCCGCGGACCAGGTCGTTGCTGGCCCCGGTGGACTGGGAACCGAACACGAGATCCTCGGCGACCCGGCCACCCAGCATCACGCACAACATGTCTTCGAGGAAGTTCTTGTCGTGCGCGTAGCGCTCTTCCTCGGGCAACTGTTGGGTCATCCCGAGGGCCATGCCGGTCGGCAGGATCGTGACCTTGTGGACGGGGTCGGCGTGATCGAGCACGTACGCCGCGATGGCGTGCCCCGCCTCGTGGTAGGCAGTGTGCTCCTTCTCCTCCTCGTTCATGACGACGGTCGGGCGCTTGAGTCCCATCAGGACCCGATCGCGAGCGTCCTCGAAGTCCTCCTTGTGGACCGAGTTCTCGCCGCGGCGGACGGCGAACAACGCCGCCTCGTTGACGAGGTTCGCGAGGTCGGCGCCCGACATGCCGGGGGTACCGCGCGCGACGACCTCGAGCTTGACGTCGTCGGCGATCTTCTTGTCCCGGAAGTGGACCTTGAGGATGTCGATGCGCTCGTCGAGCGTGGGGAGCGGGACCATGATCTGCCGGTCGAACCGGCCCGGCCGCAGCAGGGCCGGGTCGAGGATGTCGGGGCGGTTGGTCGCGGCGATCATCACCACACCGGCACCGGGCTCGAATCCGTCCATCTCCGCCAGCATCTGGTTCAGCGTCTGCTCGCGTTCGTCGTGCCCGCCGCCGAGGCCGGCACCGCGCTTGCGGCCGATGGAGTCGATCTCGTCGATGAAGATGATCGCGGGGGCCTGCTTCCGGGCGGTCTGGAACAGGTCCCGGACCCGCGCCGCACCGACACCGACGAACATCTCCATGAAGTCCGAACCGGTGATGGCGATGAACGGCACGCCGGCCTCACCCGCGACGGCGCGTGCGATGAGGGTCTTGCCGGTCCCCGGAGGGCCGACGAGCAGCACGCCCCGCGGGATGCGCGCGCCGATCTCCTTGAACTTGCCGGGGTTCTTCAGGAAGTCGACGACCTCGGTGATCTCCTCCTTGACCGGCTCGTAGCCGGCGACGTCACCGAAGGTCGTCGACGGCTTCTCGGCGTCGTAGACCTTGGCCCGGCTCTTGCCGATGTTCATGACCGCGCCCATCTGACCCTGCGCCCGGCGGTTCATCCAGACGAAGAACCCGATCAGGGCGGCGATGGGGAGGAGGTAGACCAGGATCGGGATCCACGGGCTCGAACTCTCCCGGGTGTACTTGACGTCGACCCCCTGGTCCTTGAGCGCCTTGAGTTCGGTCGCCTGGAGGTCGTCGTTCGGGCCCGACGAGGAGAACTCGCGCTGGCCGTCGATCTCCTTGGTGAACTCGCCGCTGATGGCACCGGTCTGGGGGTCGTACTTGACGCTCTTGACGTTGCCCGCGGCGACCTGCTTCGAGAACTGGCTGTAGCTGATGTCGGCCTTGCTGGTCGACGGGCTGTTCAGTGTGGTCACGAACAGGACGAGCACGACTGCCGCCACGATCGCCAGGGTCACCCACCGCGACCAGGGCTTGGGCGCAGGACCGGGCGTGCCGGGCCCGGTCGGACGGTCGGGCCGCGTCGGCGGCCGTTCGGGTGGTGGGGTACTCACGGCGAGCTGAAGCTCCTCGGTCGGGGCCACACGGAAGGGCCGGTCTGGGGACAATGCTACGGCCCCGGAGGACCCCGATCCCGGTCGGTTGGCCCAACGTCACCTCCCGCCGAACGATTCCCGGCCTCGGGCCGCCCGTATGCTCGGCGCGTGCTGAAACCGCCGGGACCGGTTCGTTGGGGATTGGGCGACGTCGCCTGGGTCTGGCCGACCATCGTGGTGGGCCAGATCGTGGCGGGTGCCATCGTCCTGGCCAGCCGCGGGGTGACCGCAGGCGGCGAGTACCGCGTCGACGCGTACGACATCGTCGCCACGGTGGCCGGCGGCGCGATCGCCACCGTCGCGGTGCTCGCGCTGGTGGGCACGATCAAGGGACGCGGCTCCCTGTACGCCGACTACGGCCTGGTCGTGCGACTGCGGGACTGGCGGTGGTTGCTGATCGGCGTCGGTCTGTCGATCGTGACCTGGGGCGCGACCGCGTTGCTCGACGCGATCTCGGACTCCACCCCCCAGCAGGAGGTGGTCCGGGCCATCGAGCGGTCCTCCACCCTCGGCCAGGTGTTGGGCGCGCTCGCGGTGGTGACGCTGGCGCCACTCGCCGAGGAGTTGTTGTTCCGGGGGCTGCTCCTGCGCGGGTTGCTGCGCCGTACGGGCGCGGTCACGGCGGCGATGATCTCCGGCGCGGTGTTCGCGGTGAGCCACCTGGTCGATCCGAACGCCGCGCCCTTCCTGGCGCCGCTCATGTTGGTCGGGGTCGTCTCCGCGATTCGGGCGATCCGCACCGGCGAGCTTTCCCAATCGGTGTTGCTCCACGCCGGCTTCAATCTCACCGCGGCGATCTCGCTGATCGTCGGCGCCGGCTGACCTGAGCGCGCTGGCGGACCGAGTGGCAGCGCAGGCCTCTGACCTGCACCGATGCGTCCCTCATCCCTCGAATCATCCCTGCTCATCCCGGGATCATCCTCCAGAAAATTCGCCCGAACCGTCGACATCTCAAACACGAGAGCAGTCCACGAGGAGCGAATCCAAGATGCAGTGCAGTCGGTGTGCGAGGCAGGGAATGGTCGAGATCCGGATGAACATCGCCGGTGAGGACGTGTTGTTCCACAGTTGCGGACGGTGTGAGGCCAAGCAGTGGAGTTCGCCCGAGGGTCCGCTGTCGCTGGACCGGGTGTTGGACCTGGCGCGGAGGCGCTGATCGGAGATGTCGGCGCGGAGGCGCTGATCGGAGATGTCGGCGCGGAGGCGCTGATCGAGAACTCATGCGGCCCCCACGAGGGTGGCGGGAGTGACGGCCCCCCACCCACTCGCCCGTGGGATGAGCCCGAGTGCAGTCGAAGGGAGCCCGATGGGCTCCCTTCGACAATTTCTGCGCCCGGCGCCTCGGACGATGGTTGACACCGGACGATCGTGGGTGCAGTCTTCCCGGGAACTTGCACGGCGTGTGCAGGCGGTCCGCCGTGGGCGGCGTGGTTCCTGGGGGGAGTCCAATGGCGGGTGCACGGATTCGTCGTTCGGTGGTCGGGTGTCTCGTGGGTGCGCTCGCGCTGGCCGGGCTCGCCGGCGGGGTGGTGGCGCCCGCGGGCGCCGATGCGCCGTTCACGATGTCGTTGGTGGGCGGGTCGTTCTCGCTCGGCAATCAGGGCACGATCCCGCTCAACCCCGGGATCGCGTGTCAGAACGGCACCGACGACGAGTTCCTCGCGCCGTTCGGCACGCCCGACGGACTCGTCGACTACCCGGACGATCCGCAGTGCACCAGCCCGTACGACGCCAACGAGACCCTCGCCGGATTCCAGGCGCCCGACCCGGTGGAGTTCACCGGCACCATCGACCCCGGCTTCAACATCTCGGTGAACTCGAACTTCGCGCCGGTCGACCTCGTGTTCAGCCGGCCGTCACCGACCCTCGGCGTCTGCGACGACGACCTGCTCGTCACGAAGGCGTCGACCAGTTTCACCGACCTCGCGCCGCACACGGGCAGCCTCGGTGCCGGCACCCTGACCCTGAACCTCCGCCTCGACACGGTGCTCGACATCCGCTGCGACGCGGACCTCGGGCCGGGGGTGAACTTCGTGCCCTTCGATTTCGACGGTCCGGGCGGTATGGATCCGTGGGGAGGCCCGACGCCGGTCGCGTGCGCGCACAGCGTGTCGTCGCTCAACCCGAGCGCGAGCGGCGACAGTGCGCCGGCGAGCGTGCACAAGACGCAGGACCCGGCGGTGACGAACCCGATGACGGGGAAGGACCTCAAGCCGGCGTGGATGTTCGGTGACGTCTTCGACGCGGTGCCGATCACGACCCCCGACACCCGCTGCGGCTTCTTCAACCTGTTGGTGTTCGGCACCGCCGGCGTCGACAACAGTGCGGTGCAGTTCGCGTTCATCCTCGGTGGGAGTGACTACGTGTCGCAACCCGGGATCGACGTCAACGTCGGCGACGTGACGGTGCCCGAAGGCGACGGTGGACTGGGCGTGGTCGGCTGCGGCCTCCGGGACTGCACGAACATCGCCCAGGTCGTCGTCTCGCTCGAGTCGCCGTGCCCCGTCGCGCTGTGTCAGGTGGGAGTGATCGCCGACAACACCACCGGCGGAAGCGCGAACGGCACCCTGACCGGGAGGGACATTCTCCCGCCCGGACCGGCCGACTACAAGGCATTCCCGGCGACCAAGCCGAAGCTGTTGAACTTCAAGCTGGGCAAGAGCACCGCCAAACTCACGATCCCGATCACCCCGGACCAGAACGCCGAAGCGCCCGAGACGATCTTCGTGCAGGTGGTCTCGGTCACGGCTGGTCTCACGATCAACGACGGCGTGGGCATGGTGACGATCGTCGACGACGACGGCGGCACCGAGCCCGACGGCGGGATCTCGATCGGCGACGCGATCGTGTACGAAACCGGCGAGTCGGCTCTGTGTGGCGGACCGTTCAGGTGCAAGGGCACCGCGGTGCTGCCGATCGTGGCCCAGTCGCCGGTGGCGAGTCTCACGACGCTCACGTACACGATCAGCAACGGTGAGAACGTCCTCGGGGTCTTCACCGCGGCGGAGGCCGTGAACGGGAAGACCTTCGGTGACGACTTCTTGCCGACGCTGACGGTGAAGACCAAGGTCCTCAAGGCCGGCAAGAACTTCCTGCCGCTCGTGATCACGGTGTACGGCGACAACACCGACGAGGGCGGGACCTTCAGCGGCGAGACCTTCACGGTCAGCATCGACGGTCCCGGCGTCACCGACGGCATCGGCACGGTGCGCATCAACAACGACGACACCTGATCGACGGTCCCGGTGACCCGGATCGGGATGGTCGGCCTGCCACACTGATCGGGTGGCGCTCGATTCACCGTCTGTCGACGCCGCCGTGCCGAATCTGCCGTCGCGGGAGCCGTTTCCGAGTGCCGCCGACCGGATCGTCCCGCCGGCGGACCGCGATCTGCAGGTGGTGTGGCGGTGGCTGTCGGTCGCGGTGCTGGCGGGTACCTGTGGTCTGGTCCTCTGGACGCTCCAACCGAGCCTGCTCCTGCGGAACACCACGCCCAACGGCGGGGATCTCGGTGCGCACGTCTGGTTCCCGGCGTACCTGCGCGATCACCTGCTCCCGCACTGGCGGGTGGCGGGTTGGTCGAACGACTGGTTCGGCGGGTTCCCCGCCGGGCAGTTCTACTTTCCGATCCCGGCGCTCATCACGGTCTTTCTCGACGCGTTCTTCCCGTACAACGTCGCCCTGAAGCTCACCACTGCGATCGGTCCGGTCCTGATGCCGGCCGGCGCGTACGCGTTCGGACGCGGGCTGCGGTTGCGTCGCCCCGGGCCCGAGTTCTTCGCGATCGCGACGGTGTGCTTCCTGTTCTTCAAAGGCATCGCCACGAGCGCGGCGGCCGGCACCCCCGAGTCCGCGATCCAGTTCAACCAGCGCATCATGGGCGGGACGCTGGTGAGCGCGTTGGCGGGGGAGTACTCGTTCTCGATCGCGCTGACCCTGGCGTTGTTCGCGCTCGGCGCCATCGCGTTCTCGGTCCGCACGGGCCGCCGCCGGTGGTTGGCGGCGGTGCTCGTGGCCGCGACCGTGCTGTCGCACGTGGTCGTGGGCATGTTCCTCGGTGCGGGTGCGGTCATCATCGTCGGGCTGGCCCTGACCCGTCGCCATCTACGTCCGCTGCGGATGCTGCGCTGGGCCAGCGCCATCGGCGCCGTGGGCGCATTGCTCACGGCGTTCTGGTCGCTGCCGCTCGTGACGAGCTTCGCCTACACGTCGAACATGCGGTACGAGAAGCTCACCGCGTACGCGGATTACCTCCTCGTCGGTGAGTTCACCTGGTTGTACGTGCTGGCCATCGTCGGCGTCGTGTTCATGGTCGTGCGCCTCGACCGCGCCGCGTGCGCAGTGCTGCTGCTCACGATCACGTTCGCCGTCGTGTTCGTCGTCTGGCCCGAGCTCGGCGCGTGGAACCTGCGGTTCCTGCCGTTCGCCTACCTCGGCCTCTTCCTGATGGCCGCGATCGGCGCGTCCGAGATCGTGCGGGTCGGGGCGGGGGAGCTCGCCCGGTTGTGGACCGGCCCCGCCCCGCTCGCGAGCGAGGCGTACGCCGACGCCCTGCCGCGCGCGGCGCGCACCTACCGCCGGGTCCTCAGCGGCGCGCTCGCCGTCGGTGTGGTCGGGGTGCTCGTCGCCGGCCTGTGGTACAGCTCGGCGCACACGGGGTTCATCCCGTACTGGGTCGAGTGGAACCAGACCGGGTACGAGAACCAGGCCGTGGCGAACGACACCCAGTGGAAGTCGAACGCGCAGAAGCAGTACGCCGATTACCGCGCGTTGATCGACCGGCTCGCGAAGCTTCCGGCCGGCCGCCTGCTCTGGGAGGGTGGGCCGCTGCTCGACGCCTACGGCACGCCGTTGTCGCTGATGCTGCTGCCGTACTGGACCGACGGGCGGATCCAGTCGTTGGAGGGTCTCTACTACGAGTCCGCGGCGAGCACGCCCTACGTCTTCATGGCCGTGGCTCCGCTGTCCGGCGCGGGCAATTCGTCGAATCCGGTCCGGGGGCTCGAGTACCGCGACATCCAGTCCTTCGATGTCGGTGTCGACATGTTGCGGGCGCTCGGCGGTCGCTACTACCTGGCCCATTCCGACGCCGCGAAGACCGCGGCCGACCAGGCTGCCGGCCTCCGGTTGATCGACACGGTTCCCATGCCGACCCACGATCCAGCCGGCCCCGAGGACTGGAACATCTACGAGGTGCGCGACCACGCGCTGGTCGCGCCGCTTCCGGTCGAACCGGTGGTGGTCACGCCGAAGGCCGGTTCGCAGGCCGAGTGCTTCAACCTGCCGGCCGGCAGCGACTCCGGACCGCAGCTAGGGGACTGGGAGTGCGGCGCGGCCGGCTGGTGGAACGATCATCGGCTGCAGTTCCCGCTCGCCGAGGGTGGGCCGGCGCGGTGGCGGCGGTCGACGGCCGCGCAGGCCCGCCACGTCACGCCGCGCCCGCTCCCGCGGAACCGCGTCAGCCGGGTGCGGGTGTCCGATGATCGGATCTCCTTCGACGTGTCGCGCCCGGGCGTCCCGGTCGTCGTCCGCACCTCCTACTACCCGGCGTGGGTGGCCCACGGCGCCCGCGGTCCGTGGCGGTTGACCCCGAACCTCATGGTGGTCGTACCAACCGGCACGCACGTCGACCTGCGGTTCGAGCGCACGGCCACCGAGAAGATCGGCGGCCTGTTGAGTCTCGGTGGGTTGGCGGGCCTCGGTGCCCTCGTGGTCGTGGACGTGCGGACCCGGCGGCGTCGAAACGCGCACAATTCACACGAGAACCCGACCGAATTGTCGGGTGGCTCGCCGAATCGTCCACCGGAGGCAGCGGCGTCGACCCCGGATGCGGGGGGCGGCGACGCTACGATGGTCGTCCCGCCCTGAGGGCGGTGAGGAGCCCTGAGGCTCGATCGTGGGCGATTCGCTCGACACAATTTTCAAGGCCTATGACGTTCGCGGCGTCTATCCGGGCGAAATCGACGAAGGCGTTGCCAAACGGATTGGCAATGCGTTCGTGCGGTTCACCGGTGCGTCGACCGTGGTCGTCGGGCACGACATGCGTCCCTCGTCGGTGCCGCTGAGCCAGGCGTTCATCGAGGGCGCCACGCTCGCCGGGGCCGACGTCGTCAACGTCGGGTTGGCGTCGACCGACCTCGTGTACTTCGCCGCGGGCACGCTCGACGCGCCCGCCGCGATGTTCACCGCCAGCCACAATCCGGCGCAGTACAACGGCGTCAAGCTCTGCCGGGCGGGTGCCGCGCCGATCGGGGAGGCCACCGGGCTCACCCAGATCAAGGAGGCGGTGGCGTCGGGCCTGCTCGAGCGGGCCGAGGAGAGCGGTCAGGTCCGGGAGCAGGACATGCTCGAGGACTTCGCCGCCCACGTCCGATCCTTCGTCGACACCAGCGTGCTGCGACCGCTCAAGATCGTCGCCGACACCGCGAACGGCATGGGTGGGCTCGTGGTGCCGAAGGTGTTCGAGGGCCTCGGCTTCGACGTCGAGATCCTCTTCGGCGAACTCGACGGGACCTTCCCGAACCACCCGGCCGATCCGATCCAGCTCGAGAACCTCGTCGCGCTGCAAGCGCGCGTGCTCGAAGTGGGCGCGGACATCGGCCTCGCGTTCGACGGTGACGCCGACCGCGTGTTCCTCGTCGACAACGAAGGTCAGCCCATCTCCGGTTCGACGACGACCGCGATCGTCGCCAAGACGATGTTGGCGCGCACCCCGGGCGGGACGGTGGTGCACAACCTGATCTGCTCGAAGACGGTGCCCGAGGTCGTACGCGAATGCGGGGGCGAGCCGGTACGGACCCGCGTCGGTCACTCGTTCATCAAGCAGGTCATGGCCGAGACCGACGCGATCTTCGGCGGTGAGCACTCGGC
>CAZJBJ010000087.1:0-16286 GCA_964544295.1 uncultured Bifidobacteriaceae bacterium
GTCGACCACGAACGGGCAGTACCCGCTTTCCGCCGACTTCACCGACACCAGCGCCAAGCACCCGACGAGCTGGGTGCGGGGCTCCGGCGACGGGGCCACGGCCACCGTGCAGAACCCGTCGCACACTTACACGGCGCCGGGCAACTACGCGGTCTCGCTGACCGTCACGAACGAGTCCGGCACCAACACGCGGGTGCGGTCCGACTTCGTCACGGCGCAGGCCGGACCGATGACGCTGACGCCGGTCGCCGACTCCTACGTCCGGTCCGATGCCGCCAACTCGAACTTCGGCACGCAGACGACCCTGCAGGGCCAGCTGACCACGGTCTCGTATCAGCCGTTCCTGCGATTCAGCGTTCCGACGCTGCCGCAGCAGCCGGTGAGTGCCACGTTGCGCCTCTTCGTCACCGACTCCGGGACGACCACGGGGGTGTTGCACCAGACGACGGCGACGTGGGGCGAGACCGCGCTGACCTGGAACAACAAGCCGTCGACGTCGGGTCCCGCGATCGGGACCTCGGCCGTGCCGACGGCCGGATCGTGGGTGGACCTGGACGTCACGTCCGTCGTCACGGCGGCGGGCGCGTACGGCTTCGCGCTGACCAACAACAGCGCGGACCCGGTGGCGTACTCCAGCAAGGAAGGCGCCAACGCCCCACAACTCCGGCTCACGTTCGCCAACGCCACGAGTTCGGGCCTCCCGAACCCTCCGAACGTCGGCCTGCGTCTCAACCACGTGTTCACGACGTCCCCGTTCGCGGGAACCACGACGTCCGCACGGGACGAGGAAGGCTCGGCCTATGTACCCGCGGACAACGCACTGTGGTTGATCGACGACAACTTCGGTCGCATGTACGAGACCGACGCGACCACGAACGAGCTGCGTCGGGTCATCCCGACCGCCGACTTCCTGGCCACTCCGCAGGTCGGGACCGGCGCGTCGCCCGGGCCGACGCGCGTCGACGATCTCGAGTCGCTGAACTACGACGCGAACACCGACACGCTCTACGCGACCAGTGGCAACTGCTGTGGTGTCGCGCCCTTCGATCCGGCCATGTACCGGCTCATGCGCGACGCCCAGGGCACGTTCCAGCTGACCGACTGGAACGCACTCCCCGAGGGCACCGACCCGACCGGCGCCGGCTGGCGGGCCGGCCCCAACGGTGGCACCTACTTCGTCAAGGGCCAGAACATCACGCCCTACGACTACGCGACCAACACGGTCGGCGCGCCGATCCCGGTGACGGGGGTGGATGTCGGTCTCGTCGGCGCGACGTTCACACCCGACGGCAAGGACCTCCTCGTCACGAGCCACCTGAACAAGCTCTACCGCGTCGACACCGCGAACTGGACGGTCGTGCCGGGGTGGTCCTTCGACCTCTCGTCCTTCGGCATCATCGATCCTCGTGCGGTCGAGGTGATCGGCGACCAGCTGTTCGTGTCGGACGGGTACGACTTCCGCCCGACGGGGGACCCGCTGCGTTACGGGATCTTCGTGTTCGACATCGTCGACGGCTCCGCGGCACCGACGGCCGACTTCACGGCCGCGCCGACCACTGGCGTTGCGCCCTTGGTGACGACGTTCACCGATCGGAGCACCGGCGTCCCGACGCAGTGGCTCTGGAACTTCGGCGACGGCACGTCGTCGGTCGAGCAGAACCCGGTCCATACCTTCAGTGACCCTGGGACCTACAGCGTGAGCCTGACGGTGACGAACTCGAAGGGCACGGCCAGCACGACGCAGGCCAATGTCGTGACGGTCGCGGTGAACCCGCCGTTGCTCAATGCCAAGTTCACGGCATCGCCGACCGCGGGCGTTGCGACCCTGCCCGTGCAGTTCACCGACGCGAGCGTCGGCGGCGCGACCGGTTGGTCGTGGGACTTCGGCGACGGCACGACGTCGACCCTGCAGAGTCCGAGCCACACGTACGCGGCCAGCGGCACCTACACGGTCAAGCTCACGGTCACGTCTCCGAGCGGCACCAACACCCGCATCAGTACCAACCTCGTGACCGTGACCGCGGCCCCGATCACGCTGACACCGGTCGCGGACAGCTACGTGCGGTCGAACGCGACGGGCACCAACTTCGGGAACGACACGACGATCCAGAGTCAGAACACCGGCGGCAGGAACGCCGTCGTGTACCAGCCGTTCTGGCGCTATTCGGTCGGGGCACTGCCCGCGACGCCGACCAGCGCGAAGATCCGACTGTTCGTCACCGACGCGAGTGCGACGAGTGGCCAGCTCTTCCGCACCTCGTCGGCCACGTGGTCCGAGACGGGTATCACCTGGAACAACAAGCCGACGACCACCGGTTCGTCGCTCGGCGCGAGCCGGAACGCGCCACTCGGTCAGTGGGTCGAGTTCGATGTCACGTCGACGGTGACGGCCGCCGGTGAGTACAGCTTCACGCTCACCAACCCGAGCAACGACCTCGTCGCGTTCTCGAGTCGCCAGGGTGCCAATGCGCCGCAGCTCGTGCTGAGCTTCGCGAACGCAGCGATCAACGGTGGCGGTCTCGCATCGCCCGCGACGCCGGGCCTCGTCCTGAGCCGCACCTTCACCGCGGCACCGTTCTCGAACACCTCCACCCTGGCGCACGACCTCGAAGGGTCGGCGTACGTTCCCGGAGACAACGCGCTGTGGCTGTCGGACGACAACTCCGACCGCTTCTATGAGGTGGACGCGACGACGAGCATCCTGCGCCGCACCATCCCGCGCACCGACTTCGCCGACGCGCTCCCGGTCGGCGGTGTCGGTAGTCCGGCCGGGCTGTCCCGGTCCGACGACTTCGAGTCGATCGCCTACGACCCGACCGGTGACGTCCTGTACGGGTTCTCCGGCAACTGCTGTGGAACCGGTCTGATGGACCCGACGGCGTACCGGATGCTCCGCGACGTCGACGGCAAGTTCCAGGTCGAGTCGTACCAGGCGCTGCCGGAAGGCACCGACCCCACGGGGGCCGGCTGGCGTCCCGGCGTCGGTCTGTTCTTCACCCACGGGGGTGGCGTGGCGTCCTATGACTACGCCACCAACACCATCGGCGCCGCGAACACGGTGACCGGTCTCAACGGTGGCATGACCGGCGTGACCTTCACCAACGACGGCAAGCGGATGGTCGCCACGACCACGACCCAGCGTCTCGAGGTCATCGATGTCGCGACCTGGTCGGTGATCCCCGGCTACGACTTCGACATGACCCCGTTCGGAGTCATCGATGCTCGCGCGGTCGAGCTCATCGACGGCCAGCTCTTCGTCTCGGACGGCTACGACTCCCGCCCGACCGGCGATCCGCTCCAGTACGCGGTGTTCGTGTTCGACCTCGCCGACGCACCGCCGCAAGCTGCATTCACCGCGACGCCGACGACCGGGCCGGGACCGCTGATGGTGCAGTTCTCCGACACGACGGCCGGCACGGTCTCGTCCCGCCTGTGGGACTTCGGCGACGGCACCGGGTCGACGGCGAAGAACCCGTCCCACACCTACACCACGCTCGGGCAGTACACCGCGACGTTGACGGTCGGGAACGCGAACGGGTCGACGAGCACGTCCAGGCTGATCAAGGTGGTGCCGGCGCCGGTCACCACCACCGCGGTGGCCGACACCTACGTGCGCTCCGATCAGGCCACGACCAATTTCGGCACGGCGACCTCGATGCAGGGATACCGCAAGGGCGGCACGGCCTACGAGCCGCTGTTCCGGTTCTCAGTGGGGGCGCTCCCGGCCACGCCGGTCTCGGCCAAGGTGCGTCTCTACGTCACCGACGCCAGCAACTCGACCGGGTCCTTGTTCCGGAGCGCGAACGCAACCTGGTCCGAGACGGCGACGACGTGGAACACGAAGCCGGCGACCACGGGCGCGGCGCTGAGCGCGAGCAAGAACGCGACCCTCGGCCAGTGGGTCGAGTTCGACGTCACCCCGGTGGTGACCGCGAGTGGGGAGTACAGCTTCACGCTGACGAATGCGTCCGGCAACGTCGTGGCGTTCTCCAGCCGTCAGGGGACCAACCCGCCGCAGCTGGTGATCAACTTCGGCTGATCGCATCGGGCTTCGTGTCAGTGAGTCCCGGCCCCTCGTGGCCGGGACTCACTCGCGCGTACGCTGAGCCGATGGCTCGTGCAACCTTCCCCATCACCGGCGACGCCGATGCCGACGCGCTCCTGGTCGACGAACCGCTCGCACTCGTCATCGGGATGCTGCTGGACCAGCAGGTCCCGATGGAGTGGGCCTTTCGAGGTCCGGCCCGATTGAAGGAGCGCCTGGGGGGTCTCGACGCCCACGCGATCGCGGCGATGACTCCCGACGCGCTCGATGAGATCTTCCGGGAGAAGCCCGCGTTGCACCGGTTCCCGTCGGCCATGGCCAAGCGGACCCACGCGCTCTGTGAGCACGTCGTCGCTGAGTACGACGGGGACGTGGCGAAACTCTGGCGGCGCCAGAAGGACCCCGAGGTCGTCTTCGAACGGATTCGCGCGCTGCCCGGTTACGGCGACGAGAAGGCGCGGATCTTCCTGGCGATCCTGGGGAAACGGCTCGGGAAGGCGCCCGCCGGGTGGGAGCGGCTGGCGGGGCCGTTCGGCGACGCGACGCCGCGCTCGGTCGCCGACATCGATTCGCCCGAGGCCTTCGCCCGGGTGCGGGCGTGGAAGAAGGAGCAGAAGGCCAAGGGCAAGGCGAAATCGGACTGACCCGACTGCACGGTGCGTGCAAGTACCGAATAGGGTAAGCGAACCGTTCGAACCCCTGGAGTTGGTCGATGCGTTCCTCGCGTGTATTCGGAATCGTGGTCGTGGCGCTGGCGCTCGGTGCCACCGCGTGTGGGAGTAGTGCCGGCGAGCCGGCATCGAAGCCGAAGCCGAAGCCGAAGTCCGACCATTCGCACGACGCCGGCGAGCACGACATGCGCTGCATGGAGTCCGACTTCGCCGACAAGAACAGCAAGATCTGTGCCACCGCCGCGGAGCCCGAGCCGTTCACGCTGGCGAACCCGCTGCAGTACACCGCCGACGGACTCATCGACGTCAACAGCGTGAACCTGTCCGGAGTGCAGGGCGTGTCGCCCAAGCAGGAGAAGGACGCCACCGAGCTGCTGAAGGCCACCATCAAGACGCTGCCGAAGTGGAGTGACCCCGCGGTGGCGGCCGCCGACGGTTTCCAGTCGATCGGTGACGGTCTGACCGGTGAGGAGCACATGCTCCACTGGGACTGGATCGAGGACGACACGATCTTCGACCCGAACAAGCCGGAGTCGCTCGTCTACAAGGTCGACCGCGCCACGGGTGCCCGGACGCTCGAGGCCGCGATGTTCATCCTGCCGAGCAAGTACACGCTCGACAACCCGCACCCGATCGAGAGCCCGCTCGTGCAGTTCCACCACCACGACAACCTGTGCTTCACCCCGGCCGAGGGCGACAAGGGTCCGCAGGTGCGTGGATTGACCGACGCCGAGGGCAACTGCAAGGCGCCACTCACGAAGTTCAACCCGAACATCCAGGTGCACGTGTGGATCCGCGCCAACGACTGCGGTCCGTTCGCCTCACTCCTCGGCGTCGGTGCCGGTCAGATCGCCTCGGGTGCCGAGCGCTCCTGCGTCCACGACCACAACAAACTCAGCCTCTAACGACCCGCGCCGGAGCTCGCGGATGCGCACCGCGAGGCAGCGAGCCCACGGCATCCGCGAGCACCGAGATGGCGAGCGTACGAGCAATTAGGTCGTCAGGCCGCCGTCGATGACGAGCACCTGGCCGGTCATGAAACTCGAAGAGTCGCTCGCGAGGAAGAGGGCGCCGTTCGCGATCTCCTCCGGGCTCGCCAATCGTTTGATCAGCGCCGCGTTGGTCATCGACTCCTGAGCGGCCGCATCGGTGTTGCGCACCATGTCGGTGTCGGTCGCACCGGGCGCGAGCGCGTTCGCTCGCAGACCCTGACTCGCGAACTCGGAGGCCATCGCCCGTGTCATCTGTAACATCGCCGCCTTCGCCGAGCAGTACATCGACACGTAGGTGCCGTGGGTGAACACCCCGGCGCTGATGACGTTGACGATGGTGCCGCGACCGCTGGCGAGCAGATGGGGGAGCGCGTGTTGGACGAGGAAGAGGGGCCCGCGCAGGTTCGCCCCGTACGACGACTCCCACGCGTCCGGGGTGATCGCACCGATCGGCAGGGCGAGGGCGTTGGCCGCGTTGTTGACGACGATGTCGATCGCGCCGAACTCCTCCACGGTCGCGGCAACGAGCGCTTCGAGATCGTCGAGCTTGCCCGCGTGGGCGGGAACGGCGATCGCGGTGCCGCCCGCGGCATTGATCGCGTCGGCGACCTCGACGCACGCCGCCTCCTTGCGGCTCGCGATCACGACCTTGGCACCGCACGCGGCGTAGGTCTCGGCGATGGCGCGGCCGATGCCGCGGCTGCCACCGGTGACGATGGCGACGCGGTCGGTCAGGTCGAACAGTTCGTTGATGTCGGCTCGGGTGCGCATGGGCGCAGTCTGGCCGCGATCGGGCGGGACGGCCGGTGATCGAGCTCAGTCGCGCGCAGGCGCGTCGGATCGCGCTCGCGGCGCAGGGGTTCGCCGATCCGCGCCCGAGCGGTCGGATCGATCGCCGCCATGTGCGCAAGGTGTTCGACCGGGTCGGGTTGATCCAGATCGATTCGGTGAACGTCCTGGTGCGGTCCCAGGAGCTGCCGCTCTTCGCGCGGCTCGGCCCGCATCCTCGTGACCTCATTCCGAAGCTGCTCGCGACGGGAGAGCTGTTCGAGTACTGGGCGCACGAAGCGTCGCTCCTCCCGATCGAGACCCTGTCGTGGTTCCGCTGGCAGATGGACCAGGGCCAGATCCGCTGGTCAGGGATCCGGCGCATGGCCGAGGATCACCCCGACGTCGTCGATCGGATCCACGCCGAGGTCGCCGACCGCGGTCCGATCGCGCCGAGTGACATCGCCGACCGGGAAGGCAAGACCGGGCCATGGTGGGGGTGGGACAACACCCAGCGCGCGTTCGCGGTGCTGTTCGCCCAGGGGAAGATCTCGGCTCGGCGTCGGGCCAACTTCGAGCGGGAGTACGACCTCCTCCACCGGATGCTCCCCGCCGAGCACGTCGAGGCACCGGCGCTGACCGAGGACGAGTCCCGCCGGGCCATGGTGCTGCGGGCGGCGCGCTCGCTCGGCGTCGCGACGATCGCCGACCTGTGCGACTACTTCCGGCTCAACGTGCCGAAGACCCGTCCGGTGATCGGTGCGCTCGTCGAGGAGGGCCTGCTCGTCCCGGTTCAGGTCGCCGGGTGGAAGCAGCCGGCCTTCCTGGACCCGGCCGCGCGCCGGCCCCGCCGCGTCCAGGCGCGCGCGCTGCTCTCACCCTTCGACTCGTTGATCTGGCATCGCGATCGGGCCGAGCGGCTCTTCGACTTCCGGTACCGCATAGAGATCTACGTCCCCGCACCCAAGCGTGTCCACGGCTACTACGTGCTGCCGTTCCTGCTCGGCGACCGGCTCGTCGCCCGCGTCGACCTCAAGGCGGACCGGGCGGCGAAGCTGCTGCGCGTGCGGGGAGCGTTCGGTGAGGACCCGATCCCGGCGCCGGAGGTCGCGGCCGAGTTGGCGACCGAGCTGGAGTTGATGGCGGGCTGGCTCGATCTCGACGGGGTCAGCGTCGACCCCCACGGCGATCTCGCCCCCGCCCTCGAGTCGAACGTGCGTCAATAACCCGGCCGATCCGCGGGGTTCTCGACGCAAGTTCGAGGGGTGGCGAGGTCAGACGACGGTGCCGAGCAGGTTGCCGATGACGGCGGCCAGGGCCATGGCGACGCCGCCGATCAGCGTCACCCGGAGCGCGGCGCGGGTCATGGGCGCGGCGCCCAGACGCGCGCCCGTCGCGCCGACGACGGCAAGGAGGAAGAGTGCGGCGACGGCGACGCCCGCGATCCGGGCGCCGGACGGCAGCAGCGTCGCGAGCAGTACCGACGGTGCCGCGCCGAGCACGAACCCGATCGCGGAGACGACCGCGGCCTGGACCGGTCGGGCCGATCCCCCATCGTGGATGCCGAGCTCGTCTCGCACGTGGGTGCCGAGCGCATCGGTCTTGGTCAACTGGATGGCGACCTGCCGCGCGAGCGGGCGATCGAGGCCGCGCTGCTCGTAGATCTGGGTCAACTCTTCGAGCTCGACGTCCGGGTATTCCTCGAGCTCCGCGGTCTCGCGGGCGATGTCGGCCTGTTCGGTGTCTCGTTGAGAGGACACGGAGTTGTACTCACCGGCGGCCATCGACATCGCGCCGGCGACGACCGCCGCGACCCCGGCGACGATGAGTTCGTTGCGCCCGGAGTTGGCGGCCGCGATGCCGATCAGCAGGCTGGCCGTGGAGGTGACCCCGTCCTGGGCGCCCAGCACCGCGGCGCGCAGCCAGCCGATGCGATCGGAGCGGTGGACCTCACCGTGGAGACGCCGTGCCATCTCCCTATCCTGCCCGGTCGGGCCCCGGAACGTGGTACCCGAACGCCTGGGAAGAGTGGTACGAAGAGGGCATACATAGCGTCGATCGAGGAGTGGGCAGTGATCATCGGTGTGCTGGTTGCGGTGTTCGTGGTCGCGGTGGTGCTCTTCAAGTCGGTGCACTTGATCGGTCCGGCGCAGGTGGGGTTGGTCAACAAGCGGTTCGCGTTTCGCAAGCTCAGTGAGGACAACCCGATCGCCTTCCGGGGCGAGGCCGGGTACCAGGCCGAGCTGTTGACACCGGGCGTGCGGCTCAAGCTCTGGCCGATCTACGCCGTGCAGAAGTTCCCCTGGGTCCAGGTGCCGGCGGGTGAGATCGGCGTCGTGATCGCCCAGGTCGGCCAAGCGCTCCCCATCGGCGCGAAGAGCGGCGTGTTCAAGCCCGAGTTCGGCAACTTCTCGAATCTGCGCGCGTTCATCGACGGCGGCGGTCAGAAGGGTGTGCAGCGGCCGGTGCTGCCACCGGGCACGTTGGTGCCGATCCACCCCGTCGCGTTCCTCGTCCTCACTCCCGGCCAGGTCTACGGGGTGCCGGTGTCGCCCGACATCGCCGCGCAGGTCCGGGGGAGCGGCGGCATGCTGACACCGGCGTCGTTCGGCCTCGCCGCCGAGGCGTTGCGCGTCGTCGTCATCTCCCCCGAGGGGCCGGTCGACATGATCGGCATCGTGACCGTGCTCGAAGGCGAGCCGCTGCCGTCGGGCGACATCGCCAGTCGTCTCATGGGCTACGAAGACGTGACCGCGATGGAGCAGGAAGCCGTCGAGCGGGGTGCGGCCACGAGCGAGACCGACGCCCGCATCATCGAGGTGCTGCTCGGCAACAAGAACGTCCAGCACAACAACTATCAGGACATCCAGGCGTTCCTCGCCGCCGGCGGCAAGATCGGGTTGCAGCACGACCCGCTGCTCTACGGCGCGTACCTGCTGAACCCGTTCCTCGTCCGGGTCGAGATGGTGCCGATGCTCGTCGTCAACCAGGGCGAGGTCGCGGTCATCAAGTCCTTCGTCGGGTTGCCGACACTCGACACGTCCGGCAGCGAGTTCAAGTTCGGCTCGATCGTGTCGCCCGGTCACCGCGGGATCTGGCGCGAGCCACTGCGGACCGGCAAGTACCCGATCAACCCGCGGTGCTACGCGCCCGAGATCGTGCCGACGTCGATCCTCACGCTCAACTGGTCAAAAGAGGTGAGCGCCTCGCACAACCTGGACGCGCACCTTGCGCCGATCGAGGGCAAGAGCCGGGAAGGCTTCGTGTTCGCCATCGAGTTGCAGGTGCAGATCCACGTGCCCGACACGCGCGCGCCGAAGGTCATTTCGATGGTCGGCACGATGCTCAACCTCGTGAACGAGGTGCTGCAGTCGGCCGTCGGCAACCACTTCCGCAACACGCTCCAGGACCAGCCCGCCGTCACGTTCATCGAGACCCGCATGCAGGTGCAGCAGGCGGCGCTCGTCCACGTGACCGAGTACCTCCAGCTCTACGACGTCGAGACCAAGGGTGTGTACATCCAGGACGTCCACTTCCCGGCCGAACTGGTCGAGGTGCTGACCAAGCGGGAGATCGCCAACCAGGAGAAGGCGACGTTCGAGGAGATGGAGCGGGCCCAGACCACCCGTATCCAGATGGAGAAGGCCAAGGGCACCGCCGACATGCAGGCCGAACTCGCCAACGCCCAGGTCAGCGTCGACATCCAACGCAACCGCGCCGATGCACGACAGGCCGAGGCGACCGGTGAGGCGGCGTACGTGGAACTCACGGGTCGTGCGGAGGCCACCAAGATCGAGGCGGTCGGTCTGGCCGAGGCGAAGGCGACCGAGGCACTCGGCGTCGCCCGAGCGACCGGATTCGAAGCTCAGAAGGAAGCGCTCGGCGAAGCGGCGACCGCGCTGGTCGCCGTGGCGAACGCCGTGGCCGACGGGCACATCACCGTGGTGCCGGAGGTGCTCGTCACCGGCGGTGGGGGCGGGAGCCTCGACGGTCTCGCCGCGAGCCTCATCCGCTATCTCGGCAACGGCAGGGGGGCAGGTCGGCCGGAGCCCGTCGTGAACGAGGCCGCCGCGGCGGCCTCAGTGGGCGGCGCGGGCGATGGCGAGGATGGTGCGATGGGCGATGGCGGTGTCTGACGCGCTGAGGCGCCGGATCTCGATGACCTGACCGTCGTTCAGGGCGAGCAGGAGGCGGCTCCCGCGCAGTGACCGGCGGTTCGCAACCCGTTCGAGCTGCGTGATCGGGATGGTGCGTTCGCCGTCGTCGGTCGAGAGTTCGAGTCGGTCGTCGAACACGAACATCGTGCCGCGCGCCGATCCGAGTCGGACGTTGCGCAGCAGGAGTCGGGCTTCCTCGGGCATCGGCCCACTCTTGCATTCGCGGGCCGTCGCGGGCCGGGTCGCGCCGGGTGTGAGGGCGATGCACATCTGACGGGAGCGTCATACGCTGCGGGGATGCGCGCCCTCCTCTTCGGTACCGAGCCCGAGTCCGTTCCCGAGCCCGAGACCGACAATCGCAACCTGAAGATGTTGGCGGCGGCACCGATGCGGGTCGTGGAGATGGACGAACCCACCCGCTTCGGCCCGGATTGGGTGATGACCCGCCCGCGGTTGGTCGGCATCTGCGGCTCCGAGTCCAAGCAGGCGTTCTTCGACTACGCGAGCTTCACGTCGCCGGAACGGTCGGGGTCCTTCCGGGACAACCCGATGAAGAACTTCGTGTCGTTCCCGCACGTGATGGGGCACGAGGTCGTCGCCGACGTGATCGACGTCGGACCCGAGACCGAGGGCCTCGCAGTCGGGGACCGGGTCGTGCTGAACCCGTGGCTCACGTGTGGTCCGCGAGGCGTGGCCGAGTGGTGCCCGGCGTGTCAGGCGGGCGACCTGAGCCAGTGTTGGTCGTTCGGTGTCGGGCCCATGGCGCCGGGCATCCACACCGGAATGTGCAAGGACGTTCCCGGTGGGTTCGGTGAACTCATGGCCGCGCACGATTCGATGTTGTTCAAGGTGCCCGACTCGATCAGCGACGAGCAGGCCGTCTTCGCCGATCCCTTTGCCGTCTCCCTGCATGGGATCACCCGCCACCCGCCGCGCCCCGACTCGAAAGTCGTCGTGTACGGCGCAGGCGCGCTCGGCACCAGCGCCATCGCGATCCTCCGGGCGCTGTACCCGACGGTCGAGGTGATGGCCGTGGCCCGCTTCGCGACCCAGACCGCGCTCGCGGAGTCTCTCGGTGCCGTCACCGTCGTCCCCGAACCGCGCGAACAACTCGTCGAGACCATCGCCGCATGGTCCGGCGGTGTGCTCCAGGCGGCCGACGGGTTGCCGATGGCGTTCCCCGGCGGCGTCGACGTCGTCTACGACACGATCGGTGCGGCGGAGACGCTCGAGGTCGGGGCGCGGGTGCTGCGGGCGCGGGGCACGTTGGTGAAGCTCGGCATGCACGGGCCGGCGCGCTGGGAGGACACGCCCGTGTACTTCAAGGAGATCACGTTCACCGGGTCGAATGCGTTCGGGTTCGAGGAGGTCGACGGCGTCCGCAAGCACGGCATCGCGCATTACCTGGACCTGGTCGGGTCGGGCCGGATCGACCTCACCGGGATGCTGACCCACACGTTCCGCCTGGACGAGTGGCGGGATGCGTTCGCCGCGCTCGCCGATCAGGAGAAGTCGGGCGCGATCACGGTCGCGATCGACCACCGGTGAGCCGGGCGGGTCGGCGACGGCGGCATGTCGTCATTCGCTCGGACATGCAGCCCGCCGTCGCTGACACTCCGTCGGTCTGAACTCGCTCGGTGACGACACACCGCCGTCGCCTGGTTCCGACGAGTCACGCGTCCGCGGACGCGTGATTCCCAGTTTCTGCCACGTTCCGCGGAACGCACCTCACCGGCGATGTGACGCTTGGGTGCCCGGGGGGCGCGGTTGATCACACCTGCGGAGATCGGCAGACCCTGCCCGTGCCGGGTGGCCACCCACTCAGTCTTCTGGCTCTCCGGCGCGGCATGTTGCGATCGCACGTGCGAGGAGGTCGTGGTCCTCGTCCCAACGCTCAGCGAGTTGGACCAATAGTGGTTCGAGGCTCGGATCGGCATACGCACGTGCCGCGTCGACAACGAGGCAGTCGACCGTCTCACCTTGGAGTTCGTCACGGAGAGTTGGGAGTATCTGAGGGTCTCTGCGCATGGCTAGGCCGCGTATTGCCTCCAACCTGGTGTCAATGTCTGAGTCGAAGACCCGCGCTCGCAGCGTTGCGCGGACCGCGGCGTTGTCGATGTCGAGGATTGCGCCGAGTCCGAATGTCGCCCAGTCACGGACTATGGCGGAGCTGTCTTCTGCCAGCACCATCAGGGCTGCCGCGACCCGCGCCTCGGCCTCACGGCGAGCGACCCCGCCTGGCAGCGCCTGGGCAACCGAGAGGCGCACGTCATCGTCGAGATGGCTGACGTACGGAAGGAGAGCGAGGCACGCCTCCTCGTTCCATGCCGCGCCGAGAGCGTCAACGATCGCGATGAGGACCTCAGAATCATCTGATCGCGAGAGCATCGCGACGAGCTCGGGCACCACCACGGGGCAGTGCTCCGGATGCCCGTTGACTTTGGCGTGAAGGAGATGTGCGCGCTGGATGAGCTGCTCGCTCGAACTCATCGCCAGAGCATCGCCGAAATTCGGCGACGCGGTGCTGGTGTCGCCCCGGAACCAGCGTCTGTGCTCGTCGTCATTCGCTCAGATTTGCAGCCTGCCTCCACCTGGTTCCGTCGAACCGACGCGTCCGCGGACGCGTGATCCCCAGTTTCTGACATGGCCGCTCAGGGCCGAGGTCGGCGGTCAGACCCCGCTCCACCATGCCCATGGCCGCTCGCACCCGGTCGTTCACAGGGCCGCGGGTCCGGATGACGATGTTGCCGTTCACGATCGTGTGCTCGATCAGGGGTCTGGCTCCTCTGGAGCAGGTTTGGTGCTCGACCGTGGTCTGCCAGAACAAGGCGATGGTCAACGCAGCGGGGTTGCCCTGCTCCTGTGAAATTATGAAGCCGTCGTGGTCACCCAGCGCGACCGAGTCGACCCGCGAGTCGGGGCCCCGTGGGCGGGAAGCGCACCGGTCGCGACGAGCCGGAACCCGGGGGGAAGCTCGACGATCGCACTCGAGGACGACCGTTGGGCGACGCGGTTCGCGGCTCGGCCTCTTGCGCGCGCGACTGCACGAGCGGATGCGATCGGTACGGTGTGCTCATGGATCGGTGCATCGCGTGGCTCTTCGCCGCGGCGTTGGTGGTGGCCGGGTGCACGGAGTCCGACTCGAGGGTCGAGGGATCCTCAGGCTCTGCCCTTGCGTACGGGTTCGTCGTGCCGGCCGGAGCCCGGCTCGTCGGACCGGTGTTCTCGATTCCCGGTCGGCAGGGCGAGCACGAACTCGCGGTCATGACCATCGAAGACGACCCGATCGGCGTGTACGACCGGTTCGTACATCAGGCGCGTCGTCGCGACATCACGTTGCCCGGCAGTGGAGCCAACGCGTGTGAACTCGGAATCGGCGCCGGCAGCTACGCCGTCGGTACCGCGGATCCGAAGCGGGCCAGCTGGCTGTCCTGCAGTGGAACCGCCGGCATTCCCGGCCGTGGTGTCAGCGTCACCGTCCAGACGAGGTGGGGTGGCCCCAGTCACCACGCCGTCGTCGAGTTCCAGCCCGGAGAGTCAGCACCCGATCGAGGGGCTCGGCGAGCAGCCAGGATGTCGTCGCTCCCGCGGGTCACGAAGCGACGGTTGGCGGTCGCACCCGGCACCGAGTTCGGTGAGGAGAACAACGGCTTCAACCGCGACTACCGCCGTTTCACCCTCGAGCCAGGTTCCACCGTTGCCGCGGACGCCGCACAAGTGGGTCGATACGACAACACCGTCGTGCTGCGCATCCACGGCGACGCCGAACCGGTGATGCGACGCTATGCCCACCAGCTCGGCATCGGTCCCGGCCCGACGCCACCGGTGCGACATGTCCGCACCTCGAAGGGCGAGGTGCTCACCGTCGAGAACTCACCCCAAGGTGGCGGTGCCGCCCTCCTCATCACCGATCCCACCAGGCACTGGCTCCTGATCCGCACCGTCAGCGACTGAACCGCTTGCGGTGCCTGGCACCGCCTGACCGTCGAACGCAACCGCGCGGACTGACTTTTGCACGAAGTTGTACACCCGGGTGTACAACTTCGTGCAAAAGTCGAGGGATGAGGGCACGCGACGGGCGGGGCGTCACGCGGCAGGTCGTCGGTCAGTTGACCTTCTTGTCGCGGCCTTCCCAGTAGGGGGCGCGGAGTTTGAACTTCTGGAGTTTGCCGGTGGCGGTGCGGGCGAGCTCGGCGCGGAACTCGATGCTGGTCGGACACTTGTAGTGGGCGATCCGATCGCGGCAGTGGGCGATGAGCGCGGCCTCGTCGATGTCGTCGTGACCGGGGCGCAGGACGACCAGGGCCTTCACCGTCTCGCCCCACTTGTCGTCGGGCACACCGATCGCGGCGGCTTCGGCGACGGCGGGATGCTGGAAGAGACAGTCCTCGACCTCGATCGAGCTGACGTTCTCACCGCCGGAGATGATCACGTCCTTCTTGCGGTCCGAGATCACGATGTAGGAGTCGTCGAGCTCGCCGCCGTCGCCGGTGTGGAACCAGCCGTCGACGATGGCCTCGGCGGTCGCCTCCGGCTGGGCCCAGTACCCCTCGAAGACGTGGTTCGACCGGGCGAGCACCTCGCCCTGCGGGTCCACGTCCATGCGCACGCCGATCGCCGGAACACCGGCCCGGGAGAGGCGCCGGGCGCGCTCGGCCGGGTCGAGGTCGTCGTACTCCTCGGTGCCGCGGTTCACCGTCAGCAGCGGTGAGGTCTCGGTGAGGCCGTAGATCTGCATGAACTCCCAACCGAGTTCCGCTTCCACCCGTTCGATGACCTTCGACGGTGGCGGCGCGCCGGCCACGACCATGCGGACGGTGTCGCGCCCGGGTACCGGCTCGCCGCGTTCGACCCGGGCCGCGGCCGCGTCCAGCGCGGCGGCGACGACGGCGGGCGCGCCGGCCATGAACGTCACGCCTTCGCGCTCGATGCGACCGAGGATGTCCTCGCCGTCGATCTTGCGGATCACGACCTGCCGGCCGCCCATCGCCGCGACCGAGAACGGCAGACCCCACCCGTTGCAGTGGAACGTCGGCAGGGTGTGCAAGTAGACGTCGCGGTCGGTGACGCCCATGTGCCACCCGAACGCGACCGCGTTCAGCCACAGGTTGCGGTGGGTCATCTGCACGCCCTTGGGCCGCGCGGTCGTCCCGGACGTGTAGTTGATGGTGGCGGTGGCGGTCTCGTCGTCGGCGGTGTGGCGCGGGGTGCCGGTCCGGCCGAACAGTTCCGCGTCGGTGTCGGCACCCAGTACGAAGCGATGCGCGGTGGGGATGTCCGCGGTGAGTTCGTCGTACTCCGGATCGACGAGCAGGGCGGACGCACCGGAGTGCTCGACGATGTACGCGATCTCGTCGCGGTTCAGGCGGAAGTTGATCGGCACGAGCACCCGGCCGTAGGCGGGGATGCCGAACAGCGCGGTGAGGAAGCGGCCGGCGTTCGGCGAGAGGATCGCCACCCGTTCACCCGCGGCGAGGCCGAGGTCGTCGAACGCGATCGCGATCGATCGGGCCTGCCGGGCCAGGTCCGCGTAGGTGATCGACCCGAGGCTCCCACCGGGCGGGGCGGGCTCGTCCACCACGGCCGTACGGTGGCCGGCGACCGTCTCCGCCCGGTACAGGAAGTCGAGCGTGGTCAACGGAACGTGCATGCG
>CAZJBJ010000088.1:0-16033 GCA_964544295.1 uncultured Bifidobacteriaceae bacterium
CGACGTCGAAGTAGCGCTTGGCGTGCAACGCCTGCCGCAGGTCGCAGTCGGCGGTGACAATGCCGATCTCGTCGTAGAGCGGTCCCGCGATGACGTCGCCACTGGGCGAGACGATGCAGACGCCGCCACGACCCAAGACGTCGACCCCCTCGGGGATCGCAACGGGGAAGTCCGACGGGAAGGCGGTTGTCGGGATGAACTGGGGAACGCTGACGACGAAGGCGCCGGCTTCAATGGCGATGTGGCGCATCGACGCCAACCAGCCGTCGCTGTCGTCGGCCGTCGGCGCGAGCCAGATCTGGGGGCCACCCTCGTAGACGCGCCAGCGTGCGAGCGGCATCCGGTTCTCCCAGCAGATGAGCCCGCCGACCCTGCCGACACCGGGCACGTCGACGACATCAAGATCGTCACCCGCGCCGACGCCATGGAAGAGTCGCTCGTGCATCGTCGGCATGAGCTTGCGATGGCGCGACAAGAGGCCTTCGGGTCCGATGACCAGAAGCGTGTTGTACAACGAGCCAGGACGGTCGTCTTCCCGCTCGTTGACACCGATCGCGACGTGGAGATCCCGTTCGGCGCAGGCTTTGGCCAAACGATCGACGAGAGGTCCGTTGACATCGACGCTCGACGCCCACATGCGCTCCCACAGTTCGTTGTATTCACCCGACCACGACGTTGCCGACGCGGCCCAAAATCCGCTGGGATAGAGCGAAACGAAGCACTCCGGGAAGACCACGAGCTTGGCGCCACCATCGGCGGCCTCGGCCAACAGCATGATCGCCTTGTCGACGGTTGCATCGGCGTCGAGCACGACGGGCGTGTCTTGTACCGCTGCGATCCGAACGGTGTCGAATGTCGTCATGGCCGGAACCTACCTCTCGCCGGTCAGGACAGCGTTCCCGTGTGGGGAGCCACGTCGGCGTGCCCGGGGAGAGATTCGAACTCTCACGCTCCATTACGAAGCCGGCGGGTTTAAGCCGCCTGCGTCTGCCGTTCCGCCACCCGGGCCTGGGAAGGCAGGTTAGGGGTCCGCAGGACCACGCACGCACGAGGGTCGAGTTCAGGAGAGGTATCGACGGGTCGTGCGAACGTCGGCGTGACCGGCTCGACGTTGAATCTCGTCGAGCCCGACGCCCTCCGCATGGGCAGCAACGACGTACCGACGACGCAGCGTGTTGCCCGACACGGAGCCTTCCACTCCGGCCGCACGGGCGACCTCCTTGACGAGGTAGTCGACGCCGAACCGACTCAGGCGATCGGTCCGGCGCGCCCGACCGGCGCTGAGGACGAGGGGCCCAGCCCGCCTTCTCCGCAGATACGTGTCGATCGTCTCGCTCGTGTCGGGATGGAGATGCACCGTGCGCCGGCCGACGACCAAGGACATCGCGGGCGGTTTCCCCGAGACGTGCGCGGCATCGGCCGCAATCGCCTCACCGACCTTGAGGCCGTCGAGCATGAGGAGTCGCAGCAACAGTCCGGCGCGCGCACCCAACCCGTCGGCCGCGCGCAGGAGGGCCGCGGCGTCGGCATCGTCGATCGTGGTGACGACGCGACTGGGCGTGACCGCGGGACGACCGACCACGGCGAAGCCTGTGGCCGCGCCCCGTTCGGTGACGAACGCTCCGAAGGACGAGACCACCGCCAGGCGCCGAGCGGTCGTCGCGCTACTCACACCCGACCGCTCGACCGCCGTGCGATACCGACGGAGCTCGCGGGCGTCGACCCGCACGGGGTCGACCTCGTGGTCCGCGCACCAGCCGGCGAACCGTCGAAAGTCGCCCGCATAGGCCGCCCGCGTGTTCGCCGAGCGTTGGGCCGCGAGCCACTCGTCGACCAGGGCGGTGAGCGCCCGGGACATCCCGTCCCGTCCGGATCGCGGCATGGCCACATCTTCGTCGATCCGCGCTTGACAATCAACATAATACCGATCATTATGTTGATTATCTGTAGGAGGCACCCCGGTGCCGGACCTCTGGAGGATCACCGATGAGCATGCTGATGAGATTCGATCCGATGCACGAGTTCGACCGGATGTTCGAGCAGGCCTGGAGTCAGACCCGGCAGGCCAGCATCCCCATGGACGCCTACCGCCACGGCGACAGCTTCGTACTCCACTTCGACCTGCCGGGCGTCGACCCGGCATCGATCGACCTCACGGTCGAGCGCAACTCATTGACGGTCAAGGCCGAACGGCACTGGCAGCAGATCGACGGCGACCAGATCATGGCCAACGAACGACGGCAGGGCACGTTCACCCGCCAGCTGTCGTTGGGTGACGGTCTCGACACCGACCGAATCGAGGCGAGCTACGAGAACGGCGTGCTGACGTTGACTGTCCCGGTGTCGGAACGGTCCAAGCCCCGCCGCATCGAGGTCGCGACCGAACCTCACCGAGAGGCGATCACCGCCAGCTGACGCGGACCGCCAACCGACACTCGGCTCACGCCGCCTGCGTCTGCCTGCGATCCAATCGGGCCGGCGCAGGCGGCTGCCGCCGTGGAGGCCGCGCCACCGGGCCGGTCCCAGTGAGATCGATCTCCCTGGGCAGCACGGCATCGAGCAGCCGCCGGCGCATGGGTTCCGCGACCGACGGATCCAAACGGTTGGTCAGCACGATCCCTTCCACCATGTCGGCCGCGACCGCATCGGCCTCCCGACCCCGGATCTGAATCGCCACGACGGCACCGTTGCCGAGCCGCCGGATGGTCCGGGCCACGCCCGGCACCCGGGGCGGGCTCCGAAACGCAGGGACCGCCAGCCCCGCCTCCCGGCTCTCCGCCGCCAGGAATCTCGCCATCGCGGCAAACCTCGTCGCGCCCACTCCATCCACCCCCGCAGGATCGCACGAGGGTGAGACCATCTCTTTGGGTCGTCCGGCTTCGGCCGCCGACCTCGACTTTTGAACGAAGTTGTACCGCCGAGGGTACAACTTCGTGCAAAAGTCGGAGGGGGAAGAGGGAGGGGGAGCAGGGGGACGCCTCCGGACCTGGCAGGTGAGAGAGTGCGGTGATGGCTGCGGGGACCCGACGCTCGATCGCGTGGCGGAGCCCCTTCGACCGGGAGATCCTGCGACTGGCGGTGCCGGCGTTCGGGGCCCTCATCGCCGAACCGTTGTACCTGCTGGCCGACACCGCGATCGTCGGACACCTCGGCACCCGCCAGCTCGGTGGCATCGCCATCGCCGCGGTCGTGCTGACCGCGGTCTTCGGCATCTTCAACTTCCTCGCCTACACCACGACCGGCACCGTCGCCCGCCACCTCGGCGCCAGCAACGTCAAGGCGGCCGCGGAACACGGGATCGACGGCATGTGGCTCGCGATCGGGCTGGGCCTGGCGCTCACGATCGCGGGCATCGCGACCGTCCCCCTCGTCGTGAGTGCGATGGGTGCATCGGCCGACGTGCGCCCGTTCGCCGAGGAGTACCTGCGGATCTCGCTCGTCGGCGCGCCCTTCGTCCTCGTCGCCCTCGCCGGCGCCGGATACCTCCGCGGCATGCAGGACACCCGCACGACGCTCTACATCGCGGTGGGTGCCAACGTCGTGAATCTCGGTCTCGAGATCCTGTTCGTCTACGGGCTCCACGCCGGGATCGCCGGTTCCGCATGGGGCACCGTGCTCGCGCAGGTGGGCGCGGCCGCGGTGTTCGTCGCGATCGTCGTCCGTCGGGCCCGACCCACCGGCGCGACCCTGCGGGCGCGGGCGGCAGGGATCCGCGCCGGCGCGGTCGTCGGCAGTCAGCTGATGCTGCGTACCGGGTCGCTGCTCGCGGCCCTGCTCGCGACCACCGCGGTGGCCGCCCGGATCTCCGACGCGGCGCTCGGCGGCCACCAGATCGGATTCCAGATCTGGACGTTCCTGGCCTTGGCCCTCGACGCGATCGCCATCGCGGGTCAGGCGCTGATCGGCCGCTACCTCGGCGCGTCCGATGCCACCAACGCCCGGGCGGTCGCGCGGCGGATGCTCACCCTGGGAGTCGCCGCCGGTCTCGCACTGGGACTCGTCGTCGCGATCACCCGGCCCTGGCTGGTCCTCCCCTTCTCCGACGACCCGCTGGTACTCGAGAACGCCGAAACCGTCCTGTGGTTCGTCGCGGCCCTCCAACCCGTCGCCGCCGCGGTCTTCGTGTTCGACGGGATCCTCATCGGGGCGGGCGATTCGCGGTACTTGGCCCTCGCCATGGTCGCGGCCGGCGTGCTCTACGGCGTCGTGCTCGCGATCGTGGTCCAGCGGGGCGCGACGCTCGCGTGGCTGTGGGCCGCGTTCAGCGTCTGGATCCTGGCCCGCTGGGTGGGCCTGTACTGGCGATTCCGCTCCGATCGGTGGGCCGTCACCGGCGCGACCGCACCCCGCTGATCCCGCGCCGGGACGCCGGGGCGAGCAGCTCCGGGCCGCGAGTTGCATCGGCGCGGATTCCGCGGTTTCCTTGCCGAGTGCGGCGTTCGCCTCACGGTGTGACAACCCCTTCGGAGCCTGCGTGACCGACGTGCCCGAGCCCGACGACACGACCACCGCGACCCCGAGTCGCGTCGCGCCCGTCGTCGACCTCACCGAGGCGGAGAGCCAGGTCGCCCGCAGCGTCGCGCTCGTCCCGACCCCGCGCGACGATCGACCGGAGCGTTTGGATCTCGAGCCGCGCGAACAGGAGATCCGCCGCGGCGATGTCGACGCGTACGGTCGCAGTGAGCACATGCGCGAACTCGCGCGCCGCCTCTACGACCCGATGTACCGGCACTGGTTCCGCGCCGAATGGGAAGGACTCGAGCACATCCCCGACGACGGCGGGGCGCTGCTGGTCGCCAACCACGCGGGTGCGATCCCGGCCGACGCGCCGGTGATCATGCACGGCATCGAGACCGAGCTCCATCGGCCGGTGTACGGCCTCGCCGAGAACCTGTTCCGGGCCATCCCGTTCGTCGGCACCATGTGGTCACGACTCGGTGGCGTCCCCGCGCACCCCGACAATGCGTACCGGCTCCTGAAGGACGACCGCCAACTGGTGCTCGTGTTCCCCGAAGGCACGAAGGGCACCGGGAAGATCTACCGCGACCGGTACAAGCTGCACCGATTCGGCCGCGCCGGCTTCATCGAGATCGCGATGCGCTCCGGCGTGCCGGTCATCCCGCTCGCGGTCGTGGGCAACGAGGAAGCGATGCCGATCATGTTCAAGAGCCGGCGACTGGCCGCGCTCACGAACCTGCCGTACTTCCCGGTGACCGCGAACATGCTCGCGTTCGGTCCGCTCGGCGCGGCGATCTACTTCCCGGCGAAGTTCCGCATCCGCGTGCTGCCCCCGGTGTACTTCGACGTCGCGCCGGACCAGGAGCGGTACCCACGCGCGCAGGTGATGGCCGAATCCGACCGGATCCGCGACGCCATCCAGGACGCCCTCTACGACATGCTGCGCACCCGCCGCAACGTCTGGTTCGGCTGAGCCATGGGCATGCGCATTCTCGTGACCGGCCTCGGCACGTTCTGGGGCAGCCACCTCGCTCAGCGGCTCGAGGCCCATCCGGACGTCGAGATGATCGTCGGACTCGACACCGACGAACCCCGGCTCCCGCTGGAACGGACCGAGTTCGTCAAGGCCGATTCCAACTACTCGATCCTCGATCGCATCGTGCGGGCCACCCAGGTCGACACGATCCTGCACACCCACCTCGTGGTCGGTTCCACCGAGCTGCCGGGTCGGGCACTCCATGAGATCAACGTCATCGGCACGATGAACCTGCTGGCCGCGGCCGGTGCGGCGGGGAGCCCGGTGCGCAAGGTCATCGTGAAGAGCTCCACGCTCACCTACGGCGCCAACTACCAGGATCCGTACTTCTTCCGGGAGTCGATGCCCCGCACCCGCGCGCCTCGCACCCGGGTCGAGCGGTCGCTCCTCGAAGCGGCGTCGTTCGTGCGCGACTTCGCGATCGACAATCCCCACGTGACCGTGACGAAGCTCCGGTTCACCAACGTGCTCGGCGACGACGTCACCACGCCGTTCTCGCGGGCGCTGCGGTTGCCGCTCGCCCCCGAGATCCTCGGCTTCGATCCGCGCATGCAGTTCACCCACGAGGACGACGTCACCGGCGCAATGGTCTACGCGACCTGCAACGACGTGCCCGGCATCTTCAACGTGGCGGGCGACGGGACCCTCCCCTGGAGCGAGGTGTGTGCGATCGTCGGCCGCCGACGGATCGCGCTCCCGCCGGTGTTCACCCAGTGGGCGGTCGAACCGCTCCGCCTCGCCCGGATCATCGATCTGCCGCCCGAGGTCCTGAGCCTCCTCCGCTACGGGCGCGCCGTCGACAACAGCCCGTTCAAGCGCACCGGCTTTCGCTACCAGTACTCGACCGCCGGCACGGTCGACGCGTTCGCACGCAGCCTGCGCCTCGAGACCGCCGTCGGCAGCAACCGGCCCTCGTATCGGTACGAGCGTGACGTCGAGACCTTCTTCCGGCACTCCCCCGCCATCGTCCGCGACCAAGGCTGACCCCGATGCCCGTCCACCTCGAACGCCACGATCGGGTCGCGCTCCTGACCCTCGACGACCCGGAACGGCGCAACGCGATGACCGCGCCGCTCGTCGCCGAGATCCTCTCGATCATGGACGCGCTCGACGCGGATCCCGACGTCGGCGCGATCGTGGTGACCGGCGCGGGCCCGGCGTTCTGTTCGGGCGCGGACGTGAACGCCCTGAAGGCGATGGCCGACGGCACCGAGGAACCGGCCGACGTGCGCGACATCTACGCCGGGTTCCTGCGGATTCTCGATTCGCCGTTGCCCACCATCGCGGCAGTGAACGGCCCGGCCGTCGGGGCGGGACTCAACCTCGCCCTGGCCTGTGACGTCCGCCTCGCCGGCACCAGCGCGATCTTCGACGCTCGGTTCCTCCGCATCGGCATCCACCCCGGCGGTGGCAACACCTGGCTGCTCGACCGAGCGGTCGGACCCCAGGCGAGTGCCGCGATGAACTTGTTCGGCGCGCGCATCGACGGTCCCCGGGCCGCCGAGATCGGCCTCGCCTGGGAGTGCGTCGCCGACGACGCCCTGGTCGCCCACGCGATCGCCATGGCGACGCGGGCGGGCGAAGTCGCGCGGGAACTCTCGGTGCGCACGAAACAGACGTTGCGCCACACGCCGACCATCGTCGAGCACGACGCGGCGATGCGGTTCGAGCTGGAACACCAGGTGTGGTCGCTGCGATCCCGGTTCGATCCGGCGCCTCGGGGTCGTTGACCCTTCCCGCGTATCGCGTCCCGGTACGCTCCCTTCGTGGTTGAGATCGACGAAACCGACGAGCCGGTCGAGGCCATCGTCGTCGATCCCGCCGCCGGCAACCCCCTCACCACGCTGATCGCGTGGGTCTGTCTGGCGCTCGTCGTGCTGACGGTGGGCTGGTGGGTCTGGACCCGGTGGATCAGCCCGTCGGCCGGTTCGCTCATCGCCCGCTACGTCAGCAAGGACGTCGGCGTGACCTACGCGAGTCCCCAGGCCGGGTTCACGGTCACGATGCCGACTGCGCCGACCATCACGACCGACACCAACGCGTCGGGGCAGGTCGTCACGGCCTCCAGCAACCCCGGATCGGGGTACGAGTTCACCGTCACGAACGAGGCCCAGTCCGAAGCGCTCCTGAACAACTACACCAGCGCGCTGAACCAGGCCGCCGGCCAGGTCGCCAGCGGCAAGAGCATCGAATCCCAGACGAAACCGACGCCGATCATCGACGTCGCGGTCAAGGACCTCGTCTACACCGACGGTTCGAGCACCTGGCACACCCGGTTCATCCTGCGCACCGATCGGCTGTACACGATCACCGCCAAGACGCCGAACCCCGACCGGGGCCCGTTCGAACGGTTGAGCACCTCGTTCAAGATGCTCGGTTAGCCGAGGTTCTCGAGACTCGGCCGGCGCGCCGCCCACTCCTCGGCGGTGATCGCGTACCGGACGTGATCCTCGTAGGTGCCCGCGATCTGCAGGTAGCCGAGCGACGTGCCCTCCTCGCGCAGACCCAGCTTCTCGGCAACCCGTCGGCTCGACGAGTTCCGCGGGACGATGGCCGCCTCCAGCCGGTGGAGGCGCAGTTCGTCGAAGCCGTAGTCGAGGATCAGCCCGACCCCCTCGGGGACGTACCCGTTCCCGGCGAATCGATGATCGACCCAGTATCCGATCGATGCCGACTGGAACGGGCCGCGCTGCACCGACCCCAGGCTGACCTCGCCGATGAAGCGGTCGTCCGTGAGGAACAGCCCGAACCCGTAGGCCGCGTCGAACTGCCGCTGTCGGTCCCACGCCGCGCAGCGCGCCCGGAAGACCTCGACGTCGCTCGCCGGGTCGGGCGCCCCCGGTTCGGCGAGCGGTTCCCACGGTTCCAACCAGTCACGGCTCGCGACCCGCACCTCGCGCCAGGCCGGAAAGTCCCGCGCCCGCAGCGGCCGCAACAGCACGCGGTCGCCCACCAGCCGCGGTCCGTCGTGGCGTCTCATCGCGCGGCCGCGATCGCGTCGAGCGCGCCCGGATCCTCGAGTCCGGACAGGTCGCCCGGGGCTTCGCCCAACGCGACCGCCCGGATCGCGCGGCGCATGATCTTGTTGCTGCGCGTCTTCGGCAACGCAGTGGTGAAGTGGATCGCCGACGGGGTGAACGACTTGCCCAACGCGCCCGCCACCTGGGCCCGCAGCTCGGCCCGCAGGGGCTCGGACGGCTCGGTGCCGGCGGCGAGGACGACGTAGCCGACGAGCGTCTCGCCCTTGAGTTCGTCGGGCATCCCGATGGCCGCGGCCTCGACCACCGCCGAATGTTCCACGAGCGCGGTCTCGACTTCCGCGGGCCCGAGTCGTTTCCCGGCCAGCTTGATCGTGTCGTCGGAGCGGCCGTGCAGGAACCACTGCCCGTCGTCGTCGATCGAGGCCCAGTCGCCGTGCCACCAGACGCCCGGCCAGCGCGACCAGTACGTCTCCAGGTAGCGCTCCGGTTCCTTCCACATGCCGCGCGTCATCGCGGGCCAGGGGCGCCGGCAGATCAGCTCACCGACGGCGCCACGGATCGGTTGGCAGTCGTCGTCGACCACGTCGACCGCGCAGCCGAGTGCGGGACCCCCGAGCGAACAGGGGGCGATGGGTTCCACGACGTGCGGGGCGAGGAAGCAGCCGACCTCGGTCCCGCCGCTGACGTTGATCACCGGGCACCGCCCCCCGCCGACGACGTCGAAGTACCACCACCACGGACCCTCGTTCCAGGGTTCGCCGGTGGAGCCCAGCACCCGCAGCGACGAGAGGTCGTGGGCGCGCACCGGCTCCTCTCCCTCGGCCATCAGCGCGCGCACGAGGGTCGGTGAGATCCCCAGGATCGAGATCCGATGGCGTTCGACCATGGCCCAGAGCCGGTCGGGGCCGGGATGATCCGGCGCGCCGTCGAAGCAGAACATCGTCGCGCCGAGCGCCAGCGTGCCGAAGATCTGCCACGGTCCCATGATCCAACCGAGGTCGGTCAGCCAGAACAGGACGTCGTCGCGGTCGCCACCGGTCGGCCGCGACCGGCAATCGGCCTGGAAGCCGACCTCCTCGGCGATCTTCACGACGAAACCGCCGTGGACGTGGACGACACCTTTCGGCTTCCCCGTCGTGCCGCTCGTGTACGCGACGAACAGCGGGTGTTCGGCGTCGAACATCGGCGTCTCGAATCGCGGCGTCGGTGCGAGTGCGGTGCACTCGGCCAGGGTCAGGTCACGCCCCGCGACCATGGGGACCTCGCGGCCGAGGCGGGGCACCACCACGACGGTCTCCACGCCCGGCACCGACGCGACCGCGGCGTCGGCGGTCTCCTTCATCGGCACGACCTTGCCGCGCCGGGTCGTCCCGTCGGCGGTGATCAGCGCCTTCGCCTCGCCTTCGTCCAGGCGCACCGCGACGGCCTCGGGCCCGTAGCCGGAGAAGATCGGCAGGAAGATGGCGCCGAGCTTCGCAATCGCCATCACCGCGGCGACCGTCTCGGGCAGCATCGGCAGGAACACACCCACGGCGTCGCCTTCGCCGATCCCGCGCGCGGCGAGTCCGCCGGCCAGCGCGTCGGTCATGGTGCGCAGCTCCGCGTAGGTGACCGACCGCGCCACGCCTTCCTCGCCTTCCCAGAGCACGGCGGGATGGTCGGCCCGGTCGGCATCGTCGGCCCACCGGTCCACACACACCGCCGCGGCGTTGAGTCGACCGTCGGTGAACCACGTCGCCCACTCGATCCCGGCACGCTCGTCGCACACCGCCGAATAGGGCGTGGCGAAGGGCAACTCGACGAACCGGACGAACGCGTCCCAGAACCACTCCGGATCGGCAATGGAGCGGGCCCGGAGTTCGGCGAAATCGTCGAAGCCGTGCTCGGCCATGAACCGGGCGACGTTGCTCTCGGTGAGCATGTCCGGCGACGGGGTCCAAGCGGCAGGCGTGGCAGGCACGGGCGCAGGATACCGGGGAGGGACGCGTACCCTGGCGGGGTGACCACCACTGAACCTGCATCGACCGGTCCCGCCGCCGCGCCGCCGGGTCCGCCCTATGCGGACGCATTGGCCTGGATCGACCTCGAGATGACCGGGCTCGACACGACCAACCACACGATCGTCGAGATCGCGGTCCTCCTGACGAACTCGGACCTCGAACTCCTCGACGAGGGGATCGACCTCGTCATCCACGCCACCGACGACGAACTCGCCCGCATGGACGACTTCGTGCGCACCATGCACACCAAGAGCGGACTCCTCGGCCAGATGGCGGCCTCGACGCTCACGTTGGCGGAGGCCGGCGCCCAGGCGCTCGCCTATCTCCGGGCCCGCGTACCCGAGAACAGCACGCCGTTGTGCGGCAACTCGATCGGCGTGGACCGGCGCTTCCTCGACCGCCACCTGCCCGAACTCGACCAGTACCTGCACTACCGCAGCATCGACGTCAGTTCGTTCAAGGAGATGTGTCGCCGCTGGAATCCGGCCGTGTACAAGGGGCGACCGGGGAAGCAGGAAACCCATCGCGCGCTCGACGACATCCGCGAGTCACTCGAGGAGTTGCGCTACTACCGCGAGCACTTCCTCGTCCCGCCCGCCGCGGCACACGCTGCCGAGCGGGTCAGCACTCCAGTCGCGCCACCGCCGGGAGATGGTCGCTGAGCGTCGCCCAGAATGCCCAGTCGTCGGCCACGAACGCCTCGACGACCCCGACAGTGTCGTCGACGAGGAGATAATCGAGCCGCTGCGTTGGTGCTGCGGTGCGAGGCCCCGGCTCCCAGTTCGTGGGCGGGCAGGCACCACCGTCGCGATGCCGGCGTTCCGCGTCGCGCCAGCCGCGGGATTCGCAGGCCGCGATCACGGGGCTCGCCGGCACGCCGTTGAGGTCGCCGGCAATCAGCCGGGCGTCCGGGGCCGCGGCCATCAGGCGTTCGGCCTGTCGGACCCGTTCCTCCATCGTGACCCCGGCCCCGAGGTGGACGTCGACGACCCGCACCGGCCGGCCGCCCACGTCGACGGTCGCGTGGAGCGCGACGCGGCGCCGCCAGTCCCAGAACCGCCATCGATGGGCGAGCACCTGCACGTGCACCGCGGTGAGCGGGCGTCGGGCGAGGATGCCGAGCCCTTCGGCCGGGACCGTGACCGGCCAGTGTTTGAACCGCCACCGGGCCTGGGCACATCCGAGCGCCTCACCGAGGGCACCGAGTTGGCGACGCTGCACCTCCTGCATCAGCACCACGTCGGGATCGAACGCCCGCAGCCCTTCCGCCGCCGACCCGACGTCCAATCCGTGACTGCCCTGCGCGTTCCAGGTCACGACCGTCAACCCTGCCACGGGGTCCCTGCTTTCTCGGCGATGGGTCCCAGAAGCCTATGGGCACGACTGTGCACACGGGCGGAACCCGCGGCCAACGCAGTACCGTTCTCCCGCCCCCGAACCGGAGTGTGTGCCATGCCCGACATCACCGTTGCCCGCGACATCGCCGCCCCCGCCGAGACGGTGTGGGCCCTCGTCACCGACATCACCCGCATGGGCGAGTGGTCACCCGAGTCCCAGGGTGGCGAGTGGGTGAAGGGCGCGTCGACCGCGGCCGTCGGTGCCCGGTTCAAGGGCCGCAACGCCAACGGGAAGAAGTCGTGGTCGACCGACTGTGAAGTCACCGCCTGCGAACCCGGCCGAGCCTTCGCGTTCGTGGTCCGCGCCGGGCCACTGCCGATCGCCACGTGGCGGTACGACTTCACCGAGACTGCGACCGGCTGTCACGTCGTCGAATCCTGGACCGACGACCGCAACGGCATCGGGAAGTTCCTCGGCAAGTTCGCGTCCGGCGTCGCCGACCGCGAAAGCCACAACCGCGCCGGCATGGAGCAGACCCTCGCCGCGTTGGCCGCCGCGGCCGAGTAATCCGACCCTCGCCGAGGTCGCGTCAGAGGATCTCGTCGAGCGCGCCGAGCAGCGCACTGACCGACCGGCGCCGGGCGGTGTGCCCCATCAGCCCGATCCGCCAGGCCACGCCCGCGAACGCACCCAGGCCGCCGCCGACCTCGATGCCGTAGTCCGCGAGCAGGCGCTGCCGGAGTGCGAGTTCGTCCAGGCCGGTGGGCAACCGGACCGAGGTGAGTTGCGGGAGCCGCGCCGCAGCCGGCGCGATCATCTCGAAGCCGCGTGCGTCGAGCGCACCTTGCAGGGATCGGCCGACGTCGCGGTGTCGGGCCCAGACCTCGTCGAGACCCTCGGCGAGCACTGCGCCGAGTCCGGCGTGCAACGCGACGATCATCCCGGTCGGCGCCGTGTGGTGGTACTTGCGGGCGGTCCCCACGTAATCGCCGATGAGACCGAGATCGAGGTACCACGACTGCACCGGCACCGAGCGCGATCCGATGCGCTCGACCGCGCGCGGCGAGAAGGTCACCGGCGACAGTCCCGGCGGCACCCCGAGACACTTCTGGGTCCCCGAATAGCACGCGTCGATCTTCCACTCGTCGACCGCGAGCGGGATCCCGGCGAGGGACGTGACCGCGTCGACGAGCAGGAGCGAATCGGTGTCGGCCAACGCGGCGAGCGGCGCGATGTCGTTCTCGACCCCGGTCGACGTCTCGGCGTGGACGACCGCGACCAACCGCGCCCGAGGGTGTTCGGCCTGCGCGGCGAGCAGCCGATCCGGCTCGATCGGCTGCCCCCAGTCGGCCTCGACCCGGATCACGGTCGCGCCGGCGCGGCGGGCCACTTCGCACATCCGTTCGCCGAACACGCCGTTGACGCCGATGATCACGTCGTCGCCCGGTTCGACCAGGTTCACGAAGCACGCTTCCATCCCGGCCGAGCCGGTGCCCGAGATCGGGAGCGTCAGCGGGTTGGTGGTGGCGAAGACCGTCCGCAGGCGGTCGCAGGTCTCGTCCAACACCCGGAGGAACTCGGGATCGAGATGCCCCAGCAGCGGCTGCGAGAACGCGGCGGTGACTTCGGGGTAGGGATTCGACGGGCCGGGGCCCATCAACAGCCGATCGGGAAGCGTCATGCGCGCATGGTACCGACCCGCCCGCGCGACGATCGCGTGTTCAGGAGGAGCGCAACGACACCGCGAACTCGCGTTCGAGGTGCGCGACCGGTTCCGCCGCGTCCGCGACGAGCGCGCGAGCGAGAAGTGCGGCCTCACGCGCGACCCGGGTCACGACCGTGGCCGAGACGTCACCACCGGACTGCACCGCGGCGGCTCGCACCGCCTGGGTGGCCTCGTGGGCGGCGCGTGCGCCTGCCCGGGTACGGCCGCACGATCGCAGGGCGTCATCGATGCGCATCAGGTCTTCCCACGCCTCGACCTCGTCGGCCGCGGTCTGGTGCGACGCCTCGATCGCGACGGCAATGGCCTGCATCTCGTCCGCGTTCAATCGGCCGAGCATCTCGACGAACTCCGCGAGTTCCATGCCCAGGTCAACGGCTGATCCGACCGTCGAGTTGAGCGCTACCGGGCGCGGACCACGAGATCTCGCACCAATCCGTCCAGAATGTCCGCCTCGCTGGTCAGCACCTCGTCGAAGCCGAACGAGCGCAGAATCGACACGAGGATGATCGCCCCGCCCACGATCACGTCGACGCGGCCGGGTTCGAGCCCCGGGTTGTGCCGGCGGTCCTCCACGGCTTCGGTCGCGAGCGTCCGGAAGCAATCCTCGGCCGCCGCTTTGGTGAGCCGGAAGTGGTGCACGCGGTCGCGGTCGTAGGTGGCCAGGCCCTGCTCGATCATCGCCATGCTGGAAACTGTCCCGGCGAGCCCGACGAGCGTCGCCGCGCCGGCCGCGCCGGGCACCTCCCGGGCGACGTCGGTGAGGTGTTCGCGCACCACGTGGACGGCCTGGCTCAACTCCTCGGCGGTCGGCGGGTCCGAATGCAGCCACGCCTCGGTGATGCGGACACAACCGATGTCCACCGAGATCAAGCCTTCGGGTTCGGTGGTCCCCACGACGAACTCGGTGGAACCGCCACCGATGTCGACCACCAGGTACGGCGCCGGCGCGATCGACGCGAGACCCGTCGTCGCCCCCAGGAACGACAGGCGGGCTTCCTCCTCGCCGCTCAACAGTTCCGGGGTCACGCCGAGCGCATCGGTCGCGGGAACGAAGAACTCGTCGCGGTTGCTCGCGTCACGCGCCGCCGACGTGGCGGTGGCGCGGACGACGTCGACCCCACCGACGTCGTCGATGATCCTGCGGTAGGCCGCCAGCGCGGCGACCGTCCGTTCGATGGCGTCGGGGGCCAGCCGGCGGGCGTCGTCGACGCCCTGACCGAGGCGGGTGATCGTCATGTGCCGCGCCAGGGTGACCAGCTCGCCGTCCGGTCGATCCAGTTCACCGACGAGCAGGCGCGTCGAGTTCGTCCCGATGTCGATCGCGGCGGCTCTCATGGCGATTCCTCCGTCGATGCGCGCAATCGGTCCGCGACCCACGCCCCCACCGGATCGCCCGTGCCCGCGAGGAACGCGGCGTAATGGGCGTGCAGGCACTTCACGCCCACCCGGGTACCGCCGACACCGCCCGCCGGCCGGGGCCCGGAGTAGTCCGGCGGAATGGTCGCGTCACGCTCGGCGGCGTATCGATCGTGCGCTTCCGCCACCCGGTCGAGCCCGATCTCGGCCTGCGCGGCCCGCACGCCACCACCGGCTTCGACGTGCGAGACCGACCGGTTGAGTTCGGGGTCGACGAGCCAGTACCGCGTGGGCATCGGCGTGCCGTCGAACAGGAAGGCGGCGTTGCGGATCACGACCGGCTCGCCGTCCGGGGCGCGCACCACCACCTCGAACTCGGCCTGGGGTTCCCGACCGAGCCGGGCGCGCACGCGCTCGACGTCTTCGGGGTCCGTCATTCGGTCAGCGTAGCGAGGCCGGCTCAGGGTGCGAGCGGCAGTGTCGACGTGGTCGTCGTCGTGGACGCACCCGGCACCGGCGCGTACGCCTGTTCACCGGGACGGACCATGCCGAGATCCTCGCGGGCGACCCGCTCGACCTCGGCGTCGGTCTGGAGTCGCTGCGCGTCGCGTTCGAGCCGCTGACGTTCGCGTCGCAACTCTTCGAGACGGTGCTGTGACCGATCGAGTGCACTGCGCTGATCGAGCAGGGCCCGGACCGGGAACACGACGACGAACAACAACCCGACCACGATCACCAGCGCCACGCTGGTCCGCAGCATGATCGCGCGGCGACGGCTCACCTGTTCCGGGGTGTAGCGCGGCGTCGAGGAGGCGGTCACGGGTGCGCGCCACCCTGGACGGCGAGGGCGCGGCCACCGAGGTACTCGGCCGCTTCGCCGAGACCCTCCTCGATCCGTAACAGCTGGTTGTACTTCGCCACCCGGTCGCTCCGGGCGGGCGCGCCGGTCTTGATCTGGCCACAGTTCGTCGCGACCGCCAGATCGGCGATGGTGACGTCCTCGGTCTCACCGGAGCGGTGCGACATCATCGCGGTGTAGGCGTGCCGACCGGCGAGCGCGACCGTATCGAGGGTCTCGGAGAGCCTGCCGATCTGGTTGACCTTGATCAGGATCGAGGTGCCCACGCCCAGATCGATC